>CAMDEU010000167.1 GCA_945897085.1 Spirosoma fluviale | reverse complement strand
GGGAAGTGGAATTAGTTAATCTTTCCTGCTTCCTCTTGCAATAAGGCAGATTCGTCTGCCAAGCAAGAATCGATGTAAGTTTGAATAGCGGTGTTTTTGGGCAATCCTTTTGCAATCAAGGCTCCAAGGGCCACCAAAACAGCTATTCGAGTCCCCACTTTTTTAGCGGCAGTGCCAAATAAAGGTTCTAACTCTTCATATGTCACATTTTCTGCTTGAACTCGGATGTCCTTCAGTGCCTCTTCCAACTTATCTCCCGACAGGTTGGTCAGTTTTTTTCCGATATATTGAATCTCGGTCAACCCTGATTTAGCTTCTTGAGGAGCTTGCGTAACCGGCTTTGCGGCAGTCTGCTGCTTGTTTGCAGTGGCTGCATTTTGCTTCGCCCAAGTATCCTTTAATCCTACCGTCTTATTAAACACCAACTGTCCTGCACGCGAATCTGAATCTAAGGTAAAATAGCCGAGGCGCTGGAATTGGTAGCTCTCGTTTGGACTAGCCTTAGCCAAGTGTGGTTCTAGGTAGGCATTTTTAATCACCTTCAAGGAATTGGGATTGATGAAGTCCATGTAACTTTTGGATTCATGGGTATCTGGAGATTCATCCAAAAACAAGCGATCGTATTCCCGAACTTCAGCTTGGATGGCATGCGCCACAGATACCCAGTGAATAGTAGACTTCACCTTTCGCTGGCTTGCTTCTGTGCCCGAACCCGATCTGGAATCCGCATCGTAGCTGCAGTGAATTTCAAGAAGGTTACCCGCTGCATCTTTTACTACCGCTTCTGCCTTGATGATGTAGGCACTTTTCAAGCGAACCTCCTGACCTATTGTAAGGCGGAAAAAGTTGGAATCTGCTTCTTCTTTGAAATCCTCGCGTTCGATGTACAATTCTCTAGAAAAAGGTACTTCGTGCGTTCCTGCATCTGTTTTTTCTGGATTATTTTCCAAATGCAGAATTTCTTCTTGCCCTTCCGGATAGTTTTGAAGGACTATTTTGATGGGGTTTAATACCGCCATTACACGGGTAGCGCTTTGGTTTAGGTCCTCACGCACACAAAATTCAAGCAAGGATACGTCTGTTACATTTTCTCTTCGAGAAATACCAGCCACCTCACTGAAGTTGCGGATGGAGCCAGGAGTATAGCCTCGTCTTCTCAAACCAGAAATGGTCGGCATGCGGGGATCATCCCATCCCGTTACTACCTTCTTTTGTACCAGTTCGAGCAACTTACGCTTGCTCATCACCGTGAAGCTCAGGTTACGACGCGCAAATTCCCGCTGCTTGGGACGAAGTAGGGTAGGATCGATGATCTGATCCAAGTACCAATCGTACAATTCTCGGTGTGCTTTAAATTCTAGGGTACAGATGGAATGGGAAACCTGCTCGAGGTAATCCGACTCTCCATGTGCCCAATCGTACATGGGGTAAATATTCCAGGTATCTCCTGTGCGGTGGTGGTGTGCATGGATGATGCGGTACAAAATTGGATCCCGCATGTGCATGTTTGGAGAAGCCATGTCGATCTTCGCACGAAGCAGGTATGTTCCTGGTGCAAATTCTCCATTTTTCATGCGCTCAAACAAGTCCAAATTCTCGGCAACAGATCTATCCCGAAATGGGCTAGGCGTACCTGGGCTAGTAGGCGTGCCCTTTTGTTCGGCGATTTGCTCAGAGGATTGCTGATCTACATAAGCTTTGCCTTGCTGGATCAACAAGACCGCCCAATCGTGCAATTGCTGAAAATAATCAGAGGAATAGCATTCGTTGGCCCAGTTAAATCCCAACCAGGCGATGTCACGCTTGATGGCGTCTACATATTCTTGTTCTTCCTTGGCAGGATTTGTATCGTCAAATCGAAGGTTGACAGGAGCACCGTATTTCTCACCCAAACCAAAGTTTAAGCAGATGGATGCCGCATGGCCGATGTGCAGGTAGCCATTAGGTTCCGGTGGAAAGCGGAAGCACAATTTCTCCTTTGGAAAACCATTGGCCAGGTCTTCTTCGATGATGTGTTCTATGAAATTCAGGGATTCGGTAGCTTCTTTCATAATCTTAAATTCGCTGTCAAAAATACGTCAAATGCAAGGAATTCCAATCGCAAAGCAAAAGACTAGGGCATGCTTAAATTTCATCTGGCTCACGACTGGGCCAATAGGCGCCAAGGAGGTTTAGGGTCTTTTTGGCTGCATCGAATTGATAGCTCAGCTTCATTTCTTCCGCTTGAGTTTCATGCAAATCTTGGCAGGCATTGAAATAAACCACCTCAAACCCTAGGCAGAGGGTGCCATTATTTTGGGTATCCAGTTGTGGGACAGTCTTCAATTGGACCTTTTCAACTACCGCTCCTTGTCTTTTGTAGTAGTAGGACAGAAAGATACCCAAGTCTCGCTGCTGAGTTTGCATGAGCCAGGACCAAGCTTCGGATGTAGGCCGGTCAAAAGGGAAATCAAATATCCAAGATTCTTGCATGGGAAGCCAAAGGTAGGGAAATCGAGTTTTCAACGCTTCAAAAAACAAGTAAAAGCAGTAGTTTAGGGACATGAATTACCCGATTTACCTGGATCACAATGCTACCACCCCTTGCGCAGAAGAGGTGATTGCTGCCATGCTCCCATTTTTCGGTGTTCATTTTGGCAATGCAGCCAGCAAAAGTCATCCCTACGGTTGGGTGGCGGAGCAGGCCGTGGAAGATGCCCGAGAGGCAGTAGCCCAATTGATTGGAGCCAAGTCCAAGGAACTCATTTTCACTTCAGGCGCCACAGAATCTCTCAATTTGGCCATCAAGGGGGTTTTTGACTTATTTCCTGATGAAAAACAACATTACATTACCTGTCATACCGAACACAAGGCCGTATTGGACAGCATGGCGGAAATTCAGAGAAGAGGAGCAGCGGTCACTTATTTGCCTGTTAATTCGGATGGAGAGGTGGATTTGAACTTGTTGGAGCAAAGCATTCAGCCGCATACCAAGATGATTTGTTTGATGTGGGCGAATAATGAAACCGGAGTCATT
>CAMDEU010000166.1 GCA_945897085.1 Spirosoma fluviale | reverse complement strand
AACTACATTCCTTATGTGATCGAAACCTCCATTGGAGCGGATCGCTTGTTCTTGTTGACACTTTGCAATGCCTACACCGAGGAAACTTCTGAGGAAAAAAGTAGAATCTACTTGAAGCTACACCCAGCGATTGCTCCGGTGAAAGCGGCGATTCTTCCCATCATCAAAAAGGATGGCTTGCCCGAAAAAGGACAGGAAATCTTGGAGCTACTCAAGTACGATTTCAACATCATCTACGAAGATTCTGGATCAATCGGCAAGCGCTACACGCGCCAGGACCTGATCGGAACTCCTTTCTGTATCGCCGTGGATCACCAAACCTTGGAAGACAACACCGTCACCATCCGCCACCGCGACAGCACGGAGCAAGAGCGCGTCGCCATCTCCGAATTGCATGGACGAATCGCCGAGGCAACGAGCTTTAGGAGGATATTTGAGAAAATGTACTAAGTACCAGGTACAAAGTACGAAGTAGAAATACGAAGTACCCACCGCGGCCTACCTACCGTAGGCAGGCGGGCAGGCGAAATACGGATTGGAAACTAATGTCGAACACCGAACGCCGATCGAAGAATATCGAAGTAGGATTTCGCATTAAAACCTGAAATCTGCTCCTTAAGCATCTTAGTACATTGTACATTGTACTTGGTACCTCGTACAGTTTTTAGTATAATCTCTTGAATCTTGATACTAGCTACTTGATACTTGATACTAAAAAATAATCCTTCCTCTCTCCTTCCCTTCCCCAAGCAAAAGGCTCTTGGGAGACTTGGAGTTCAGGTACACATGGACGATGTTTTGCTGTCCGGCAAATTCTCGCAGCAGCAGGGTATTTTGTACCTCTACGGTAGTTGGAACTACCGTAATGCCTGATTCCAAATAAAACCAGGCGGCATCTTCCTCTACTTCATAACCCACATAGCTGAGTGGAACCATTTTCCCATTGACCCAAACTTGGGTATGCTTGAGGAGGTAGGCCTTTACTTGGCTTTCTAACTTAGCCTTGTCTTTGGGCTTCAAAAAATCCACGGCCCCTCCAGCTTCCTTACTCAAAGACACCTCCAAATCGTCCCAGAAAATTTTCTGGGCAACCTCCATATTTTTGGAGCTGGGGTTGAACCTTACCTCAGTGAGCGTGATAAAAAAGGGATGTAGAAAAGTCATCCAGGTCCAGAGGGTTAGTGAAAGTATGCCAAGGTGCATTTGCTACGCGGTTTGTGCCGTTTGTGGTAATTATCCCGTAATATTGGGGGTTATTTATTTCTTTTAGAAGTATTTCTACGAATATGAATTCATTTGAACTCTACTTTAAGCTTGGATTACAACATATTTTAGACCTCCAGGGGTTTGATCATATCTTGTTTATCCTTGCACTTTGCGCAGTATATGTGGCTCGGGATTGGGTGAAAATTCTCCTGCTCATCACCGCATTTACCTTAGGCCACTCCCTTACTTTGGCACTTGCTGCCTTCCAGATTATCCAAATCCCTGCGGAAATCATTGAGTTTTTAATTCCGGTTACCATCGCATTTACCGCCTTTGTTACCCTAGTAAAACCCAAGCCCTCTAACGGCAAGGGAATCCAGCTCAACTACCTCTTAGCCCTTATATTTGGATTAATCCATGGAATGGGCTTTGCGAATTACCTCCGTACGCTCTTGGGTAAAGAAGCCAGCATTTGGCAACCCCTACTCGCCTTCAATGTGGGGCTAGAAGTTGGGCAAATCGTCATTGTAGCGGCATTTCTACTGCTCACCTCTTTAGTCCATCTGGCAGGAATGAACCGCAAGGAGTGGACCCTGATTGTTTCTGCCTTTGTTTTGGGTGTAGCCTGCATGTTGCTCCTGCAAACCAAATTTTGGTAATTTCCATCACTTCATTTCTTTTTAGAAACCCGTACCTTTCTCTTCTTAACTTTGAGTCAATCCCCTTTATGAAAAAAATAGTCGCCCTCGCCCTTTTTGCTTGCGCTGCCTTTTTCCCGGCGCTAGCCCAGCATACCGAGCAAAATCACGGGATCCGCTTTGAGCAGTTGGGTCCAATGCTCCGCACACCCAATGTGTACCGCACCGCTTCAGGTGCACCTGGCCACCTGTACTGGCAGCAGCAGGCCAATTACGTGATTGATGTAGAGCTAGACGATGCCAACCAGTCCATCAAGGGCAAGGAGACCGTCACCTACATCAACAATTCCCCTGATGTCCTAACTTACCTTTGGCTGCAACTGGATCAGAACAACCGAGGCAAGGATTCCGACACTCCAAAAGTGACTGAATCTAGCATCGGTCCCGACATGACACTCCGCACCTTGGAAGGTATCCTCTGGCATTCGGACGACTACGACGTGAAGATCCTCTCCATCCAGGATGCTTCCGGAAAGCCCCTCAACGTAGCCATCAACAAGACCATGATGCGCATCGACCTACCCAAGCCATTGAAAGCAGGGGAAACGATTCAATTCAGCATCGACTGGAGTTTCAACATCACGGATCGCGTAGGATTTATTAATGGACGTCCAGGCTACGAGTATTTTCCGAAGGATGGCAACTACCTCTACACCATGGCCGAGTGGTTTCCACGCATGGCAGTCTATTCTGATTTTCAAGGATGGCAAAACAAGCAGTTCCTAGGTCGAGGGGAATTTGCACTCACCTTTGGTGACTATGAAGTGCGCATCACCGTACCTGCAGACCATATGGTCGGCGCTACAGGTGTACTTCAAAACCCAGAGGAGGTGCTTTCTGCTACCGAAATGCAGCGCTGGAATAAGGCAAAGCAAACTTATGACGCTCCTGTCATCATCCGTACCCAGGCAGAAGCTACAGCCTTGGAAAAGAAAAAATCAGCAGACAAAAAAACCTGGGTATTCAAAGCAGATAACGTACGTGATTTTGCATGGACCTCTTCCCGTAAATTCATCTGGGATGCCATGGCGGTAAAGCAAGGCGGCAAGGACGTGATGGCCATGTCGTATTACGGCAAGGAAGGCAATCCACTTTGGGAGCAATATTCCACCCGCGTAGTGGCTCACACCTTGAAGTCTTA
>CAMDEU010000165.1 GCA_945897085.1 Spirosoma fluviale | reverse complement strand
ATCTGATCCACCCCGATGTCGCTAAAGTCGTTGCTCCACTCCCGGTGATTGCCGCGGTACTGCTGATGAAATAAACTCGGTTTGTACAGGGCCTTGGTATAGTCTACATCCAGCCATGGAGAAATAAATAGCCCATGCAATCGAAAATTCCCCGGCAACAAATACTCCCCATCCGCCTGTAGCTGCCATGTATCGGAAAGCTTACCGATCAGCTCCCCTCCAATATAGACCTCCGTAAAGGTTCGGGTAGGATCCGCCAATTGCGGAGACCAGCGGTTGCCATTTCGAAGCTTGACAAAACTGTTGTAATAAAACTGCTTGACAGTACCCTTAATTCCCAACTCATTTCTCCACTCCGCAAAATCGTTCCGATGCAGGGTGCTGTCCGGGTCAATCAAGCGCTCTTTGGGAAAAAACAACCCGTCCGAACCGCTAAGCAAGGATTCAAATACGAGGGCTTGGATTTTACGATCCAGCACATGGTAAAACTGCAGTCCATTGCCGAGTTTGAATTCCTGGTACAGGTGGTACTCTTGACGTAGTTCCCGCGCTCTAGACTGCTGCAGCCAAACCTTGGCATCTTCGTAGGTAAAGTAGAGCGAGGTAGAATCCACTGCGGCAGGAATGATGCCCCCAATCTCGTTGACTACATGTTTCATCCGAGAAAAGGAACCCAACAGCCAATACCTGCCATTTTCAGATCGGTAGTTGGTATGCAAGGAATAGGCATTTTGCACTACCATATTATCCTCCCTTTTGGAAGGATTCAGGGTTTTGCGCACCCGCTGCGTGGAAAAATCAAATCCAATATTCCAGCGCGGATTCACATTTCGCGCAAAGGAAAGATCAAGTAAATTTCGATGCCCACCCCCAAAAAATGCGGCCATTTCTGTAAAGGATGACTTGGTATCGTAAAATTTACGCTGAGAAGGGTCCTTGAAATAAAGGTCGTAGGCATCAAAGCCAGAGCTCAAACCGATTTGTTCAGGTAGTCCAAAGTAGACCGGCTTGGCAGCAGATCCAATGTTACCCAAGTCTTGGTACTTCCATCCCGACTTGGCCACTGGGTCGTAGCTATGGAAATTATTGAGCAGCGTATCTAACTCATACAGCACGAGGCTGTTGCGCTTGATGGCCTGCTCGTAAAAATAGAGCGTGGTCTTGGGACCATATACCTGCTTGGTACTGTCGTCAAGCAGCGTACGAGGTCCTTCCTGTTCTTCAACGTCTTTGGGATCAGCCAATTGTTTCCCCGGACGGGCAGCAGCTGGATTACCTGGATTTACAGGTTGTGTTGGACGAGGAAGAGGGCGCTGTCCAAAAGCAGCTTGTGCTGCGACTAGGAAAATAAATACCGAAAGACTGAGGAGCTTCCTGATCACGGGTGAAGAAGGTTTTTTCGTAGCCTATCTAGCAGCAGTTCCTGTTGACTTGGGTCTAGTGCTACCTGTATCGGCAGTGCAAAAATCGGAATTTTCGCCCACATTCCCGAACGGGCCAA
The DNA here is from genome assembly GCA_945897085.1 of Spirosoma fluviale. Lineage (GTDB taxonomy): Bacteria > Bacteroidota > Bacteroidia > Cytophagales > Cyclobacteriaceae > Algoriphagus. The sequence goes on along the minus strand of CAMDEU010000165.1, from coordinate 1,595 downwards.
TGATTTAAGTTTCACCGCATCTTTTTCTGTGGTCAGCAGCACCCCCTCATTTTCTTTTTCTTGGGCCAGGAGGTTTGCAATCTGTTCTGCATCGAGTTCCGCATAGGGATGGTGATCGGGAAAGGAAAAAGTTTCCACCACCTTAAAATTCTGTTGGCAGTAATCCATGAAAGGACGGTTGTCCGCAAGTCCAGAAAGGGCGATTACCTTCGAAAAGCTCGCCCGGAGAGGTCCTGAAACTTGATAGGGCAACCCATAGGTTATCGAAGAAAAAAAGAGATCGGCACCTACATTCAAGTAAGTGCCCAAGCCTTGGGTCAACCTATTTTTTTCGTCCAAACTCAATTTGGCGGGGCACTTGGTCACCACCACCATATCCGCACGCTTGGCTCCCGCTCTAGACTCTCTCAACCTACCCATTGGGAGCAAGTGATCGGTACTAAAAGGAGAAGCATAGGAGGTAAGCAAAATTCTGAAGTGTGGATCCAGCTTGCGGTGTTGAAAGGCATCGTCCAATACAAGGAGTTGGAGGTTAGGAAGCAGTTGATGAATTTTTTGCGCGGCGCTTACCCGATCTTCCCCCACAAAAACGGGGATTTCTCCTTTAAAATGCGTGAAGAGTTGCAAGGGTTCGTCTCCAACTTCCGCTGCCGAACTGTCCGACTGCACCTGCAGAAAGCCTTTTGTTTTCCGTCCATAACCCCTGCTCAGGGTTCCTAGCAATCGCTCTTGATGAAGTAACTCCACCAAAAATGCTACCCAGGGAGTTTTTCCTGTGCCCCCAACCGACAGGTTGCCGACCACCAGCGTAGGCATAGGTGCTTTTTGACTTTGCAGCAGCCCCCGGTCAAACAGAAAATTTCGTACCGCAGTGATCCCCTGAAAAAGAAAAGCTGCCGGAGCAAGAAGGTAGGCGTACCAAGGCATTGAATAGAATTGCTATTTTTGTTCAAATTAAAGAAAAAAATGGGATACCGCATTCAGGATATACTTTCCTTCCTCGACCAGATCGCGCCTCCAGCCTACCAGGAGTCCTACGACAATGCCACCTTAATCTGTGGAGATCGAAATTGGCCACTTACCGGGGTGATTTGTACGCTAGACTGCACGGAAGCGGTGGTAGAAGAAGCCATTCAGCAAGGTGCCAACCTGATCGTAGCACATCATCCCATTGTATTCAAAGGTCTGAAAAGCATTACTGGCAAAACCTACGTGGAGCGCACGCTTATCAAGGCTATTCAGGCCAATGTGGCCATTTTTGCGATCCATACCAATCTAGATCATGTGTCGGGTGGAGTCAACAAGCGCATTGCGGACCGGCTGGGCTTGGAGCAAACGCGCATCCTACAACCTAAGAAGCAGTTGCTGAGTAACTTGGTGTTTTTTGTACCCACCGCCAACAAAGAGCAGGTGCTTGCAGCAGTGTTTCAAGCGGGTGCAGGACAGATTGGGGAATACAAGGACTGCTCCTTCAGCAGTGAAGGTTTGGGGAGATTTACCCCTTCAGAAAACGCTAATCCTACCTTGGGCCAAGCAGGAATTCCGCACGAGGAACCCGAATTACGCATCGAGGTAGTCCTTCCTTCCTATTTATC
>CAMDEU010000164.1 GCA_945897085.1 Spirosoma fluviale | reverse complement strand
TCTTCGATGCCAGGATAATCCTCCCACTCCCATTTGGGAGTAGTTCCTTCCCGATCCGCATAGATGCAGCGGGCAAAATTTCGATACAAATTGGCAAATGCCTCCACATAGCCTTCAGGATGGCCAGCCGGCGTACGGGTATTTTCTTGTGCCAAGGAACCTAAGTATCCTGTGCCTGCTCGGTAAATTTGGGCTGGGACATTCGGGAAGCGAACGGTAAGTGAATTGTTCAATTCCTGCTCCCACTCCAAGCCTCCTTTTTCTCCATACACGCGGATTTTGAGGTTATTTTCACATCCAGTATCGGTTTGCGAAGCCATCAATACTCCGGATGCACCATTTTCAAATCGAAGCAGGACCACCCCATCGTCATCGATAGGTCGCCCTTCAATCTTAATGTAGAGGTCAGCGCAGATCTGGGAAACTTTTTCCCCAGTGACATATTCTGCCATATTGAAAGCATGGGTTCCAATATCTCCCATGCATCCCGCAAGACCATTTCTCTTTGGATCTGTTCTCCATTCTGCCTGCTTGTTATTCTCTGTTTCAAGGAGCTTGTAAAGCCATCCCTGTGGATATTCCACATATACTTTTCGAACCTTTCCAATAATCCCTTCCTGAACCATCTGCCGCGCCTGCTTGATCATCGGGTAGCCCGTATAGGTATGGGTCAACAAAAAGCGTTGTTTGGACTGGCTTACGATGCGATACAGCTCCTGGGCTTCTTGGTAGTTGAGCGTCAAGGGCTTATCCAAAGCCACATGAAATCCATGTTGCAAGGCCTTTGCGGTAGGGTCAAAATGCATATTGTTGGGCGTAACAATCGCCACCACATCCATGCGCTCTCCTTCGGGCATCTGGGATTCTTTGGCAAACATCTCGTCATAGCTCCCATACACACGGGAAGAATCGAGGCGAAGTTCCTTGCCCTTTTGGATGGATTTGGCGGGATCGGAACTGAAGGCGCCACACACCAATTCAAACATACCGTCCATTAAAGCCCCATTCAAGTGAATCGCTCCAATAAATGAGCCGGGACCACCTCCAACGAGGCCAAGTTTCAATTTTTTTGTAGTCGACATGGGTACTAAATTAAATTGGGATTAGGTTGAAAACTTTAAACAAGGATCTTACTGAAATTTCGTGCTTTCCTCGTTGAAAACAGCGGTTTTATGACCAGCAGTCTGACTATTCTATGAACGGCTCAATCAAAATTTTTTGGTCTCTTTCTTTAGATTCTCAAAGAAGATGGGTAAACTACTGCAAAAAGATCAAAATTTTAAATTTTCCTTCCAAAAAAACAGCACAAACCTAACCCCTTGCAGCTTATGCCACTTTTTGTCAAGATTAGACTTTCGCTGATGATGTTCCTCGAGTTTTTTGTCTGGGGTTCCTGGTACGTGACAATGGGCACTTTTTTAGGCGCCAACATCCAAGCAAAAGACCAGGATATCTCTCTGGCATTTTCTACCCAGTCTCTCGGAGCCATACTCGCTCCTTTTTTGGTGGGGCTTATCGCAGACCGCTATTTTCAAGCACAAAAAATTTTAGGTGTCATCCACCTTGTCGGGGCACTCTTGCTGTATGGACTCCACGAGGCGGTAGATTTCGGTAGTTTTTTCCCGATACTACTGGCCTACATGATCCTATTTATGCCTACCCTCGCCTTGGTCAATTCCATTTCCTTCAATCAAATGCAGCAGCCTGAAAAAGAGTTTTCAGGAGTTCGGATTTGGGGAACATTGGGTTGGGTAGCAGCAGGGGTTTTAATCTCCGCTTTGGCCTGGGATAGCCCGCAGGGATTGACTGCAGGACTATTGCAAAATACCTGGAAGTTGGCGGCAGGGGTATCGCTGCTTCTCGGCCTCTACAGCTTTACCCTCCCTGCCACTCCCCCGCAAGCAAAGACAAGTGACCCCTTTCTGCTAAAAGATATTTTGGGTTTGGACGCCCTTCGCCTACTCACACATAGAAACTACGCCATCTTTTTCCTGTCCTCCATCCTCATCTGTATCCCCTTGGCGTTTTACTACCAAAATGCAAGCCCATTTTTGACGGAGCTGGGCGTAGCAAATTCAACTGGGAAAATGGCTCTTGGTCAAGTATCTGAAATTCTTTTTCTCTTGGCCCTCCCCTTTTTCTTTACCCGATATGGTTTAAAAAATACACTTGCTTTAGCGATGCTAGCCTGGGTCATCCGCTACCTATTCTTTGCTTTTGGAGATACGGGAAGCGGAACTTGGATGCTACTTGCCGGTATCATTCTGCACGGCATTTGTTACGATTTCTTTTTTGTCAGTGGCCAAATTTATACCGATGCCCATGCGGGTAAAAAATACAAGTCCGCCGCACAAGGGTTAATCACGCTTGCTACCTACGGAATAGGAATGGGCTTTGGATTTTGGGTAGCAGGTCAAGTCTCCAATTTCTACCTAATCGAAGCGGGGCAACACAATTGGAAATTAATTTGGTTGATTCCCGCTGGGATTTCCGCCTTGGTTTTCCTATTTTTCATAGCTGTTTTCAAACCAGAAAAAATTAAAAGCCTAAACTAACCCCCAGACAACATGACTTTCAATTCAGGAAGACGCGATTCCTTCAAAAAAATGATCCTTGGCGGAGCTGCCATGGGAACCCTTGCTTCTTTTGACTTCAAAGAAAAGGGAGCGCTTGCACTCAAGGGCAATATCAACCACGGCGTTTGTGCCTGGTCCATGCGCCCACTTAGTTTGGAAGAGCTCTGCGCTCAAATCAAATCCGTAGGGGTGGGTGCCATTGACTTGATCAGTCCTGCCAACTGGGAACTCCTCAAAAAATACGACATCCACTGCTCCATGTGCAATGGCGCCGAGCTGGGTATAGCGGATGGATTCAATGAGCCCAAAAATCATGCTCAGCTGGAAAAAAATTACCTAGAATTGATCCCTCTTGTGCAAAAGGCAGGCTACAAAAACATCATTGCCTTTTCAGGAAATAGACGCGGCATGGACGATGAAACTGGATTGAAAAACTGCGAGATTGGGATCAAAAAAATCCTTAGCCAAGCCGAAAAGCACGGGGTGATCCTCAACATGGAATTGCTCAATAGCCGGGTAGATCACAAAGATTACATGTGCGATAAGTCTGCTTGGGGGATCGAACTTTGCAAGCGCGTCGGAAGCGAGAATTT
>CAMDEU010000163.1 GCA_945897085.1 Spirosoma fluviale | reverse complement strand
AAAGGGCTTTTTGATGGGAGAAAATTTGAGTTTACAGATTTATTTATCTAAAAAATTAAATAAAAAGTGAGCAAAACTTGGTGACCAAAATTTTGCTACTGGCAATTCTAATTCTAGTATCCCTTATCACCGATCCTTTATTTGATCTTCAAGTCTCCAGTCAAGTCTACCAGGATTACCTTAAAAAATAGGCAACAAAAAAGACAGCTCGAGGCTATCTTTTTTTCCTTAAAACTCCGAAGTAAAGTGGAATTCGATTTCTGGGTAGTTGTCCTGGACCATCTGTAGCCAGGATTTAGACTCGGCCATAAAGACCAACTTGTCGTCTTTGTCCCGTGCGATGTAGCGGTTTTTGGAGCGGACAAACTCATCCAATTGCTTCTTGTCTGCACAGCTGATCCAGCAGGCCTTGTACAAGTTCATTGGTTGAAACGCTACCGTCGCATTGTATTCGTTTTTCAATCGAAATTGAATCACTTCAAACTGCAGTTGCCCCACTGTGCCCACCACTTTTCTGGCACCTATCTCGAAGGTAAACAATTGGGCCACCCCTTCCTCCATGAGCTGCTTGAGTCCTTTCTCCAGCTGCTTGGTCTTCATCGCATCCTTGTTGACTACCTCCCGGAAGATCTCGGGAGAGAAACTAGGGATTCCTGTGAAAACTAAGTTTTCACCCTCTGTAAGCGTATCTCCAATCTTAAGGTTACCCGTATCGTACAAACCAACAATGTCCCCCGGAAAAGCTTCGTCAATGATTTCTTTGTCCTGCGCCATGAACTGAGTCACATTGGAAAAACGAAGGGGCTTCGGTCCATGCACGTGATTGTAAGGCTTGTTCCGCTCAAACTTCCCAGAACAAATTCGCAAAAAGGCAATTCGGTTTCGGTGGTTGGGATCCATGTTGGCATGGATCTTAAACACAAAACCTGAAAACTTGGATTCCTCAGGCGCTACTTTTCGAATATCCGTTTCCCTACTTTGAGGAATCGGAGCAATCTGGATAAAGGTGTCCAACATTTCATTCACCCCGAAATTATTCACGGCAGAACCAAAAAATACAGGGGCGATTTTGCCTTCTAGGTAATCGTTCACCTCAAAATCAGGGTATACTCCTTCGATCAAATCCACATCTTCTCGAAGCTGCTTGGCATTGCCTGGACCAATCAGTCCATCCAACTGGGGATCATCTAGGTTTTCAAACACCTGCCGATCGTCACTCAACTTCCGCTGCGAAGGCGTAAATAGGTTGAGCTTCTTCTCGTATAAATTATAGACCCCTTTAAATCCCTTTCCCATCCCAATGGGCCAGGAAAGTGGGCGAACTTTTATTTTCAACTTGGCCTCCACCTCATCCAATAAATCATATGGGTCACGACCTTCACGGTCCAGTTTATTGATAAAGCATATCACTGGGGTTTTCCGCATGAGGCAAACTTCCATCAGCTTCTCTGTTTGGATCTCTACTCCTTTGACACAGTCAATCACCATGATAACCGAGTCCACAGCAGTCAGGGTTCGGTAAGTATCTTCTGCAAAATCCTGGTGACCTGGAGTATCTAAGAGATTGATTTTGATGTCCTTGTACTCAAAGCCCATCACCGAAGTTGCAACGGAAATTCCTCGCTGCTTTTCAATTTCCATCCAGTCAGACTTGGTAGCCGTATCAATTTTGTTTGATTTTACTGCTCCTGCCGTCTGTATCGCCCCTCCAAAAAGCAGCAATTTTTCGGTTAAGGTAGTCTTCCCAGCATCCGGGTGAGCAATGATGGCAAAGGTCCTACGTTTATTAATTTCGGTTGATAAACTCATTACAGCTAAAATTCAGGCAGCAAATGTAGCTAAAAATGAATGAACCCCATTTTTTTAAGTTGCAGTTCAGCAGCTTTCTCCTTTGCTGCAGGCATTTTTCAGCTGCTAGTTTTCAGCTAATTGCTCAAACCCCATCCCACATTCCTTTGCTTTTGAAGGGAGTTCCTTCCAACAAAGGAACTGGGAGTAGAATGCGAAAAGTAGTGCCTTTTCCTAGTTCAGACTGCTTGACAAAAATCTTCCCGCCATGGTAGCCCTCCACGATACGCTTGGATAAGGTGAGGCCTAGTCCCCAGCCTCTTTTTCTGGAGGAAAATCCTGGCGTAAACACTTTTTTGAACTTCATTTTCTCAATCCCCATCCCTGTATCGCTGATATCAATACCCACAAATTTGTCATTGTCTTGGAAAAGCGAAATGCGAATCACCCCTTTTCCTTTCATTGCATCCACCGCATTTTTGCAAACATTTTCTATCACCCAATCAAAAAGCGGCTTGTTTAACAAGGCGACTAAATCCTTGGAATCAGCTTGGATCTCCCAATCTACTTTAGTGGAAATCCGAGGCCTCAGGTAGGAGACCCCCTCTTCGATAATTTCATAAACATTTTCTGGCTGGATCACAGGTCTACTCCCGATGCTACTAAATCGCTCCGTGACTACCCGAAGCTTGGTCACATCCTTGTCCATTTCCTGAATGATTTCCTGGTTTTCATCCCAAACAGGAGAATTTTTTAGGTAATCCATCCAGGCCATCAGCGAGGCAATAGGCGTGCCCAGCTGGTGTGCAGTTTCCTTCGTTAACCCAGCCCATACCCGATTTTGCTCTGAAAGCTTGCTTTGATTAAAGACAACATATACCAAGAGACCAAAAAGTAAAATCACCGCCAATTGGATGTAGGGATAATACTTCAAGTTGGTCAGCAACTCAGAATTCCGGTAGTAAATCCGAATAGCTGCTTCTTGCAGCACAATCGGAGGATAATCCTCCTGCATTTCCAACAACTCCTCTTTCAGAACCTGCATGGAATCTGCCTGATTCCTACTATTCTTGAACGCTATATTTCTAAAGTCAATCGGATTCCCTTGCTCATCGGCCATGATGATGGGAAATGAATAGTTCTGCTGAATAATCTCTTGATTGATAAAGGTCAGATTCTCTGAAGTAGTGGCTGCATAATCTAAGGCCGCTGACAATACACGAATTTGCCTGTCTTCACGCTCTCGCAGTTCCTCCACAAGTCGGTGAGTATATCCTATCGATCCCAGCCCCAGCAAAAGAGAGATTAAAAAAATCAGCCATTTCACTAACTTTTTGTTTTGATAGAAGTCAATTGAGGCTATATCCTGAAAACGGTTTTTCATTC
>CAMDEU010000162.1 GCA_945897085.1 Spirosoma fluviale | reverse complement strand
CGACGCAGTCATTCAACTTCCCATCGCTCAAGTCGTGCTGACTTCTACCACCCAAGTACCCCATTTGGATGCCTTGGGGCAGACCGATCTGCTGGTAGGCTTTCCCCAACTCGATCTGATCTCCTCTCGGGCTGCACGGCAGCGAATTGCGGCAGGAAAAGTTCAGGACCTGGGTTCAGGGCCTTCGGCAAATCCAGAGTTGGTCTTGGACCTACAACCTGATTGGATCATGATTTCCACCTTGGGGGAAGATCTTCGGTACTTGGATATATTCAAGCAGGCAGGTATCCCTGCCCTCATCAATGGGGAATATGTGGAGCAAAACCCCTTAGGCAGAGCCGAATGGATCAAATTTTCAGGGGTACTTTTAGGAAACTATGCGGGAGCCTCGGCCCAATTTGAAGAAATCAAAAAAGACTATAACGAAGCAACAAGCCTGGCGAGTTCGATACCGGAAAAAGACAAACCTAGGGTACTCAGCGGCGTGATGTATCAGGACATCTGGTATGCACCTAGTGCGGACAGCTGGGCAGCACAGCTCCTCAGCCAAGCAGGAGGGAACTATGCATTTGAAGAAAATGCCGGTTCTGGCAGCCTGCAACTCAATTACGAGTACGTACTGGACCAGGCCAGCTCAGCTCCAATTTGGATTGGGGCGGCAGACTTTGCCTCACGAGCTGAGATGGGAACCCGTGAACCGCGCTACCAAGCCTTTGCTGCTTGGCAGACAGGGGAATTGTATACCTACACTGCCAAGAAAGGAGAAACAGGAGGTTTGGAGTATTTTGAATTGGGCTATTTGCGCCCCGACTTGATTCTAAAAGACTTGATAAAAATCCTACATCCTCAGCTACTGCCGGAGTACCAACCCTATTTTTACCAAAAAATACCGAACTAAGTCGGTCGAAATGGGATTTCCTCCCGTATTTTAGCCCGGAAGAATCGGTTTTACCGGTTATTCCAAACCTTAGCTTCAAGAATTACCCCTTGTCCATGTCCTTCAGACGATTTCTTTTTCCACTTTCCTTCCTCTTACTTGGGATGAGTTTCTTGCTCAACCTGAGCATGGGTAGCGTGTGGATTCCGCCCGCGGAAATGGTAGAAGGGATGGCAACGGGAACTTGGGCCAAAAATTCCTGGGAGCAAATCATCCTGCACTACCGACTTCCTAAGGCCTTGGTAGCTGTTTTTGCAGGTATAGGACTCAGTATAAGTGGCTTACAGATGCAGACTTTTTTTCGAAACCCACTCGCAGGGCCTTATGTGTTGGGAATCAGTTCGGGTGCAGGACTTGGCGTAGCCTTACTGATGCTGGCTGGAGCCGCTTTTGGAATATCCCTTACCGGGCTCAATTCTTGGGCTATTGCCGGAGCAGGAATTCTTGGCGCAGGTAGCTTGCTGGCTCTCGTTACCCTGGTGGCCTGGCGAGTAAAAGATTCGATGACGTTATTGATCGTAGGCCTGATGGTGGGCAGTGCCGTGTCCGCGGTGGTGGCGGTGCTCTCCTTTTTTTCTGGGGCGGAAGCCTTGAAGCTTTATACCGTATGGTCCATGGGTAGTTTGGGTGCGCTGACCTGGTCACAAGTGAGTATTCTTGGTCTTCTGATTTTGATTGGAACCCTTCCTATTGTTGGGTCGGTCAAATCCTACAATGCCTTCCTTTTGGGGGAAAGCTATGCCCGGAGCATGGGTATTCGCACGGAGCGATTGCGCTGGCTGATGATAGGAAGTACAGGCATTTTGGCGGGGGGCATTACCGCTTTCTGTGGTCCTATTGCATTTTTAGGCATTTCAGTACCGCACCTGGCACGCATGCTTTGGAAGACAGTCGACCATCGTATTTTATTCCCTGGCTCTGCACTGCTAGGAGCTATTTTGCTTTTACTTTGTGATGCTTTGGGGCACCTTCCTGGATGGTCGAGTACCCTACCGATTAATGCAGTCACCTCTCTGGTAGGAGCGCCTTTGGTGATCTCCTTGATCCTACGAAAAAACTTAAGCAAGGATTTTTGACCCATGGCGAACCACCACATCACCTTAGAAGGAATTGAACTGAGTTTGGGCTATACCAAGCGGGGCAAGCTGAAGGAACTCCTCAGCGATCTTTCCTTTCAGCTGTACTCGGGAGAACTCACCTGCTTGTTGGGCCCAAATGGGGTAGGAAAATCTACACTAATTAGAGCCATCCTGGGAGAGGTCAGCCCCTGGGAAGGGAAGTTGCTGTTGGATCAGCAAGAACTGAGCAGCTATGGAATCGAAGAGCGAGCCAAGCGAATTGCCGTGGTGCTGACCAATCCGAGTTACCCGGGCAACATGACCGTAGGGCAGCTGGTGGCGCTGGGCCGAACACCGCATACGAGCTGGACTGGGAAGCTAGGTACCGAAGACCGCAATCGGGTAGACCAAGCGCTATACGAAACCAGATTAACCATGCTACAGGACGAGCGACTGAGCGAACTGAGTGATGGACAACGGCAAAAGGCCATGATTGCAAGAGCTTTGGCGCAGGATGGATCTGTGATCGTATTGGATGAGCCTACAGCCCATTTGGACCTGATTAACCGTCTGGAAATCATGACGCTCCTGCGAGAGATCAGCCAAAAGAAAGAGAAAGCCGTGTTGGTCGTAACTCATGATTTGGACATTGCCTTGGAGACGGCGGATCGATTTTGGATCCTGAATTGTGGTCTGCCGCTCCTGTCTGGAAAGCCGGAAGATCTAGTCCTTTCGGGACAGATTCAAGCCCTATTTCCTTCGGATCGCTATCAGTTTAATGTGGCCCGAGGACGAGTGGAGTGGAGCCAAGCGATGCCGGATTTTCAGATTGAAGGACCTGCCGAACAGGCATATTGGGTAAAGAAAGCCTTGGTAAAGGCAGGGATTACCTCCTTGGACCAAACTTTGGTAATTACGGAGCCTTTCGGATTGAGGATTGGGGAGGAATCATTCAGGAGTATTAAAGATTTTATTGTTACGCAGAAACTTCAAAAATAATTAAGGAAATTTCCACAAAGATAAAATAGGCCTCCAACAAAAAAGCTGCCCCCTTTCGGAGGCAGCTATCAAACTGCTTAACTCACTAATTTTTTAGTCAAACAAGTCAAACTTCAATCCGAAGTTGAATCGAGCATTGTAGTATTCTACCTGCATGGTACGTGACTGAATGCCTTGGTAGTAACGCAAAGGCTGATTGGTTAAGTTGTTTGCTTCCATGAAGAATCTCCATTTAGGCGTAAAGGCATAAGAAGCATTGACATCTAGGAAGGTTTGGGTATCGTAGTAACGATCTTCGAAATTTTCTCCACCGATTTCATCCAAGTAGTCGGAAGCATAGTTTAAGGATACTCGTACG
>CAMDEU010000161.1 GCA_945897085.1 Spirosoma fluviale | reverse complement strand
TTTTACGGAGAAACTTTAGGCTAGAATCAATGCTGGGGTCGTGTGTAAAGCAGCGTATGGTAACACGTTCGCCGAGGTCTTCCCAACCGTAAAAAGAGACCAGTTGAGCGATCATGTCAGCGAGGGTGACTCCGTGAAGTGGATTGTTGGCTTGGGTTTCCATAAGAGCTAGGTTAGGAATTCTTGGGTTGAATCAAATCCCAGAGATTTCCATAGAGGTCCGAAAATACGGAAACAATTCCATAGGATTCTTCTGCCGGTTCCCGGATAAAGACGACTCCTTTGGAGCGGTAGTTCTCGTAATCTCTCCAAAAGTTATCCGTGTAGAGGAAGAGAAAGACCCTGCCTCCCGCCTGATGGCCTACCTGACTCAGCTGCGTTTCGTTGGCAGCTTTGGCAAGCAGCAACTGGCAGTTAGAGCCTTTCGGAGCTACCCGCACCCAGCGTTTGGTGTCCGTCAGTGCGGTGTCTTCCAACAGTTCAAAGCCTAGCGTCTGCGTGTAGTAGTGAATTGCTTCGTCGTAGTCTTTCACCAAAAGGGAAAGTTGTCCAAGTTGTTGGTTCATGGAGTTTTGGGGATAAACTTTAGTTGTCTGCGTTGATTTTTAGGCTTTTTGCAAGCCCTCAAGAATCTGTCGAATGGCTACGATACTTTCCCATTCTTTATCCTTATCTCCGTGCTCAATGCCTACGTGTCCGCTGTATCCATGGGATAGGACGATTTTCATCATGCGGGAATAATCCAAGTCCGACTCTTGGCCTGCATCGTCCCAGACCTTTGGTTTCAAACTCACTCCTGTAGCCAATGGCATCAATTCATCCACACCTCGGTAGGAATCATAGGAAACGGGCTTGCCGTCTAGGGTGCTGATGCGGAAGTTGCCAAAGTCAGGTAGTGTACCTGCTAAAGGATGCTTTGCATTTCGAATGGTATCTGCCAGCCATTTGCCATTGGATGAGAATCCTCCATGGTTTTCGATCACGATATGAATGCCGGTAGGTGCCGCATAGGTGGCGAGCTGGTGGATGCTGTCACTGACCAATTTGGAGGCTTCTGCTGCATCTTCTGGACGGGTAGACCAGGAAATGTCCGAGTAGCCGTTGACCCGCACAGTGTGGCAGCCTAGGAATTTGGCGGCATCGATCCACTTTTTGTGATTTTCAACTGCCTTGGTCCGATCTGCTGCGGCGCGAGCTCCGAGCATCCCTTCCCGATCCACCATGATCAACACTTGGGTGATGCCCTCGTTGGTGCATCGGGTATTCATTTCTTTCAAGTAGGTGAAGTCCTTAGCCTTATCTATGAAAAACTGGTTGACATATTCCACTGCAAAAATCCCGTGTTTCTTTGCTTCAAGTGCAAAATCTAAGTGATCAAGCTTCTTGGAAAAGAGTAGGCTATTTACGGACCATTCGGCCAAAGAAATTTTGAAGGGGAGCGCTGCGTTTTGTCGAGCAAAGCTCAAGGAAGGGAGACCTAGTCCGAGTGCTGCGGTAGCAAGTCCTGTGGTTTTGAGAAAATTTCTTCTGGTGTTCATAAGGGTATTTTGGGTTTGAAAATGAAGTTAGGATCGGTTGGAATTAAATCTCCCAACCTGCCCGATAAGTTCTCGTGAGTAAGTCCTGAGCTTTTGGATCGTTGGTGATTTGTATTTTTTGGGCATCAAAGTCAATTTTCTTGCCTGTTCTCAGGGCAATGGCCCCCAAGTTGATCGTATCGGTGATGCATTGGGCACGGGTAAAGCTTCCGGGAGTTTGTTTTCCTGCCAGCATGGATTCCACCCATAGGTCGGTCTTTCGGTCCACCTCTTGGGAATTGATGCGTTCTGCATCGCGACCTTGCATCGCAGATCCTTCTGGGAGCAGCACGGGATTTTCTCCACGGAAGCCTCCTAAAATCTTTCCTTTGCTGCCGACTAGCAGCAGCCCTTCTTCAGGAATGTCTTTTCCTTCCGACTCGAGTTCTTCGCAGGCAAAGGGCTTCATGCCCCCATCGTACCAGAAGAGGTCAAAGGCTGGGAGAGCCGCTTGCTGTGGAAACTTCCATTTGATCATGCAGCTGGCAGGAAAGGCCACCTCATTTTTTACCCATTGGTAGACCTGATTGACTTCTTCGCGCGTGGTAGTGCCATAGGCTCTGACAGAAACGGGGCTGCGGTCAATACCCAAGGTTTCAAATAAAGGAAATAGGCTGTAATGCCCCATGTCGGCGATGGAACCGCCTCCAAATTCGTACCAGCCACGGAACACGTTGTGTGTGTACTGCTTGTGGTAAGGCATATCTGGAACGGGTCCCAGCCAAAGTTGCCAGTTAAATCCCGAAGGGATGGTCTGCGCTGCGGTAGGGCGACTGGTCCACTGCTGCCAAACGGGGCGGTAGGACCAGTTGTGAATTTCTTGCAAGTCTCCAATCAAGCCAGCATCCATCCAAGCTTTCATCTGTCGGTATTCCGGACGATCTGACCAGGCAAGGAGGTGCGTGATGGCTCCTGATTCGTTTGCTTTTTGGATGACTTTTCTCCCTTCCAAAAGCCTGTTGGCAATGGGCTTGTGGGTGACCACATTGATTTTTTTGGACATTGCTGCCAGGGCAATTGGGGCGTGGGTATGGTCGGGAGTCATGATTTTGACCACATCGATGCCTTTCTCCTGGTCTAGCAGTTCACGGTAATCCTCGTAACTCGCACAACCCTTGAATCTCCCTGAGGGCATATTTTTGGCGTAGTACTTCTCTACATATTCTTGCCCAATGTCTCTGCCTCCAGGAATTCCTGGCTTGCCTTCCCACCAGGAATTGTCACCGATTGTTTCTCGAATAGTATTTCTGATTCCATAGGGAGACCAGTCGATGTAGTCGGTAGAGAATTTATTCACATCGCATACGGCGACGAGGCGAATTTTGGGATTTTTCAATAATTCCCCCATTTCGCGCAGTCCTTGCGTACCGCAGCCGATGTTGGCCACGGTCAGTTGGTCGGATGGAGGCACGTGTCCCGTGCCTGCAATGACGGAAGAGGGTACGATGGAGATCGTAGCTGCAATGCTGGCAGCTGACGTAATAAATTCTCGGCGATTGAGTTTTTCAGACTTGGGCATGCAGTGACAAAGAATGATGAAACTTTAAATTAAACAAAACCAGCTAATTGAGATGCGATAAGACTTAAATATTACAGCAAAGGAGAAACTGTCCTCCCATCATTGCCTCATTTCACCTCAAATACCGCCGACTCCCAAGGCCCAAGAATCAGTTCGATGTGGGCGCCTTTCTCGTCAACACGAAGTTGGGTGGTTTTCTTTCCAAACATTCTTTCCTTCAATTCTCGGGTTCCTGGCTTCAAATTCCAGGCTTTCAA
>CAMDEU010000160.1 GCA_945897085.1 Spirosoma fluviale | reverse complement strand
GGTGCATCTAGTCCCCCTTCCTTGGCGCGAGGGTAATCGAAATTACCATCCGGAGTTCGTACCGATACATCCAACACTTCTCGCTTCAGTGTAAATCCCCCCACCTTCATGCGGTAAGGAAGGTCCACATGTCCATCCACCATAATTGTAGATTGGGCGATTTGAGTAGCTGCTTGCAATCGCTCTTCAACCGTAAGTTTGGAATAGTCAGGCCCCTGCTTCACCGAAGCACAAGAACCAAGCGCAACACAAAGGGCAACTAACAAAAAGAATCTATTCATAATCATTCGAAAATATAGATAGGGAAGATACCTCCTTTTAGAACCCAAACCAATAAAATTATCACCAAAAGCTTGTAAAGAAAGAAGGCTCGAACTCGCAACAAAGCGATGGGGAAAAGAATTACTACCCTTTAAACCTGCTCAAAAAATATTGACTAACTCAAAAATTAGCCGACACCTTTCCTCCTTAACAGGAAGGCAATCGCGTTTTTTTTGAACCTTTACAGGTCTTTAAGTCTTATGTACATACGAATAAACCTTCTTTCAAAGAGAAGCGATAAAAATGCCGAAACCAGGGTGAAAAGGCCGCTTTTTATTTCCTTAACCTCCCTTGAATTGACCACTCATGGAGATAGCTGACCGCCATGGCTTTTTTTTGAAAAGAATTGCAATCTAACGCGTACCTTTATATTGCCTTAAAAGGGCTATTTAATAAACGAATACTATGAGCTCGAAAGAAATCAATTACGAACTGGAAAAAAACATGGAGGTCATCTCTCAATTGGATGACTTCGTTGGCCATGCCGTAGATACTGTCCTTTTTGATCCGGAAGATTGCTGGCAGCCGACAGATTTTTTGCCTGATTTTTCAAATCCAGAGGCCATGGAAGACGTCAGGCTTCTCCAGCAACGCGCTGCAGGGATTCCTGATACCGTATTAACTTCTTTGATAGGCAACCTGGTTACGGAGGAAGCCTTACCTTCCTACCAAACCTACTTCAACTTGTTGGAAGGAATCAATGTGGAGCGAAGCTTGCTCTCTCCTTCCGGTTGGGTGCGCTGGTCCAAGGCATGGACAGCAGAAGAAAATCGCCACGGGGACCTACTCAACAAGTACCTGTACCTCACAGGCAGGGTAGACATGCGTGCTGTGGAGCAGACTATTCACCGCTTGATCACCAATGGATTTGATCCTAAATCAGACGCCGACCCCTATCAGGCTATGATTTACACCTCCTTTCAAGAGCGTGCAACTAAGATTTCACACGTGAATACTGGTAAGCTTGCAGACAAAGCAGGAGATCATGTCCTGTCAAAAATCTGTAAAACCATCGCTGGAGACGAAGCGAGACACGAAAAGGCTTACAAAAGCTTTATGTCCAAAATTTTCGAAATTGATCCAAGTGGAGCAATAACTGCATTTGAAAAAATGATGCGGAAAAATATCGTCATGCCTGCAGTCCTCATGGGCGAAGGAAGTAGCCGTCCAAGCATCTACAAAGACTTTTCAGAAATCACCCAAAAAATAGGAGTTTATACAGGCTGGGATTATGCACGCATCATCGAACACCTGGTAGATTTCTGGAAAATAGAATCCCTAACTGGATTAGATGCTGCTGCTGCCAAAGCGCAAGACTACCTAGCCAACTTAGCCGACCGCTACATGAGACTAGCGGATCGAATCAAAGCACCAGATGAAGTCAGCCTTGCCTGGCTAAAATAAACTACCAAGTCCTTCCCTCCGAAGGACTTTTTTTTGCATATTTGGAATCCCACTTTCCCGATTCAGAATGAAATACTTTCTACTACTTCCTGCACTATGGATTGTTGGCCTGGGTACTTCCTTGGCTCAAAACGTCCAAATTAATTCCGAACGACTCCAAAAATCGCTCAGCACCTTGGCCACCTATGGCAAAAATGACAAGGGCGGCTCGGATCGGATAGCCTACTCCGTTCATTATATTGCTGCAAGACCTTTCGTCAAGCAGTTGCTCCTTGATGCCGGCCTTGAGGTATCGGTAGATCATGCAGGAAATATCATTGGTAGAAAAGCCGGTAAAAATCCATCCCTAAAGCCCATCAGCATGGGTTCACATATCGATGAAGTGCCCAATGGAGGAGACTACGATGGCCCTGTAGGGGTAATGGGAGCGATAGAAGTGGTGCGAACCCTAGCCGAAGCAGGCATACAAACGGAGCACCCCCTAGAAGTGATTGTATTCACCAATGAAGAGGGTAGCCTCATCGGCAGCCGGGCACTAGTTGGAGGATTAAGCGAAGCTGCACTTCAAGTCAAGAGCAATGCAGGCATGACTGATGCAGAAGGCATTCGGCTCTTGGGTGGAGACCCGAGCAAAATTTCAAGTATAGCGCGTGCTAAGGGAGATATCGCTGCATTTTTGGAACTCCATATTGAGCAAGGAGGTAACCTGGATACCCAAAAATTGGACATTGGAGTAGTTGAAGGAATCGTCGCTATTGAATGGTGGGAGTTTACCTTCAAAGGCAAAGCCAACCATGCAGGGACCACCCCCATGGATGCTCGGAAAGATCCCCTACTGCCTGCAGCTCGATTTATCTTAGCCGTGAATGAAGTCATCACGCGAGACGAAGGGCGGCAAGTGGGAACCGTAGGAAAGATTCAAGCCTTTCCAGGGGCTAGCAATGTGATCCCAGGAGAGGTAAAGCTCAACTTGGAAATCCGAGATTTGTCTTCGGAAAAAATCTGGAAACTCTATGGAGAATTGGAGGCAATTGCCAAACAGCTTGCACAGGAAAGTGGCAGCAGCCTAGCCGTCCAACACATAGAAGTGGCCAGCAAACCCGCAGTGGCAGACCCGGAAATTCGAAAAATTATCAAGCAGGAGGCGGAAAAACTCGGAATGACCACACTCAGCCTTCCCAGTGGCGCAGGGCACGACGCACAAGAAATGGCCAGAATTGCCCCCATGGGCATGATTTTTATCCCAAGTAGAGATGGCATCAGCCATGCCCCAGAAGAATATTCTAGCCCAGAAGCCATCGCCAACGGGGCAAATGTACTGCTGCAAACCTTACTTGAACTCGATCGAAAGTTGAGTTCTAAAAAGTAAGATTTAGCTATCGATAATATCCTGAGAAATCAGGCGATAGATTTCAGCAAGTTGCTCGTTGTACCCCAAAAAGTGATGGTGCGACTCCAGCGTTTAGTAGTCTTCCCGAATAGCCGGCCCGGTTTGGGCTTTTCTTGCTCCCAGCTGTAGGCTTTTGGAGATTGACTCAATGATCAATGGCTTGAGCAGCTCTGCATCAAGTCCTTGCCGATGCAGAATGTCTTCTGCAATTCGAAGCATGTGGTTCGTAAAGTTACTTGCGAAAACAGC
>CAMDEU010000159.1 GCA_945897085.1 Spirosoma fluviale | reverse complement strand
GGAGGCCTTTTGGATGACTTTGCCATCCGTGAATCCGAGTTTGCGATCAATGTCTTGAATGCTCCCTCTCCGGCTGCCACAAGCTCTCTTTCCATCGGGGGAACTGTTGCGGACATGGTGCTGAAGCGTTTTTAATCCCCGCAAACAGATTCCAAATCAAACTTAGTGCTGCTGTGTTAGGAATTCAAAAACCCGTTGTTCCGCATAGGTAAATTCCGAGCCAGGAATGGTGAAACCGGTATGTCCTCCCCTTTTGGGTACTTCTAGAAAGATTGCTGGGCTATCTTTTGCAAATTCAGTAGGGTAACAATCCTCTCCCAGCAAGGGATCATTTTTGGCATTGAGAATTAAAGTGGGGATACCAATGTCCTGGATCCGCGTATGTGGGCTGGCCTGTTCGTAGAAGTCAGCCGCATCTTTAAATCCATGCAATTTGGCTGTGTAATGCGTATCAAATTCATCGAAATCGCGTACCTGGGGCAATCGATCCAAATCCAGTAAACCAGGAAATTGCTTCCCCTTCGCCTCCATTTTCTTCTTCAGCTTGCCCATAAACTTGCGTGCATAAAATGCATTGGCGGGTTTGCGGAGTGTGGCCGCACTGGAAGGCAGGTGAACTGGTGTAGAAAACACCGCTGCTCGCTGGATCAATGGAGAAAGGTTTTTTCCCTGTTGCCCGAGGTAATTCAGCGTTTGCGCGCCTCCCATGCTGATTCCTGTAAGAAATATCCCGGCGTAACTTGTCGAGCCGAGCACATGCGTAACGACAGTTTCCAAATCGTAAGTAGATCCGTGGTGGTACAGGATGGGCTGCCGATTGAGTTCTCCCCCACAGGATCGATTGTTCCAAACGAGCACATCGATTCCTTTCTGGTTGAACAACTTAACCAATCCCCGTACATAGTGCCGCTGCGAATCTCCTTCTAGCCCATGGGAAATAAGGAGTAATTGGGTTCCACCTACCTTTGACCAATCCAAATTCAAAAAGTCCCCATCGGGAGTATCAATTTTCTCCCGCTCGTAATTCACCCCTTCCACCATACGCCAAATACTGGGTAAAATGGTCTCAAAATGGCCATTTAGGAAAAAAAACGGGGGCTTGGTGTAGGATGAAGCAAGTATAGGCATAGCATTCGTGAAAAAACTTCAAAGCAACTTCATGTTAAATTAACCTTGAAGTAAGTGTAATCAACTACTTTTCCATCCATTAATGAACTCATAGGATTTACAGAGTTAAAGGGGATTAAACATTAAAAAGAAGGCAATGCGTATTGCCTTTTTTTTATGCCCTATTCCCTCCAAAAACGGTTTCATGCTACATTTTCAAACTTTCCTTGGCTGAACTACCTGCCAGGTATCCCGTAGTCCAAGCCGCTTGAAAATTGAAACCGCCCGTAATACCATCCAAATTCAATACCTCCCCTGCAAAATACAGTCCCGGATGAAACCTACTCTCTAGGGTTTCAGGATTGATTTCATCCAGCACCAAGCCTCCAGCAGTGACAAACTCTTCTTTAAAGGTCGTTTTTCCTTGAATGCCTACCGAATAGCAGAATAGACACTGCACCAATTTGTTGATCAACTTCTTTGGGAGCTGTCCATAAAGTTGCGGTTCGAGTATCGCTGCTTTGCTGCAGAAATGCTCCCATAGCCGCGTAGGAACCCCAAATAAGGGGTGCGAACCCACTTTTCGATTGGGATGGATCTGTGCATAGCCATTCAGCTGCTCCACATAGTCTTGCTCTCCCAAATCCGCATTCCAGTGAATGATCGCTCGGGCCGTGTACTGCTTTTCATGCAACCAATCCGCCCCAAAAGCGGAAAGTTTCAAAACTGCCGGACCACTTATTCCCCAATGGGTAATCAGAATCGGACCGCGGTAGCTCAACTTCGTGCCCTCCAATTTGACCAAGGCATCCCCCATTGCTATCCCCATCAGTTCCCGAATGGGCTCTTGTGGAGTGTTGAAGGTAAAGAGTGAAGGTATAGGCTTTATAATATTATGATTTAACAACTTAAGAAATTCATACGAACTTAGATTAGGATGTCCTCCTGAGGCCACAATGACTTTAGATACGACCATTTCACCTTGATCAGTTTGCAATAAAAAGCCAGTTTCGCTGGGTCGGATGATTTTGATTCCTGTAGAAATTCGGAGCTGAACACCAAGTCGAGCGGCTTCCTCTTGAAGCACATCCACGATACTTTGAGAGGTATTGCTTTTTGGAAACACCCGTCCATCTTCTTCAATTTTTAGGGGAACTCCACGAGATTCAAACCAGGTAAAGGTGTCTTCAATTGAAAAGTGGGCAAATCCCTTCTTCAAAAATTTCTCTCCTCGGGGGTAGTTTTTGATCAGTTTGGTGATCTCCATCGGTCGATGCGTGACATTGCATCGTCCCCCACCAGAGATTTTGACTTTGGAGAGCACTTTGGGTGATTTTTCAAAAAGGAGCACCTCTATTCCAGGTCCACTTGCGTGGATAGCGGCAAAATAACCCGCTGCACCCCCACCAATTACAGCAACAATCACATCTAGTGGTTTAGTATCGTTCAAAAATCAACAACTTTTTGCTGAACTGAAACTGAACGCTATTTTTTTTACAAGATTTAGTTGGATTGGCTTGCACTTCCTCGTTCAACCAAAAATT
This sequence comes from Spirosoma fluviale, assembly GCA_945897085.1. GTDB lineage: Bacteria > Bacteroidota > Bacteroidia > Cytophagales > Cyclobacteriaceae > Algoriphagus. The sequence continues at coordinate 740 of CAMDEU010000159.1, read as the reverse complement.
CCTATTATTTTGCATCCGCAACCTATCCTTCTTGTTGGAAGTAGGTTCAGATGCTTCCTTGCTTAAAAATACGCCGCTTTGAAAATTTTCGCCTTATCCTGTTTACTTTTTCTCGGTTTGCTGGGTTTTACCTCTGTGGACAGCAGTGCCCAGGTTAACCTTGGCCAAACCGACCGTTGGATGAAAGGTGCTTTGACAGCGATGGAACGGAGCGATTATCAAACTGCCAACTCTATTTTTCGGAATTTAATAGATTCCGGCCAACCGCTCCCTGAGGAGATGCCCTACTACTTTTCGGAAACGCTATTTCATCTGGGCCAATTTGACAATAGCCAGAACTTCCTCAATAAGTACTTGGAATTGACTGGATTTAATGGACAAAACTACGACTATGCCGTCCTACTCAAGGAAAAACTAAAGGGACCCTTGGCTCAAATCATCGCCTGCGAACTATGCGATCGTCGTGGATACCGCTACACCGCTTGCCCCCTGTGTGGGGGAAATAAGCAGGTTGAACAGGCTTGTGCCTATTGCAAAGCAAATGGGGTCGTAGGTTGTAGCCGATGTGGGGCTTCTGGAATGCTCAAAAAATTAAATATTTTCAACATTGTGGAGTTTTTTGAATGCGAGCGCTGTGATGGAAAAGGACGTCTGAGCTGTCCAACCTGCGAAGGTAGTGGAAAAGAAGTGAGCGCCTGCAAAAACTGTGAGGGCTCTGGAAAGACTCCCTCTGCTGATTT
>CAMDEU010000158.1 GCA_945897085.1 Spirosoma fluviale | reverse complement strand
ACAATGACGGTGTTACCAAGATTTTTCAAGGCTTTGAGCACCTCAATCAGGCGGTCGGTGTCCCGTGGATGCAGCCCAATGCTGGGTTCATCCAAAATGTACATGGAACCCACCAAAGCAGATCCCAGCGAGGTGGCCAACTTGATGCGCTGGTATTCGCCCCCAGAAAGGCTGGAGGTAAGTCGGTTGAGCGTCAAGTAGCCGAGTCCTACCTGGTGCATAAACTCCAATCGGCTGCTGATCTCTTTCAGGAGTCGGTTGGCCAATTTGGCTTCATGTGCAGAAAGCTGGATCGTCTGGATAAAGTGGAGGGCATCCTCAATGGGCATCAACACCAGGTCGGTGATGGACTTTCCAGCGATTTTTACGTAGGAGGCATCTTTCCGCAGGCGTGTGCCGCGGCAATCTGGACAGGCTGTGCGGCCGCGGAATCGGGATAGCATGACCCGATATTGGATTTTGTAGGTCTTGGACTCGAGGTCTTCAAAAAATTCATTTAGTCCTCGGAAATATGCATTGCCTGTCCAAATAAGCTCTTTTTCCTTTTCCGTGAGGTCTTGGTAAGCGCGGTGGATGGGAAAATTAAAGTCGATGCCTTTTTTTAGTAGCGGTTCCAACCAGCCTCTTCCACTTTCTCCTCTCCATGGAGCAATGGCTCCCTCGTACACCGAAAGTTCCTTGTCGGGGATGACCAGGTCATGGTCGATGCCCAACACGGTGCCAAAGCCTTCGCAGCGTTTGCAGGCTCCATAGGGATTATTGAAGGAGAAAAAATTGACCGAAGGGAGTTCAAAATTTATTCCGTCCAACTCAAACCGATCTGAAAAGGCACGGGCTTCCAGTCCAGGGAGTGTGATTTTACAATTTCCATGCCCCTCAAACAAGGCGGTTTGGATGGAGTCCGAAAGTCTAAATTGGTTGTCTTCGTCTTCTTTTTGGACAGTCAAGCGGTCAATCAGAATTTCATAGGTTCCTTTCTCGATTTTCCCTTGGGCCAAAATCTCTTCCAAAATCAGCACCTCCCCATTTCGTAGCACGCGGGTGTATCCTTTCTGAAGGAGTAGCTCCAGCTCTTTATCTAGTTTCCGATCTCCAGAGGGTTGGAGCGGACAGGAAATCATCACTTTAGATCCTTCTTCAAAGGAATGCACAAAATCTACAATGTCGCTGACGGTATGGTGCTTGACCTCTTTTCCGGAAATGGGAGAATAGGTTTTGCCTACGCGTGCAAAAAAGAGTTTTAGGTAATCGTAGATTTCGGTGGTCGTGCCTACCGTGGAGCGAGGATTTTTGGTGCTTGCCTTTTGCTGGATCGCAATAGCGGGAGAGACACCCTTGATGTATTCCACCTCGGGTTTCTCCATTCTGCCTAGAAATTGGCGGGCATAGGAGCTCAAACTTTCCACATACATGCGTTGTCCCTCTGCAAAGAGCGTATCAAAGGCCAAGGAGGATTTGCCCGAGCCCGACAAACCCGTGATGACCACAAAGGCATTTCTTGGGATAGCGACACTCAGGTTTTTGAGGTTGTTGACCTGAGCATTTTTAATCAAAATAAAGTCCCTAGGATCTAGGGAGTCGATGTCTTGGGAGGCGGGTAAAGTACGCAGCGTCATAAGGTGCAAGTTAACAATCAAACCTGGCAAGTGAAGTAAATGTTGCCCCGCCCAGATAAATTTGGCTTGGAGCAACTAAAATTTACTGCCTGTTAAGGTTTTCGACTGTCAAATTTATCCCGTTCTTCGTAGCATGGATTTTGAATTTCTCCGTACGAGCTTGGTAGAAGGCCTACAGCAACTCAGTTGGCAGGAGGGGGTAGCGGTATTTATGGGGATTCTATCCGTGTATTTTTCCACGAAGCAGCACATTTGGGTGTATCCCACAGGCATCGTCTCGGTGCTGATTTATGTTTGGATTTGCTTTGACTATGGGCTCTACGCCGATATGGGCATCAATGCCTACTATTTTGGGATGTCTATCTATGGATGGTACCTATGGAATACCCCAAAAAAGGACGGTGAGTCCTTAGCCGTTACTTGGCTCGATGGAAAGGGATGGCTTCTGTCCTTGGCCATTTTTGCGGGTTCCTTTCTGCTTTTGGTTTTTGTCTTGCTTGAATTTACAGACAGTACCGTTCCCTACTGGGATTCCTTCACGACTGCTTCGGCCTTTGTAGCCATGTGGCTGATGGCGAAGAAAAAAGTGGAGAGCTGGTTTTTTTGGATTTTGACTGACCTGGTATCTATGCCCCTCTATTTTCACAAGGGGCTTTTGCTTACTTCCTTTCAGTATCTTTTTTTCACGGGCCTAGCCATTGCAGGTCTCTTGACTTGGATCAAAGCTTTCAAAGCCCATGAGCAGGCCTAAGCGAATTTTGATTTTGGGCCCTGAGTCCACGGGCAAGAGCACTTTAGCCGAAAAGTTGGCCAAGCACTTTGCGGAGCCTTGGGTACCTGAAGTGGCCCGGGAGTACTTGGAAAATCTAGACCACCCTTATGCCTACGAAGACCTCCTTCAAATCGGCAAACAACAAATGCGGACGGAGGATGAAATGGCTGGAGCTGCAAAAAACTACCTCTTCTGTGACACCGACCTTCGCGTAATACAGGTCTGGTCCCAACACCGCTATGGAAAAGTAGATCCCTGGGTGCTAGAGGAAATCGCTCGACGAACCTACGACCTAATTCTTCTTTGTGCTCCCGACCTTCCTTGGCAGGCAGATCCGCTCCGTGAGCATCCCGAACTCGAGATGCGGGAGGAGTTTTTTGCACAGTACCTGCAATTGACTAAGCAAAGCGGTTTCCCTTTTAAGATAATCGCTGGAGATCCTGTAAAGCGAATCAGCGCTGCGGTGGAGGCCATTCGGTCTTTAGAATAAGCGGATTCTTTCCATAGCAGAATTTGGGAAAAGGATAAAATTCTTCGTTATTTTCAAAAAAAATCTATGCGAACCAAGCACCTCCTCCTCGTCTTTGGATGTATCTGTTGGGTACAGCTGGGGCTTGCACAACAGAAAAAAGTAGTCTTTATCATTTTGGACGGAATTCCAGCCCAGGATTTGGAGCGAGTGGAGACCCCCAATTTGGATCAAATTTCCAGTCAGGGAGGCTATGCTCGGGCCTACACCGGAGGCTTAAAGGGAGGATATTCTGAATCTCCTACCATTTCTGCCGTGGGCTACAATTCTATTTTGACAGGTACTTGGGCGAACAAGCACCAAGTTTGGGGCAATGGTATCAAATCCCCCAATTACCAGTACTGGACGATTTTCCGCTATCTGCGCGAGGCTCGACCCGATGCGAAGTTGGCTATTTTCTCCACTTGGCAGGACAACCGCACCAAACTGCTTGGAGAAAACCTGCCTCAAACAGGACACTTGATGTTGGACCGAGCAGTGGATGGCTTAGAGCTAGACACCTCAGGCTACCCCCACGACA
>CAMDEU010000157.1 GCA_945897085.1 Spirosoma fluviale | reverse complement strand
TTTTTTACCACGAGCAAAGGAAATAGCTTGTTGAAGCATTTTCTCAAAGTCTTCTGAAAAAGATTCCACTGTCCGACCTCGGTACTGGTTGTTGACTCCAATCAGCAAGGTCACCAAATCGTAGCCCTCATCTGCTATGGGAGTAGCTTGAATCCCTACTTCCAATTCATCCACGGCCCAACCCGTCTTTGCAATGATCAGCGGGGATGCAAATGGTATTTTAGCTGCTTTATTCCATTCATGTACCAGTTGCATCGGATAACGATCACTGACTTCCACTCCTTCTCCAATGGTGTAGCTATCACCCAAAGCAAGGTAACTCATGGGTTTTTGCTGTGCTTGGCTAAATGGTGAAAAAGACATGGAGATATAAACTAAAAGGAATAATGAAAAGTTGGAGGACATGAGTTTAGCTTGTTCTAAAGATTTTTTCAAGTAGGGCTATACTTCCCTCGTCGGCATTCAAGCGTACACGAGCTCCTACAGGAACAATAAATTGCTTCGGAATATGTCCAATCATAGCACCGATGTAGGCAGGGATATTCAAGGGTATGATGTATTGATCCATGATTTGATCGACCGTGAAAGCTCCATAACCACTGCCAGGCTTACAATCCGAACATTGCCCAAAAACAAAGCCTTTGATTTTTCCGAGTGTGCCATTGAGTTTGAGGGTACTCATCATTCGATCGATTCGGTAAGGATCTTCTCCTACATCTTCAATAAATAAAATAGAATTATGAAAATCAGGATAATAAATGCTCCCAGATAAAGCTGTGAGTACGGTAAGATTTCCACCCAAGATCTTTCCATCTACTGTACCGCTGGTCAGGGTTTGGATCCGATTTCCCTTTGCTACCAGGTCATCTCCTTTGGTCACTTCGTTTTTAAAGGTGAGCAACTTTTGATCGAAAAATAGCTGCTGAAATTGGTTGGCATGAAAGCTGTTCCAACTTCCGGATCCATTTGGACCATGAAAGGAAATTAAACCGGTTTGACTGTGAAGTGCGCAGTGTAGTGCAGTAATATCGGAATAGCCTAAAAGTGGTTTTGGATTGGCTTTTACTTGTTCGTAATCAATTAGTGGTAGGATTCGTGCCGCTCCAGAGCCTCCACGTAGGCAAATGATTGCTTTCACTTCTGGATCTGCAAACATTGCATTGAAGTCTGCAGCTCTTTCTTCATCCGTACCCGCCAGATGGCCAAATCGATTTTTAAAGTTTGTACCAACCTTCACCTTTAATCCCATGGCCTCCATCGCTTCTTTTGCGAAGGTATATTCCATGCGGTCTGCGGAAGCTGCCGATGGACTGATAATTCCAACTGTTTGACCACGAAGTAAGGCTGTGGGCAAAAGGGGATTCGAACTACTTGACCTTGAAAAATCAAATGCAAGCATTGGGCTTGAGGCTGCCAAAAGTCCTAAGGACTTCAAGAAACTACGTTTATTCATGGGCTTGAAAGTTTTTGGCGTTCAAAGTAATGGACAACTTAAACAATTGGTGGCTACTTCAAAAGTGATCTCTGACCTGTAGCATTACTTTTTCCACTTCTTTTCTCACCCCGGACACGGGAAAAGGAAAATTGGAATTCATGAAGGCAAATGCATAGGTTTTTCCAGATTTGGTTTTCACCATTCCTGCCAAATTATAAGAATGACTCATACTTCCTGTTTTAGCAAAAATATAAGGCTGAGCAGCCTGAAATGAATTTTTAAGTGTTCCTGACTTACCGCCAACTGCTAAATATGCTTCAAGTTGATCCTGCGGAAGCAGTTCGAGCAGCTTTTCAAAAAGACGAACCAAGGACCTTGGCGTAATTAAATTGTGGCGACTCAATCCGCTTCCATCTACCCATTTCGGTTGGTCTGGAAGATCAGCAAGGGAGGTCTTCAGTAGTTGTTCTATGGTTTTTTCATTGTCCAAGGTTTGGAAGAGCTTGTCTGAAACCATCCATAGGATTTGTTCTGCCAAAAAATTATCACTGACCAACATCATTTCCTTTAAAATAGGGGCTAATTCTGTGGCTCTCCATTGGCTGTGATCTGTTGGAAGCGAATCGGGTCGGTAAATCCAGGGAACACCTGTTTCTTGACTCGCCAATTCCACTGTCATGGTAGGGTCAGCTTTGAATGGGATATAGGTTTCCCTACCCACAAAGGTTGCTGAATTGAAATAAAAGGTATTGCTATGAAAATCCCGTTCGACCTCTTTGAGAAATTTAGTGGAAGGTTGTAGTTTGGACTGGAAGGCTATGGGTAAAAGCTGAATTGAATTTCCCGATTTACTGACTTGAACCAGGTTTCCATACATAGGTAAACTACTTCTTTCCACTGCATAATCGTAATAATAATCGTCCCATTGCCAACCATAGCCGAAAGCCGGAGAAACTTGGTTGGCATCCGAGAAAAGTACCAGGGAATGCGTCCCTATGATTTTTTTAAAATCTGGCTGGGAAAAGTCTTTGTATTTCCAACTCGGATCTCCAGAACCCCAAATCTTCAAGGTATCTCCAGAAGATTGGTACCGTAAAGTTTGAGTACTATCCTTTAAGATGAGGAGGGCGGCATATAGCGTTAATAACTTGGTGGTAGAGGCTGGGATTTGATAGATATGGCTATTTTTCTCAAATACTACTTGCTTTGAATCCAGATCATAGAGGATGAATCCGGTCAAATGTCCATTAAAGAAATTTTGATCACCTAATGAGTTTTCCAAAAGGCTGAGGGATTCTTTAGAAACCTGTGCAGGAGCAACTTTCCAAAGAAGAGCGAAAATCAGAAGAAGGAGGCTAATTTTTTTCAAGGGTTTATCGGTTTTTATGGCTTAGATAGGCTATCGAAATCCATCCAAGAATAAATGCTATTCCTCCCAATGGAGTGATGGCACCCAGCCAGGTAATTCCAGTCAAGGATAGCACATAAAGAGAGCCAGAGAAAATTAAAATCCCAATTAGCATGCACCAGGTAGAGAAGGCAAATCCTTTCCATTGCGGTTTGACTAAGGCTAAAATCCCAATGCCTAGAAGCGCCAAGGTATGGTAAAAATGGTAGTTTACAGCAGTTTGAAAGGTGTCAAGACGACCATTTTGGAGAAGAAGTGCTTCCAAGCCATGTGCACCGAAGGCGCCCAAACTCACTGCTAGGGCTCCAGATATTCCTGTGATTTGAAGTATTTCTTTTGCTTTCATGGGTTGGGATAGTTTCTGGCTCCAAAAATGGCTGACCCAATGCGGACCATGGTGCTTCCTTCTTCTTGGGCGATCTGGTAATCCCCACTCATACCCATGGAGAGTTCCTTCATATTCATAAAGGAAGGAAGTGATCGATGCTTCAGATCCTCAAAAAGCAGCTTGAGTCCTTGGAATTCCGTTCGGATTTGTTCCTGATTTTCAGTATAGCTGGCCATCCCCATCAAGCCTTGAATTTGGACATGCGTTAGATTTGTAAACTCAGGGCTACGGAG
>CAMDEU010000156.1 GCA_945897085.1 Spirosoma fluviale | reverse complement strand
TGGTCAGCCTACCTTACGTTTTACAGCCTAACCAAAGCCTTTGCTGCGCAAGATAAATTAGCCATTCTACGCCTATCCGCAGACCTTGGTCACTACCTCGGAGACTTGAATGTCCCCTTGCACACCACCAAAAATTACAATGGGCAGCTGACTGGGCAAGCAGGTATCCATGGGTTCTGGGAAAGCCGAGTACCCGAGTTGCTGTCAAAAAATTACTCCTTTTGGGTAGGGAAGGCAGAATATGTGCCCGACCCCCAGCAGGCACTTTGGGAAACTGTTGCCAGAGCTCATTCGCAGGTAGACTCGGTCTTACGTATCGAAAAAATCCTCAGCCTGCAGTTTCCAGTCGATCAAAAATACAGTTACGAGGAGCGGAATGGCCTCACCGTTCGGGTCTATTCCCGAGAATTTACCACCGCCTATGCTCAGGCCCTTGATGGGCAAGTGGAACGGCAAATGAAGCGCTCCATCAAAATGATTGCTGATTTTTGGTATACCGCTTGGGTCAATGCCGGGCAACCTGAATTGAAGGATTTAGCTCAGCCTTTGGTTAAAGAAAAGACACCAAAACCGGATCCTACCTTAAAAGTTAGGGAGCATTGAAGCAAGGTCTATCGGAGTACTACCCTGAATAAGAGCTCATCATTCCTCTAGTTTTAGAGTCCTAAAAGGGAATAATTAACTATTTAAATAGCTTGTATTTTAATACACGAAAGCTTGTATTACAAATACAAGCTTTCACAATTAATTGAATAGCAGTATTTTACAAAATTATTTTCATTTTTAACCTTCGCGGTCTGGAAGACCGTTGCCATTTCTAAGAACCTCGACGGTTTAAAAATAAAACCTTCGAGGTCTCAAAGAAAACCGTTGAGGTTTCCAAGAACCTCGACGGTTTAAAAATAAAACCTTCGCGGTCTCAAAGACCTCAAAGGTTACTTCAAATTCTTGTAGCGTATGCGCTTGGGCAGCACGTCGCCGAGGCGCTTTTTCTTGTTTTCCTCATAGTCGGAGAAGTTGCCCTCAAACCATAGTACTTGAGAATCACCCTCGAAAGCCAAAATATGTGTGCAAATACGATCTAGGAACCAGCGGTCGTGGGAAATCACCACAGCACAGCCTCCAAAATTTTCCAGCGCTTCTTCCAAAGCCCGAAGCGTATTGATATCCAAGTCGTTGGTCGGTTCATCGAGCAAAAGCAAGTTGCCGCCTTCCTTCAGCGTAATCGCCAAGTGCACACGGTTGCGCTCCCCACCAGAAAGTATTCCCACTTTTTTCTCTTGATCCGAACCCGCAAAATTGAATTTGGAAACATAGGCTCTGGAATTGACTTCCTTGTTACCCAACTTCATCAACTCATTGCCATCTGAGATCAACTGGTAAACGGTCTTGTTGGGATCCAACTTGTCGTGTTCCTGATCCACATAGGCCAGTTTCACCGTTTCTCCCACCTCAAAGTTGCCTGAATCCGCCTTCTCCTGCCCTGTAATCAATTTGAAAAGGGTAGACTTTCCAGCTCCATTGGGTCCAATGACCCCTACAATCCCTCCTTGAGGCAAGGAGAAACTGAGGTTTTCAAAAAGTAACTTATCGCCATAGGCTTTGGACACCTGATTCACCTCTATCACCTTGGCACCCAAACGTGGTCCTGGCGGGATAAACAATTCCAACTTGGCTTCCTTGTCCTTGGACTCCTCTCCGATCAACTTGTCGTAGGCATTCAAACGGGCTTTACCCTTGGATTGACGTGCTTTAGGTGACATGCGGATCCACTCCAATTCTCGTTCCAAGGTCTTCTGACGCTTGGATTCGGTTTTCTCCTCCTGCTTGAGGCGATTTTGCTTTTGATCGAGCCAGGAGGAATAGTTTCCTTTCCAAGGAATGCCTTCCCCTCTATCCAGTTCCAAAATCCAGCCGGCCACATTGTCCAAGAAATAACGGTCGTGGGTAACGGCAATGACTGTTCCCTTATAGTTCTGCAAGTGCTGCTCGAGCCAATGCACAGACTCTGCATCCAGGTGGTTGGTCGGTTCATCGAGCAAGAGCACATCCGGCTCCTGCAACAGCAAACGGCAGAGTGCCACGCGTCTTTTTTCTCCACCGGAAAGGTTGGCTACATTCGCTTCGGCAGGCGGGAGGCGCAAGGCATCCATGGCCTTATCCAGCATCACATCGAGTTCCCAGGCATTTACTGCATCCAATTTCTCCTGTACTTCCCCTTGGCGGGTGATGAGCTTGTCCATGGCATCCGGATCGTCCATGAGGGCCGGGTCCATGAATTTTTCATTGATCTCCTCAAATTCCTTGAGCAGGGCAACAGTTCCAGCCACTGCTTCCTCGACCACTTCTTTCACTGTCTTGCTGGGATCTAGCTTGGGTTCTTGCTCAAGCATCCCTACGGTATAGCCTGGGGACCAGACCACCTCACCTAGAAATTCCTTGTCCAAACCTGCAATGATGCGAAGTACTGAGGACTTTCCTGAACCATTGAGACCCAATACTCCGATCTTGGCTCCATAAAAAAAAGAGAGGTAAATATCTTTTAGTACTTTCTTTTGCGGGGGATAGATTTTGGAAACCCCTGCCATGGAAAAGATGATTTTTTCAGCGCTCATGCGAGTAAACTAGTTGCGGTCAATAAGAAACAATTGTGAAAGGCAAAAATATACCTTTCTTAGGATAAGTGGGGGCTAATTGATTATTTTGCGTAAAATTGAGTAGAACCAACTATAACCTAGCCTAGTACCATGAAACATACCTTTGGATATATCCAAGACGGAAAGGTCTTTCTAAAGGGTTTTTTAGGTAGTCCAGACCGGGAGATCGGTGAGGTAAAAGGTGACGAAGCATCGACCATCCTTTACTTTGAAACTCGATTTAAGCTCCTCCAAGAAAAGGTGGCCCAATTAAAAGCTGCCATCGAAGAAAATCAAAATAAGGGTTCTTTTTTGATGAAATTGATTCACCTCAAGGAATCCTTGTTTGAATGTGATGCTTTGGGGGATATTCCACTATTAATCGCCCAACTCGAGGAGCAGGAAGTTTTTTTAAGTGAGATTATTCAGGGCAACCGAAGTAAAAACCTGGAGATTAAGCAAGGTTTGATTCAGGAGGCCCTTGCGATGCAAGCTAGTACCGACTGGAAAAATACGACGGAAAAATTCAAAGAATTAAAGCTGCGCTGGATCAAAACTGGACCTCTCGAAAAGGAGGTTCATGAGGAGATGGAAACACAATTCATTGAAGCAGTTGACTTTTTCTTTGAGCAGCGACAGGAATTTTACGATGGACTTGCCCTTCAAGCAGAAGAGAATATTAAAGTATACGAGTCGCTACTGCAGCAGGCACGTGCTGCACACGACCTTCCGGATTCAAAAATGGCTTTTGATATCAGTAAGCGGATTCAAAAAGAGTGGAAAGCTGCTGGAAAAGTTCCTGCTGAACGGCGCCAGCCTATCTGGGATGAATTTTCAAAATTAAATAACCG
>CAMDEU010000155.1 GCA_945897085.1 Spirosoma fluviale | reverse complement strand
TCTGGGTAGGTGGTGGCCACCGGGTAGACTATGCCAACAATGCACAGGTGGGCGTACTGCTAGGCAAGCTTCGCTTCGGCTACGTGTACGAGTGGCCGATGCTCAAAAGCTACCTGCTTCCCAACCAAACGCATGAGTTTATGGTAAGCTACAGGCTGTTTGGAGGGAATGCGACGATATGGTAAAGAATTGTACAAGGTACCAAGTACCAAGTACAAAGTAGGGATTCGTATTTTGACTTGAATTCTGCTTCCTGAGTCTTGGTACATTGTACATTGTACTTGGTACATAGTACTTGGTACTTCGTACAACATCCCTGTTTTTCAATTGGTCTAAAAAAACTTACATTCATCCAGAGAGGGGGTATTCTACCGTGAAGAATACTCCCCTAGTTCTGGGAAGTCATTAGCAGATTCACCGCTTGATTTCTCGTAACCTGTAATCTAACTTATTGCCAAGCCTAATGCTGCTAGCCTTTTTATCATTCATTGTTGGATTAGCCTTGCTTGTGCTCGTTTTCTCTATATTGTTCAGCAGGAAAAATGATAAAAACCTGAACATCTACAGTTTACTAATTTTAGCGTCAGCAGGAATTCAGCGGTTTTTGCAAGGAGTTGAAGAATTTAAACTTATTGATTCGTTTAAAAATCCCTTTGTAGACAATTTCTTGCATCAATTTTTTATGCTTGTTTTTGCCTATTTGTTTTTTGACAACCTATTATTTAAAAAAACTCCAGTTAAAAAAGTAATCCTGCACCTTGTTTTTCCCACGCTGTTTGTCCTTGTATACAGCCTTTTTAATCTAAATCCTGGTCTAATTAAATTAGTCTTCTTCCTATTTTCTTCCCTGTATGTGCTATTGCCCGGATTACTGATATGGAAGTTTATCTACAAAAGGAAAAATTACAAGGAACTCATCCATTTCCAGACCATAAAAAATTGGACCTACTTTACTTTTGGAATTTATTTTTCCTTATACCTCATCTATAACTACGTGTTTGTAAACAACCCGCAAACATTCGGGACGGGCTATTTTATTCAATTTTACCAAATCACTGCCTTGATATGGTTATTTATGATCATTTACATTTTAAAAAACCCCGTCATTCTATATGGGCAACAATTGTTATTAAAAAACATCAGTACCAGCAGTAAAGAAGAACTCGTGGTGTGGCGAAGTATCAAATTGGAGCCTACCGAGGCAGAAGACCTGGAGCTGGAGAAAAAAGTGAAGTCTAAGGTGGATGAAATTATTTTTGCCATCAAAAAATACGAGGAGAAATTGCTCCAGGACTTGGTGGAGGTACCAACCTTAAAGGAGCTGGCATTCGAACTCGATTATCCGCAGAGTCACCTGAAATATATGTTCAACTATTATTCTTTTTGTTCCTTTAGTGAGTACCAGAACAATCTGAAAATCAAATACGCATTAAAGTTGATCAAAGCAGGCTACTTGGACACCCGTACCATTGACTCGTTGGCGACCCGCTGCCTATTCGCGAATAGACGTACTTTTTACCGGAATTTCAATAAATGGGTGGGATTTACGCCAACAGAATACCAAGCGCAAATCAGTTCAGCTTCCTTCTGAATTTTATTTTTTAGAGCTGGGCTTGAAAATCAAGTATTCATGCGTATGCTCCTCAATCTTTTTCTCCGAAAAATAGGCGGGGAAATAGCGATCCTTGGCCCAGTCTTCAAAAAGGTTCTTGTAAAAAGGACTTCGTGGATCTCCCGATTGCCCAGGGGTATTGGTCATCTGCGTCAAATCCCAATCCGCTAGGTCAGTCACCATGCGGAAGCTCGCGCCAGCAGTTTGATTATTTCCCGAGCCGTTGGCTGCGGGAGTGTTGGGATAGCCGCCTCGAGGCAGCGGACCCAAATTGACCTGCTGCTGCAGTTGGGTGTCCACCCATTTGGAAAGGGGATGCTGCAGGGCAATGTGCTTGTAGGCCGCTTGCCCATAGTTCCATTGTGCTAGGGTGGGACCCAAGGCTTTGGAAAGTTCCTCCACTGCGGTAGACCAGGTTTGGGCGAGCAAGCGATCCCGCTGCTGGAGGGCGTTTTCGGAGAAGAGCTTTTCGGGATGCAGCACCCAATCGATGATTTTTGTCAATGGGGGTTGAATCATGCCTTGAATGGCTGCTGGCACCTTTCGGCTTCGAACCTCCTTGACCAATGCTTTTTCCCAGGCCACATACATGCCTGCGGCCACACTTTCGGGAAGGAGTTGGTAATCCCAATCTTTCATCCAAGCCAGGGCTTCCTTGCCTTTGGGGTCTGTGATCGGCGCTTGCAGCAGGAGGGGAGTGAGTTGACGGGCAGGGATAGCCGACACATCCACTTGCAAGGCGATGGACGTGGCGATTGTGGCGCTGCTGTCTTGTGCCAAAATCTCATTCACACGATCTCCACGGAAAGGATCTGCCCAGGTGAAGGCCAGTGCTTCTGGAAAAGGATAGTCGGCTGGAGTGACGTGCTGGTTGGCCGTCCCCCAAAACCCCTTTTCGGGGTTGGTTAGGCTAGGTTTCAAGCGATTGGGCCAATACCCATCCCACTCGTAACGTCCATCTCCTGGGACGGGCACCATGCCAGAAAAGTTGGGACGCTTGGGAGTGATTCCTACGGCCTGCCAACCAATGGTTCCTGATTTATCTGCCCAGATCATGTTTTCCCCTGGAATAAAACTGTAGGTACAGGCTTCTTGGAATTCGGCCCAATTCGTCGCTTGGTTCATGCGTAGCGAAGCCAAGTAGGGGGCAGCTCCTGGTTCTAGCCAGGCAGCGCGCACAGCCGCTGCTCGGTGGTTTTTGGTGTCTAGGTAGGTGACCGGCCCATGTCGGGTGTAGCGCAGCGTCACGAGGCTGTCTTGCTGCCCCTTCACCTGGATGCGTTCTTCGATCAGCGTCATGTCCTCCCAGTTGGACCGATACTTGTACTGGTTGGGGTTTTCGGGATTGAGTTCGTAGAGGTAAATGTCCTCTGCATCGCTTTGGAAGATGGTCAATCCCCATGCGCCATGGTCGTTGTGGCCGATGGACACCCCCGGGATAACCGGTTCGCCCCCCCCGATCACATTCCATCCGGGTGCCTTCAAATGGACCATGTAGCGCAAAGAAGGGAGCGCAATGCGGCGGTGTGGGTCGTTGGCAAGAATTGGAAATCCGCTTTGGGTGCGCGCTCCGCTGATGATCCAATTGTTGCTCCCTTCGGGCATTTCTTCGGATTCAAAGAGGTCCTCAAAAGGGATGTCTTCCCCTAAGGCGAGGTAGGGCTTGAGCAGGTCTGCCGCCAGCCAGTTGGGGTCGATGGATGGGTCCAGGCTAAGGTCTGGGTCACCTGGGTGAAACCAGAGCAGCTCCTTGATTTTTTGGGCATCGACCTGGGCCAGTGCGCGACCGATGGATAGTTCTTGTTCGGCATTGGATCGGATGCCATTGTGTCGGGAGATGACCACTTCGGGCGTCCAGAGGCCTGGTTCGATGCCCAGCGTAGCAAATTCAAAAGGGAG
>CAMDEU010000154.1 GCA_945897085.1 Spirosoma fluviale | reverse complement strand
CCTTCCACCAGCTTCTTGTCCTCTAGCTGCTTCTGAAATCCAAGGGATTGAGGGCCTAAAATCCGGTCTGCGTACTTCGTTCCCTTCAATCCAAGATCGATGGAATTTTGCATGATTTGCACAATGCTCCGCATCTTTTCAAAAACCTCGGCTCTCGAAATATTTCCACGCATGCTTTCGTAATCCACTGCGAGTTCCCAGAGAGCGTGGTTTTTATCCTGGTTGAACTCCAGCATTTCTTCGCAGGTAATGAAGGGTACTTCGAGGTCTTTTCGAGACATGACCGGAAGCACAGGCTTGATTTTTTTTATGAATAGCACCTCGTCCATCTGAAGGAGTTCCGCGCAGATTTCGGCAGTCAGAAATTGGTTGGCCTTGATTTCGATAAAGGTGGATTTGCCCTGGCGCAGCGCGATATCATCGCAGGGCATGGATTTCTCAATAAACTCCAGGAGCTTCCCTGGCGAGGATACGTAGACAAGGGTCTGGTAAAAATCTCCAGCCATAGACACCTGGGCACCATCAATCTCAAGAATTTCAATCATGCCCCCACCAGTAGAAATGGCGGTCAACTCACGGGACTCTTTTTTATTGGTCATCGTGAGTTTATAGGTATTCGGGTGTGTGGCTCCGATGGGATGGATATCGATTTTAATTTGGATGCCGGCTTCTTCAATGGCCCGCAGGTAATCTGGAAGGCGCTCTTCGTAGGCTTCCCAACCCAAAAATCCGCCAAACAAGCCCATGTCGGAGCCCTGCCCTTTGTGCGTAGTGGCGAGGGAGCCGTTGGGGTCAAACTCCACATATACCTCTTGGATATCTCCATCCATCAAGTCGAGGCACATTCGTCCAATTCGAATGGATGCAGCACAATGTGAACTCGAAGGGCCTCGCATGACCGGGCCGATTACATCATTAAATATGCTTGGGTAGGTTTTCATTTTGGGTTAACTATTAATTCCCGCGAGGGCAGTAAGACTTAAATAAAAGGGTTTGGTAAAGGGCTGCTTTTTTGCGATAGGATAAAAATAGAGTTTTAACCTTCATATCCTGCACTTTAGAGAATTTAATCTGAATTTAGGGACCTAAGAAAACCGACTTTAAAAAGTCGTAGCCTAAAAACTATCAATCATGAAAAACTCCCTGCAATTTATCCTGTTATTTTTAGCAATCCTCCAGACGACTACACTTGCTGCACAGGAGCGATATACGTTGAAACCGGGGGATCCCAATGGCATTAGCAAATGGTACATGGGGCGCCAAATTGCCCAAGTCATGAGCCACTTTGGAATTGACTGGCTTGAACGACAAGAAAGGGAGCAGGAAGAAAATACGACGCAGCTATTAAAAAATCTTGCCGTACAACCCGGCATGTCCATTGCAGACATTGGTGCTGGAAGTGGCTACCACAGCACGCTACTATCCAAAATGGTGGGCAACGGAAAAGTGTATGCAGTGGATGTGGAACCGGAAATGATTGCCTACTTGAATGAACGGATCAAACGGGAAGGGAAAAAGAATCTCATTCCAGTTTTGGGTACAGAAAAAAAAGTATCCTTGCCTGCAAATAGCATGGACATGATGCTACTGGTGGATGTATACCATGAATTTTCTTATCCATACGAGATGGCGCTATCCATGTTGGGAGCACTCAAGCCTGGGGGCAAGTTGGTTTTGGTGGAGTTCAGGGCTGAAGACCCGAATGTACCCATCAAAGCCATCCACAAAATGAGCCAGCAACAGGCGGTGAAAGAATTCAAGGCTGCCGGCTTTTCATTTGAAAAAAATAGCAGCAACTTACCCTGGCAACATTGCCTGATTTTCAGGAAACCGAAAAATTAATTTGATGAATCAATTTTTCGGCTGGTATTTTCCCTGGAATTGCTGCTTGAATGGCTTATTTTCCTTGCGATAGCTCCACCGCAGCTTCGTACGCATACAGGGTAGATTCCATGTCGTCAGGGAGGAAGTAGGCACGAACTTGGTTTGGTGCCAGGGCTTCTAAAAAGCAAGGATTTTGAGTCATGACTCTGCCTGTTTTCGGTGACCAGAGGGGTATTGGAAGCTGGTGGACGACTTTGCCTTCGAGAATATTCCAGATTTCCAGTCCCCCCAGGGAAAAGACAGGCTCTCCCGGTTTTTTGTAGGTTGCTACCCCTGAATAGAGCATTTCGCCACCGCCGAGGTATTGGTTGTCTTGGTAGTCGATGTAGCTGGAGGGATTGGGTTGGCTGCTGGAGGGAATGGATTCCGAGGAACCCTGTTTCTTAGCAACTGCCTTGCTATCCCATTGGTACAGACGACGGGAGCCCCAGCTGGCACCGTGCAAGATCTGGGTATCCGGATTGAGTGCAATGGCCCCGAGGTGATCTTCCCATCTAAAAACCTCTTTCACCGTCATTTGCGATGGATTAATCTGGTAAATAATCGATTGGCTATTTGGTTTGTAGGCCGCAAGGGCTATCCAAAGGTTTGTGCCATCAAAGTCGATGCCACTGGGATGGTACAGCGGTCCTTCCCCGAGTTCTAGGCTATTCAGGAGTTGGCCTGCTGCACTCACCTGAAATAAATATCCTTTTCCGTGGGAACGATCGCCTGCAAATTCTGGGAGGACTTCCACCGAGCTTACCCAATAATCTTCCCCAATTTTGACCATACCCTGGCAATGGTGTGTGGGAAAAGAAAAGGGAATCGAAGCTACCTCTTTCCAAACCGTGTGTCGGGTCATGGATTTAAGGAGCTGGCTGAGCAGACTTTGGGATTGGTACCTGTTCGGAGTTGCCTGGACTAGCGAAGGTACCAGGGTCCCCAGGGACAGTGTAAGAAGGCCAGATTTTAGAAAATTTCGTCTAGAAGCCATGGCTTAGGATCAATAAACGCAGAAACCTAAAGAATAAGCAGAAAAACTGCTAGCAAGGGAGGTTATCCTTTTGTGTTGTTTTCGACACCTTTAATATGAATATAAATCCATTTAGAAATCAAAAAACACGCCAAGGACTTACCTTTTGGGGCCTAGTATCAAAAATAGCTTAGTTTACCCTTATTGGCTATTTTTTAAAAAAATGCAAATTAGCTATGGACGGCGGTGATGAAAACCACCAGCCCTTATTTTCCGTCCTCAAGTGTTTTGGTATCGCTTTTTTTTGCGGGAAGTGGGATGCCGTCTTTAGCCAATTTTTCCTTGATTTCTTCAGGGAAGTAGAGCCCATCCGATTCCATGTCGGCCATGGTTCGACCGATAGTCTTCAACGCCGTTTTCTTGTCTGTTTTTGGGATAGATTCGTCGTCAAATAATTTTTGAAGCAGGTCATAAAGCGCATCCCTGCCGTAGCTTGGCTTGCTTTTGACGTCAGTATAGGTTTCTGTCTCCATCTTGGTAAATTCCTTCAAGGTGGTGACGATGAACACTATAAAGGCAACCGCTACGACTACGGTGAGTAAGATGATATCAAGATTTTCCATGGTTGCCTTTCAGGTTAAAGATGATCACAAAACCTAAGATGGTGGGGCACCAAA
>CAMDEU010000153.1 GCA_945897085.1 Spirosoma fluviale | reverse complement strand
CAGCCTTCTAGGATTGCTCCTAGTGCTTTTCCATGGGATTCACCAAAGGTGGTGAGTCTAAAAAGCTTGCCGAATGAATTGCCCATTATTTTTTTCGAATGATAATCACTGCGAGTAGCGCTACTGCTGCCAGGAGAAGTACGTTAATTGCGGTGGTAAAATAGTACTTATATTGTTGGTTTAAAAACTGGTTGCTCTCGGTGGCGATTTTATCGTAGATTCCTCCAAGCCGCTGTCCCGACAAGGCTTCATTAATTTTGGACTCCCCACTTACACGGATAAGCGCTTTTGGCTTGAGTGTATCGTATACTTCACGCTCCGGGTCAAAGTAGATCCAGCTGAAGTATTGATCCAAGGGGTATTCACCTGCTTCATTCAGGGTGACATAGTAGTCAAACTCTTTAATTCCTGATACTTGGCCATATCCGCGGTTGATTTGCTGACGTACATTGGGGTCAAAGGCATTTAGGTTTGTGGCAGGCAGGCGCTTTGGAGCAGCTAGGGAATTGATATTTCCGATCCCTGCTATCCCAAAATTATAGTTAAAGCCTTCCCCAGTTTTTGCGTCTAGCGTAGTGATGTTTTCTCGAAGTTGGAAGATTCCTACGGGCACTTCACTTTTTAAGGGGTGTGGAGGCAAGGGTTTGACCGTGATGACGCGAGGTGCGGAGTAAAAGGTTTTGAAATCTTCCTGTCGATTTGCTCCAAATAGGGAAGGGTTTTTAGCCACCTTGTATTTAATCATTTCCCATGGCACGCGTGGAATTTCTATTTTTCCTTCAGAAAATGGGAAAAAGGTGCTTTCGAAAACTTTGAACTTGACCCATTTTTTTCCGTTTCGTTCCACCGTTTGTGGTTCAATGGTGGTGATACTTAAGTTTTCTTCCCAAGCATTGGTAGGCTTCAGATTCTTCAAGATGGCATCGAGCTGCTTACCTGCCTCATAAAATTGAAAGGGAGCTTGGTTTTGTTCGGACATGAAAAAAGAGATGTCCATCGTAAATCCTTCGCCGGCATACACTTCGCTTTTATCAATGTTGACTGCGAAAAAAGCATCGTCTGCGATTTCTACAAATTCAGGGATCTCGTCATTTCTTCCAAAGAACTCTGCAAATGGATCGAAGGCATTTCCTCCGCTGGGGGCACTTGCAGCAGCATCGGTGACCGTAATTCGTTTTCCAGGCGAAGCAGCTGCCTGGCCATTGATAAGCACCGAAAATTTTGCCAAGGTAAACTGTCCTTTTCGGGTGGGCTTGTAGTACTGGATGATGCTGTTGGAGCTACTCATTTGCCCATTGATGATATTCATCGAGGAGGACTGAGAGATGCCCTGTTTTTGAAATCCTGTGATTTCAGGAAACTGGTCGTAGGACTTTATTTTCTCGTTTGCTAGGGTGACCTTGATCGTAAAGGTCTCGTTGATGCCGATTTGGTCTGGTCCGAGTTCCACCTTTACTTCCTGCCCTACTACCTGAAAGGATAGCAATACGGTAAGGCAGAGGAGAGCCAATAGATGTCGTGCAGTACTAATCATGGATGCGAAAATAGGGGAATTTCAGCTAGGTCTCCCAAAATAACGCAACATCTTGGGATATGTTATCGTAGAAAAACTTAAAATCAGTTAATGCCTACAAAATTTTTAGACCATGCTGGATTATGTAAAGACTATTTTACAGAAAGTAAGCTTTAGTCGGGTTATTTTTGAAAGAGAACTAAAAAAAGGCCTTTATCTTTTGTTACCTGAGGAAAGGCTAGAATTCAAGGCTTGGTGCTACCAAAATTTTGGACATCTCCATCAGGCCATCCTCCTTCGCCATGTAGGTCCGCTGGCCCTACTTCCCAATGCATAAAAGCAAATCCCCTGAGATGGACTCTCAGGGGATTTTTTTGTGGTTTAGTTTTTAATCTTTAGTTGCAAAATCTGGGTAAGCCCGCATCTGGTGCTCGTTGATATCGAGTCCCTCGACCTCTTCTTTTTCATCAACCCGAATACCGATCGTTCGCTTGAGGGTGAAGAAAATGAGCCAGGAACTACCAAAACAAAAGGCACCTACTGCAGCGATTCCAATGAGTTGGGAAAGCAGCTGGTTTAATCCTGCTAAATCTCCAAAAATCCCTACGGCCAATGTGCCCCAGATCCCACCACATAAGTGTACTGCAATCGCGCCTACAGGATCATCGATTTTGATTTTGTCAAATGCTATAACGGCCAGAACTACCAAGGCTCCACCGATTGCTCCGATATACACAGAATCTAGTGCTCCCATTTTGTCAGCGCCAGCAGTGATGCCTACCAGGCCTGCCAAGATGCCATTGAGGACCATGGTGATGTCATAGGTCTTGAATTTGATGTAGGAGGTGAGGAGTGCGCTAATGGCACCTGCGGAAGCAGCCAAGGAGGTGGTTACAAAAACGCGAGAAACGGTACCCGGGTCGGCGCTGAGGACGGAGCCTCCATTGAATCCAAACCACCCAAACCAGAGTAAAAATACGCCCATGGTAGCCATGGGAATGTTGTGGCCAGGAATCGCTTTCATTCCTGTAGGGGTGTACTTTCCGATGCGTGGACCGAGTAGAAATGCGCCTACCAAGGCTGCCCATCCCCCTACCGTGTGTACGATGGTGGAGCCAGCAAAATCATAGAAAGGAGTTTCCAGGGTGTTCAAAAAACCTCCACCCCACTTCCACATACCTACAATCGGGTAGCAAAAGCCTACATAGATTAGGGAGAAGATGAGAAAGGGCCCCAGCTTTACTCGTTCGGCAACTGCTCCTGATACGATGGTGGCAGCTGTAGCGGCAAACATGGCTTGAAAGATAAAGTCGGTGAAATAGGTGTAGCCTGCATTGTAATTGCTGGTATCCCATCCCTCAGGAAGGGAGAGGCCAAATCCAGAGAATCCAAAGAAGGCGCCTGCAAAGTCAGCCCCAGGATACATCAGGTTGAAGCCCACAAAGGCATAGGAAAGGATGCCGATGGCTGGGATAATTGTGTTTTTAAAGAGGATGTTGACGGTATTTTTGGATCGGGTAAGGCCTGCTTCGAGGGTGGCAAAGCCAAGGTGCATGATAAAGATCAACATGGTGGAGATCATCATCCAGAGGTTGTTGACGGTGAATAGGTCTTGTACAGGTGCTTCCATAGGTGAGAGAGCGATTGTGTTTAAGTTGAAATAGGAATGATTAGAGAGCGGCTTCGCCCGTGTCTTGGTTGCGAATGCGGTAGGCTTCGAGTACTTCGTAGACGAAGATTTTCCCGTCGCCCACTTCGTCGGTTTTCCCTTCTTGGAGGATGCAATTGATCACGCCTTCTGCGAGGTCATCGGGAACGACGATTTCAAGTTTGGTACGTGGAATGTAGGCGGGCTCGTAGGCTACTCCGCGGTACATTTCTTGTCGGGCATGCTCAAATCCCATCCCCTTTACTTCGTAAAAGGATAGAAATTTGACACCCAACTTGGAAATGCATCGGTGGATGTAATCAAATCGAGAGGTACGGATGATGGCTTCTATTTTTTTCATTTTTTCAAG
>CAMDEU010000152.1 GCA_945897085.1 Spirosoma fluviale | reverse complement strand
ATGGCTGAATACATCAGCAAGCCTGGAAATGTCCTTCGCAGAGATGGAGACCCGGAAGGTGCATTTAAAAAGGCTGCCAAAATCATTGAAAAAACATACACTGCTCCCTTTCTAGCGCACAATACCATGGAGCCGGTCAATTGCTTTGCACATGTGTCAGCCGACAAAGCAGAAATCTATGGCCCTACTCAGGCACCGGAATTTATAATAGGAACGATCGCATCTGCCCTTGGGCTTCCCAAGGAGAAAATCAGCATCAAGCTGGCCCGAATGGGCGGAGGATTTGGATTGAGAGCCTACAGTCACCACCTGGTGGAAGCAGCCTTGATTTCTCAAAAGGCTGGCGTTCCCATCAAAATGGTGTATAGCCGAGAGGACGACATGACTTATGGTATCTACAGACCAAGCTACTCTGCTACCTACCGTGCAGCTTTGGATGCCAACAACCAGCTAATCGCGCTTCATGTAAAAGCAGGGGGTATTCCTGAGACTCCCATCCATGCCAATCGCTTTCCTGCAGGGGCGATCGACAACTACCTAGCTGAAGGCTGGCAAATTGAATCCAATATCACCATCGGTGCCTTCCGTGCCCCTGGTTCCAACTTTATCGCAGCAGCGGAACAAAGTTTCTTGGATGAGCTCGCCGAAGTGATGGGCAAGGACCCTATTGCCTTCCGATTGGAGTTGCTCAAGCGAGCCGAAACCAACCCGGTAGGTAAAAATAACAATTACGATGCGAAGCGCTATGCTGGGGTTTTGGAATTGGTCAAAGAAAAATCCAAGTGGAGCAGCCCTGCAGCAGGAGTACATCGTGGGGTATCCGCCTATTTTTGCCACAATTCCTATGTGGCCGAAGTAGTGGACACCAAGATTGTAGACGCCAAGCCGGTAGTTGAAAAAGTGTATGCTGCCGTGGATTGCGGCATCGTGGTCAACAAAGATGCTGCCATCAACATGGGTGAAGGTGCCATCGTTGATGGTATCGGCAATGCCTTCTTTGGGGAGTTGACCTTCAAGGAGGGGGTACCTAGTAAAAATAACTTCCATACCTACCGCATGATTCGCCAGCAGGATTCCCCAAAGGCCATTGAAGTTCACTTTGTGGATAGCAAGGAAGACCCTACTGGCTTGGGTGAGCCCTTCTTCCCTCCTGTATTTGCTGCACTAGCCAATTCTCTCTACAAGGCTACAGGCAAGCGCTTTTATCAACAGCCCTTTGGGCCACAATTGGAAAAAGAAGGCCTTAAGGTGTAAGGATTCCTTGTTGTAAAGAAGATATCCTGCCTCGTTCTACAGGAATAAACTGCCTCTTACAAAGGGGCAGTTTTTTTTAATCCTAGACTAGTTGCTTTAAAATCGATTTTTTGAAATAGAAATGTTTTCTGTAAACAACAGCTTATATTATTGTTGTTTATAAACAACAGTTTGTTTTTTTTTCTAAAGAAAACAAAACGCAGCACCATGCTTGGAAAATATGGGGAAGGAAATGAAGCATTGCTCAGATTTTTTATCCTGACTGAACAAAAAAAAACAGCCCAAGGAATTCTTGGGCTGAGGTAGCGTTGGTTTGGTATTCAAAAAGGGTACTAATTTTTGAGGGTGCCGAAGGTAATTTTAACCGCAGCACCCAGAACCGCTGGGTTTTGCCCTGTTCCAGAAATATCCTGCAAGGGATAGGAATAGAAGGGCATCAAGAGGTAGCTCGTTTTTTTGTTTTCGTATACGCGAACATTCACTCCAAGGTTGGCCTGGGCAAAGGGAATAAATCGAGAACTCGGTCCGGGCAGAGTACTGCTTTGCGTGACTTGCAGGGTTCTTTGGGTACTCAGGGAGTTTGCCAAATCTGAAGCTGAAACCTCTCGCATAAAGACCAGCTTCTGTTCCGTGGCTTGGTTGAAGGTCAGCAAATTGGAGAATCCAGCTTGCAAAGAAATCGCCCGTGAGGGACTGAGGGGGAAGCGAACATACAGGGGTAGGTCTACCTGCACCTGCTGCACCTGGGAAGTCTCTTGGATGGGGGAATTGACACCGACCAATTTGAGGGATGCCTGGCCTTCGGATGCCTGACTGAGGTAGTTGAGCCCTAGTCCTGAACCGATGCGTAGCTTGCCCGCCAGAGCCATATCCACCTGCATTCCCAAACCAATTCGCGATCCTGAAGTGATCTGGTTGGCCTCGTTGCTGTTTCCAAATCCAGGTCCAAGCCCTACAGCAAAGGACAGTGGATCTTTTTGTTGCGCAAGCAGTTCCGCTGCTTCGGAAGGTACTATCTCAGCATAATTAGGGGCGCTGGTAGTGGGTTGACCTACCACCTTTTCTTCTCCTAGGCTAGCGAATGGTGGCGCTGCTTGTACTGAAGAAGCAAGCACCTGCTGTGGTACTGCCTCCGTAAATGCTTCGGTAGTTGGATTCGACTCCACGGAAATAATGGCACTGCTTGCATTCAAAGGACTGGATCCTTGCTCGGAAGATGGAAATGACTTTCGCCCACTATCGCTGCGCTTTTCGTTTGGTTGCTTGAAGTAGGCTTTACTCGATTCTCCCCTATTCACCTTTGATTCGGAATTGCCTTCGCTTTGCTCGGCTGGAGCAGCTGATTCCTCTTGGATGACTTGCGACTCTAAGGCCAATTGCTGGCCACTGGACTGCTCTTTCTGCTCCCCGGTAAATAAGCCTCCAATCAAAAAGATCAAGGCCATTGAAGCAGCGATGCCACCAGCCCACAACCAAACGAGCGGAATGTTCCGTTTTTGATTTCGACGTGCTTCAAATGCCTCCCAGGCTCCCGGGAGGTAAGGTTGGGGAGCTTCTTCCTGCATTCTGCGCAGGCGCTCTCCTAATTGTGTACTCCACTTATCTTCCTGCATAGACGCTATAATGAAGGTGAATGAGATGTCGAAGTTTGTGCTTCGCACGGGTGAGGTATACCCGTGAGGAACTTTCGGAAATGGACAGCCTCTCGGCGATCTCTTTATGACTGTAGCCCTCCACCTCGTAAAGGTTAAAGATCAGTTGCTGGTCATCAGGTAGCTGCTGAAGAAGGGCAATGATTTCTTGGTAGCCCAATTGCTCAATCGCATTCTCCTGCGTTACAAGTAGACTATTTCCATCCGCCTCTTCGTGAAATCTGAATTTTTGATTTTTCCGGTAGTAGTCGATGGCTGTATTGACTGCAATCCTTCGCAGCCAAGGGGTAATCACAGGGTTTTGTTCTAGCTTTTCTACCGAATCAAAAAACTTGAGAAAGGTATCTTGTGTGATTTCTTGTGCCAAGTCTTCGCTTTTTACATAGGACCTACCAACACCCATGACGAAGCCGTAGTATTTTTTAAAAAAATACTCCTCGTGCATCTTCGAACGACGCTTGCACCCTTCGATTAGCTCTTGGTCGGTCAAATTCAACTCTCTTGGTTAGGATTAGGCGATAGGTACTCGGCTTTAGTGGTTCATTCTTTTGGGCTAAACGGAAACCACTCAAAAAACGCTACAGTTCTTTAAAAAAAATCTCCTCAATTCGGATCTACATCTACAATCCAGCGGACCGATCGAAACTCTGGGATGGCTTGTAAGTCCTCCAAAATCTTTCCTAAACGCTCCTTAAATA
>CAMDEU010000151.1 GCA_945897085.1 Spirosoma fluviale | reverse complement strand
ACCTGATCTAGCTTGCTACGCTTGCCAAAAGCCCCAAGCACAAAATAGGCTTCCCGATACGAAAAATCAGATAGCTCCACCCGAAAGCGATCTTCCAAGGAATCAAAATGAAGATCCGTCACTTGTATGCCCGTGATCACTTCTACTCCTCGCTCACAGGCTAGGCGGTAGAGCCAGTCGTCCAGCAAGTACCTGCTGATGCCAAAGCCTCCTAAATCCAATGGAAGTCGTGCCGCCTTACCTTGGGTATCCGAAAATTCAAATGTCTCCATGAGTGGCAAGTCCAAAAAATCAGGAAAAAGATTGTGGCGCTTCAAAAATCCAAGAACCTCGTTGGAAACATATTCACCACAGACCCGATGAAAGGGGTACACTTTTTTTTCAATAAGGGTGACAGGTTGTCCCTGCTCAACCAAAAGTAACGCGGCAACCAAGCCTCCAAGCCCTCCTCCAACGATTACAACGTCCTGTTTACTAGTTTCCAAGGCCTCTAATTTTAGGAATAAACCGCCTATCAAAAAATATGTTTTTTTCCACAGATATCATCATCCTTTGGAAGTTAGTATATTTTTAAAAAATTATAATCAAGCAATGAATACACCCTTCCCCAAGTTGCTGAGGAGAACAGCCTTTGTGCTAGGCCTAATGGGCGCTATGCTTCAAGCGGAGGACTCCTTTGCCCAGCGAAAAAAGAAAAAAGATGAAGCTACTCCCGCGCCTGCTGCACCAGCACCGGCTAGACCTGCTGGTCCAGGCGCTCCAGGTGCTCCTGTCAATGGCCCAAAACCTTACAAAGAAGTCATTACCGCCAAGGCAAAAACCAAAGCTGGCCTCTTTAAAGTACACCAAGTAGAAGATAAATACTTCTACGAAATTCCTGATTCTCTACTCGGCAGAGACATGCTCATGGTCGTGCGTATTGCCAAGACAGCCGACGGCATTGGCTACGGAGGTGAGGAGACGACCAACATGATGGTCCGTTGGGAAAAAAACCTAGAAGACATCTTACTCAAGGTAGTTTCCTTGGACAACTATGCCGCTGATTCCTTACCGATTTCGATAGCAGTTGAAGCATCGAATCTCGAGCCTATCCTGCAGAAGTTCCCCATCAAATCAAGAAAAACAGACTCTACAGGTACTGTAATTGATGCGACAGACTTATTTACCAAAGACAATCAGGCATTGGGGATGGAACGAAATCGCAGAACACAGTATCGGGTAACGCGTTTGGATAACGAGCGTTCTTACATCCAACATATCCATAGCTACCCAATAAACATTGAGGCGCGTTATGTACTTACCTATGCTGCTGCTGAGCCTCCTTCCAACAGCGTAACGGGCTTGATCACCTTGGAGATGAATACCTCCATGATCCTCCTTCCTAAAGTGCCGATGCAGCAGCGACTTGCTGATCAGCGTGTAGGCTGGATTGCCCGTTCTTATGTAGACTATGGTGCAGATGCGCAAAAAGCCACTTCAAGACGGTTTGTGGACCGTTGGAGATTGGAAGTGAAGCCAGAGGATAGAGAAAAGTTTGCCCGTGGTGAATTGGTTGAGCCAGTGAAGCCGATCGTCTACTACATCGACCCCGCTACCCCTACCAAATGGGTGCCTTATTTGAAGCAAGGTATAGAAGATTGGCAGAAAGGTTTTGAAGCCGCAGGATTTAAAAATGCAATTATCGCCAAAGAAGCCCCTACCCCAGCTGAAGATCCAACCTGGAGTCCAGAAGATGCCCGCTATTCCGTGATCCGCTACTTTGCCTCTGACATCCAAAACGCATATGGACCACACGTTTCCGATCCCCGTTCGGGAGAAATCTTAGAATCCGATATCGGATGGTACCACAACGTGATGAACCTCTTGAGAAACTGGTTCTTTGTCCAAACTGCAGCCATCAATCCAGACGCAAGATCCGTCAAGTTTGACGACGAGGTGATGGGTCGATTGATCCGATATGTGTCGTCGCACGAAGTGGGTCACACGCTCGGCTTACCGCACAACTTTGCTTCTTCTGTCGGCTACCCAGTTGAAAAACTACGGGATGCCGCCTTCACCAAGGAGTTTGGAACGACTCCATCCATCATGGACTATGCCCGATTCAACTACATCGCACAGCCAGAAGACAAGGGTGTGAGTTTGATGCCTATTGTGGGACCTTACGATAAGTATGCGATCATGTGGGGATACAGACCTATTTTGAATGCAAAGAGCCCAGAAGAAGAACTCGCTACTTTGAACCAGTGGATTCTTGACAAGAAGGGTGATCCTGTGTACCGCTATGGCCGTCAGGGCAATAACTACGACCCAACTACCCAATCGGAAGATTTGGGAGACAACTCCGTAACTGCTTCCGAATACGGCATCAAAAACCTACAACGCATCCTTCCTAACCTACGCGAGTGGACCACAGAAAAAGAGAAGCCTTACAAGAACTACGACGACCTCGAAGAAATATACGGTCTGGTAATTGGCCAGTTTAACCGCTACATGGGCCACGTACGGAACCATGTGGGTGGAGTAACTGAAATCTACAAGTCTTCTGGTCAAGGCGAAGCAGTGTACACGCACCAAACCAAAGAAATGCAGAAAGCGGCGGTTGCTTTTGTCAACCAGCAACTATTCACCACGCCAACTTGGTTGATGGACGAAACCATCATCGCCAGAATCGAAGATTTCGGTGCGCTAGAGCGTATTCGTGGAATCCAGGTAAGTACCCTCAATGGAATTTTAGAATGGGGAAGACTGGGTAGAATGATCGAAAACGAAGCGCTCAATGGAGCTCAGGCTTACAAAATGACCGAATTATTCGATGACTTAAGAAAAGGCATTTGGACTGAGCTTGGAGCTGGAAAAACCATCGACGTGCACCGCAGAGCATTGCAGCGTGCGCACATCGAGCGCCTAGAACTCTTATTGACAGGTTCGGTAGCACCGCTTCCTGCCCAGTTTAGAGCTTTTTCAGGTACCCAAATCAATGCGGCTCAATCGGACATTCGTCCAATGGCTAGAGGGGAATTGAAAACGCTTCAAAGCCAAATTAGAGGTGCCATCGGCAGAACATCCGATCGCATGAGCAAACTTCACCTCGAGGATGCCAACGAACGCATCAATAAAATCCTGAAGGAATCTTCAGGAGAATAAAAGAAAGGGGGGTCAAATTTTGACCCCCTTTTTTTTACCCCATCTCATTTTTTTGTTACTTTGAACACACCTATTTCGTTTATGTCTTCTACTCAGTCTATTTTACAGGCACACCACCTACGGATTACCGACTGCCGCCTGGCCATCATCCGTGAGTTCTTGGACAAAAACATTGCCCTATCCCATTCGGATTTGGAGGACACGTTAAATAAAGAGTTTGACCGCGTTACCATCTACCGAACCTTAAAAACTTTTTTGGAGAAAGACCTTATCCACAAGGTGCTTGACGATAGTGGGGCTACGAAGTATGCATTTTGTACCCACGGAGAGGAAGCACATGCGCATAATCACGAGCATGTCCATTTCAAATGCGAAAAATGTGAAGAAACCATCTGCCTGGAAGATATCTCCTTGCCTGCAATCCCTCTTCCTAAAGGCTTTGTGAAAAAAGAGATGAACTT
>CAMDEU010000150.1 GCA_945897085.1 Spirosoma fluviale | reverse complement strand
TCTTCGATGGTGTTGGCAATTGGTTTTTCTACATACACGTGCTTGCCTGAGGAAACAGCGTCTACCATGTTGAGACAGTGCCAGTGGTCTGGGGTACCGATGATTACCACATCGATATCCTTGTTTTCAAGCATCTTGCGGTAGTCCTTGTATTGCGTAGGTCGCTTTCCACGAATTTTGAATACATCTTCCGTACGCTGGTCTAGTACGCTTTGATCCACATCGCAAAGTGCCACACAGTTTACCTGTGGGATTTTTAGGTGCGCACTCATGTTGGACCAGCCCATCCCCTTACAGCCGATTAGGCCATAGTTGATTTGGTCATTGGGTCCAATGCTACGTGTAAAGGTACCAAAGTCAGCAGCCGTTAAAATGTTGGGCATGGATAAACCCGCTCCGAGGAGCATGGTGTTTTGAATAAATTTTCTTCTTGAGGTCATGAGGGTTTTTTATTAATGGTGTGAATGGTCCACGGTCGACAGTCGACGGTCGACCGTGGACTAAAGATTAAAGCGGTCTTACCCAAATATTTCGGAAGCGAACGGGATTGCCGTGATCCTGAAGTTGGATCGGCAAGGCATCCGCATGCGCTTTGTAATTCGGGATTCCAATGTATTCGGTTGGGCCTTTGAGGATGACATTATTTTGCACCAAGACCCCATTGATCAATACAGTAACAGTGGCTGGAGAGGTTAGCATGCCATTCTTATCAAAACGAGGCGCCTTGAAAATGATATCGTAGTAATTCCAGTCGCCTGGTCCTCTCAACGGGTTTACCAAGGGAGGAAATTGCTTGTAAATACTTCCTGCTTGCCCATTGGTGTAGGTTTTACTTACGTAGCTATCTAGGACTTGAACTTCATATACTCCCATCAAAAAGAAGCCTGAATTACCTCTTCCCTGACCTTCCCCTACGATTTCGGTAGGTGCAGACCATTCGATATGGTATTGAGCATCCCCAAAAGGAAGTTTGGATTGAATGTCTCCTGTACCCTTTTGTACCACCAACTCTCCATTCTCAATCTTCCAGACTGCAGGACTCGATCCATCCTTGGCAGAGACAAAGTTGGAAAGGCTGCTGCCATCAAACAGGACAATCGCATCAGAAGGCGCCTGATGATTCATCGTTCCAGGAGTCACCTTAGGAGGTACAGGAGTATAAAACTCCGTCGCCTGGGGAGGCATGGCTGGCGGAGTTGGGGTCTGCTGCGCAAAAGCCAATGATGCTGTTCCTAGGCTAGCCAAGAGGACCGCAACGAATAAATTATTTTGTCTCATAGGGTAAGTCGGGTTTGAATTGCGAACTAAAGTCTTAAAATACAGTAAAATTTTGGAGAATTGGAATACCGCTGATGGATTTTTAATAGAAATGAATCCTACCTTTCCTACTTTACTTAAAATTTTGAACCACTATGAAAAAGTCATTTCTCGGAGTCATTTTCGCACTAGTATTAAGCATACCAGTATTTGGGCAGGAAGACTACTTCTTCCCGAATGAAAAATTTGACCCCAGCATTCCCTCTCCTTCCCAATTTTTAGGATACAAGATTGGAGATTGGCATACTCGCTACGATTTGATCGTGAAGTACTTTGAGAAACTAGATCAAATCAGTGAGCTTGCCAAGCTTCAAACCATCGGCTACACCCACGAGCATCGGCCCAAAATCATCTTGACCATCACTTCGGCTCAGCACATGGGTAATTTGGAGCAGATTCGGCAAAAGCAATTACAGCTTGCAGATCCAAGCCAGCCCATGCCTGAGGTAAGTAGGATGCCTTCCATCATCCACCAAGGTTATGGAGTTCACGGCAACGAACCTTCCTCTGCTGAAGCGGCGATGCTTACCGCCTACTGGTTGCTTGCTTCCCAGTCTGACCTGGCAAAAAACCTTAGAGAAAATTCGGTAGTTCACATTGATCCAACAGTCAATCCTGACGGGAGAGACCGACATAGCCTTTGGGCCAATTCCAATAAAGGCTTCCCCGCCGTAGCAGATCCACTGGACAGGGAGCACAACGAGACCTGGCCTGGAGGACGTACCAACCATTATTGGTTTGACCTCAATCGCGATTGGCTACCTCTTGCTCATCCTGAGTCAAAAGCAAAAATATCCTGGTACCACCAATGGTACCCCAACGTGACCACTGATTTTCACGAAATGGGTCCAAACAGCACCTATTTCTTCGAGCCTACCAAACCCTATGGCTCGGAAAACCCGGTAGTACCACGAAAAAACTACGACGATATCAACCCAAAGTTTGCCAAGTACTTTGCCAAGTACATGGACAAGATTGGTAGTCTGTACTGGACCAAAGAAGTGTTTGACAACAGCTACCCAGGTTATGGCTCTTCTTACCCTGACATGCACGGAGGATTGGGTTTGGTATTTGAAACGGCCAGCTCAAGAGGACATATCCAAAGTAGCCAGCGTGGAGACCTTACCTTTGCCTTCACCATCCGCAACCATGTGGTCAACTCCTTAGCGACCATGGATGCTGCATTGGCCAATCGCGAGTACATGCATTTGTACCTTCGCGAGTTCTTTGAGGGTTCAGTGGCTGAAGGAAGCAAGGATTTAGTGAAAAACTACGTGTTTGGAGATGAAACCGACCCGAGCAGAAATCGCCTTTTCTTGCAATTTCTACTCGACCACAAAATCAAGGTTTATGAAAACACTGCGGACCTTAGCACTGCTGGACAAACCTTCAAAAAAGGAACTTCTTGGGTAGTACCTACCAAGCAACCTCAGTACCGAATGGTACGAACCATGTTTGAATACGTAACTACCTTTGCAGATTCCGTGTTCTACGATGCATCTGCTTGGACCATGGCTGCAGCTTACGGCATGCCTTTCGCTTCCGCGCCTACGGCCAAAATGGGGACTGAGTTAAAAGAAATGGCATTAGCTACCCATACCTTCCCTCCAGGAGATGCTTATGCCTATTTGATTGATTGGAGGGATTATTATGCACCCAAGTTGCTTTTTGAACTTCAGGAAGCAGGGGTACATGTAGAAGCGCTTCACCAAAACTTCTCTTCACAAACCCAAGATGGTAAAGTGGATTTTGGTAGAGGAACTTTGATGATTCCTATGGGCTTTCAATCCCTTGCCAAATCCGAAGTGGTGCAGCAACTAAAAACCTTGGCCCAAAAGAATGGTCAGAAGATCTATTCCGTACAAACTGGCTTGAACCTTAGTGGCATAGATTTGGGATCCAATAGTGTCTCTGCGGTGCAGCATCCTAAAGTAGTCCTTGTAGTGGGCACTGGAATCAATGCCTCCGAAGCTGGAGAAATCTGGAACCTACTGGATCACCAAATCGGTATGCCGATTACCAAAGTGAATGTAGAGCAGTTTGGCAGACTCAACCTGCATGGCTACAACACCCTTATTCTTCCATCTGGAAGTTATGGTGCACTTGGTGAAAGCCAGGTAAACCACCTGAAGGATTGGGTAAGCCGAGGGGGGACCATTATTTCAATGAAAACGGCTTCTCTTTGGCTGAATCAAAAAGGAATTATCAAAGAAGAATTGGTCTCCAATGAAGGGGAAAAATCTCCTGCAAGTCTTCCTTTTACAAGTCGTAACGATACCGAAGGTGCCAAGGAAGTTGGAGGTAGCATTTACCTAGCCGAACTCGA
>CAMDEU010000149.1 GCA_945897085.1 Spirosoma fluviale | reverse complement strand
TAGGGAATGATCGTTGCATTGGCTTGACGTATGGCCACTAAGCCAAACACTTGGGCCACTGCACCGCCCATTTTAAAGCTTGGATCGGAGAACTTGCCATAGTAGTGGATGTTGTCGTAGTTGGAGTGGTAGGCTGTATTTCCTCCAGAGCCTCCACTCAAGGAAGGAATACCCACATGCATGTAGAAGGCGATATGGTCAGATCCACCGCCCAAATTACCAATGCCTGGCTCCTCATTTTTTCCTGCCCAAATCTCAAATACCGTTTTGGCAGAGTCGGGGTAGGTGACCTCCTTGGAAGCATCAATGATTAGTTTTTTCAAGGTTGGTGCTGCTGAGGCACCAAAATTTCTACCTGAGGCACCTCCGTCGAAATTCATGTAAGAGATGGCTTTCGCACCCAACTCTTTTCTCAAATGCTCTACCCATTCGGTAGATCCAATTACGCCCTGCTCTTCGGCATCCCAATGTCCAATCAAGATGGAGCGGGAAGGCTTTTGGCCATTTTTATACAATTCGCCCAATGCTTCAGCAAAGGTTAATAGCATCGCGGTGCCTGAATTTGGGTCGGTAGCACCAAAAGACCAAGCATCGTAGTGACTACCTAAGATGATCCATTCGTCTGGATGATCTTTACCGATAAAGGTGCCTACCACATTGTTGGCACGGATAAAATCTGGCTTTTGGTCAACCATGATCCTTACCTTCAAGTCGGCACCGCCTGTAAGTTTGTAAGTAAAGGGAAGGCCTCCTTGCCATGCTGCAGGCACATCGGTACCCGTCATTCGGCTCAAAATTTCTTTGGCAGCACCGTAGCCAATGGGGGTTACCGGGATGGTGTGGAAATCTACCGTTGCTGGGTCATCTCGTTTCACCTTTACTGGCCCATCTAAGGGAAGGGCTGGTCTATTGGGAGTCAAAGGATCACCAGTGAAATCCAAGGTCAACATAGATCCTCTTTGAATAGTTGTTTCGTTGTAATAAGGGCCTTTGGGATACACATCTCCTCTGGTAAATCCGGAGTCCTTTGGGTCGGTGTAGACCACCAAACCGATCATGCCATTCTGCTCGGCAAACTTGGCCTTGTAGCCACGGAAATTTCCTCCATAACGAGCAATTGCGATTTTTCCTTTTAGGGGAACGCCCATTTCTACCAGTTTCATGAAATCTTCACGGGTACCGTAGTTGACGTACACAACCTCAGCAGTAATATCTCCACTGCCGGAGAAGGCATTAAAGCCCAAGTGAAGTCGGGGATCGGTGGAAAAAGGATCTTCCGCTAGCTCCCCTTCTTTTTGGGAAAGTGTAAGCTGCACGGGACTAATGATTTGTAGCTCAGACTTTCCGGGATGATTGGGTAAATACACATCGTAGGGCCATACTTTCACATCCATTCCTGCTTGGGACATGACTTGCACCATGTAATCCTTCACCAACTCATTTTCCGGGGTACCTGTGATGTGTGGATTTTTGGTGAGTTCGGTGAGGTGAACTTTAAATTGATCGTAGTTGACGGCTTTGAGGTAGTCTGCCTCAAATTTCTTTTGGGCTGCAAGTTTGGAAGTGAAAAATCCATCTTGCTGTGCCTGCACATTCAATGAAAGGAGAGATGCTGCAGCGAGGTAAAGTAGTTTTTGTTTCATTGGCTGTTTGTGATTCCTGAAAAATTTCTTGGGGAACCTTCAAGTTAGAATTTTTGGCAAGGAAATAAAAAAGGCCATGGGTTTTTTCCATGGCCTTACTTCTTAATTTGCTTTTAACCCAGGAGACCTTTCCAAAAACTCTTGGTAGAGGCGAATATGTCGGTTGGACATCGGGATTCGATACCCATTGATGAACACATGGATAATTTGTGATCTAGTCTCAAAAGGATCTCCAGTGGAAACAATCAGGTTGGCACGCTTTCCTGCTTCTACAGATCCATACTGGTCTGCAACACCAAAGATTTCTGCGGGATTGATGGTTACAGCTTTCAGTGCTTCTTCCCTACCCAGTCCATAGGCCGCAGCAAAGGCAGCATGGAAAGGCAGGTTTCTCACATTCTCTTCATCATCTGTACGAAGTGCCACTTTTACTCCTGCCTTTGCAAGCAACCCTGCATTGGCGTAGGGAGCATCGTAGCGATCAGAAGAACGAGTAGGCAGATCCTGAACTGGGCCAGTGACTACTGGAATTTTGGCTTTGGCAATTTCGTCTGCCACACGCCAGCCCTCGGCAACACCTGTGAAAATCACCTTGATGTTTTTTCCTTCCACCCACTTGATAGCTTGCTGGATATCTGAAGCTGCATTTACCTCGATAAGGAGAGGGAGTTCGCCCGAAATCACTTTGGACAGCTGCTCCATTTCAGGGAAGTAGGTGAGTTCTGCTCCTGAATTTTTGAGTTCAAGGTAAGATTTGGCATTATCCCAGATATCGTTGGCTTCTTTTAATGCCTTTTCACCCTCTTTTTTAATGTCCTCATCTGATCTGCGGTCAAAACGACCACGTCTTCCCGAGCGAGGGAACATCATGGCTACCGCCTTAAAGCCACCATACATTTGGTCTGGGGTATAACCATTCAGGTTGATCAATGCTGCGGTACCTGGGAATAGTCCTCCAGAAGGCACGGTAAGCACGGTAGTGACACCGGATA
Organism: Spirosoma fluviale; assembly: GCA_945897085.1. Classification (GTDB taxonomy): domain Bacteria; phylum Bacteroidota; class Bacteroidia; order Cytophagales; family Cyclobacteriaceae; genus Algoriphagus. The sequence continues at coordinate 1,065 of CAMDEU010000149.1, read as the reverse complement.
CTCGGGTCACCCCAATGGCCTCTGAATTTGGATTTACCGTGGTCAAGGCTTGCATGTTCGGCGTGACATTGCCCACATCGGCATAATCTACGGTCTCAGGTACTGAGCTCACTTCCACCAATCCTAGGCGGGTACCGCCGTCGATGATTCCTGGATAGATAAATAGTCCAGTACAATCGATTACCTCTGCTCCATCGGAGGAAAGGTTAGTGCCTACCTTGGAAATTTTGCCATTTTCCAATAAAACGGAGGTATTGGCAAGCGTTCCTTTTGTGACTGTAACTACAGTCGCGTTTTTTAATAAGAATTTTCCGTTGCGAGGTTTTACAAATTCCCCGTCAATTTGGGCCATTGCCACTACTGGGAGTAGGGCAAATAGTAGGGCACAAAAGGTTTTATACATTCGGTTCATGTTCGATTGAATTTTCGGGGTGATTAATGTTTTTCTTTCAAGAACGCTCCCTGAAAGGCTTCAAAATAAGCGTCGACATCCTGCATACAACGGTTCGCTTCCTCATTAGCTCGCAAGAAAATAGGTTCTACCATCTCAGTAGCTGCTACCCATTGGCGTTGATCGTTGTTATCTTTTTTGATGTCAAAGTACTTGACACCATCCACAAAGGTCATTTGAGGAACCGCGTAAGAAGAAAGGGGATGCCCTTCAAAAATGACTAGATCTGCTTGCTTGCCAATTTCAATGGATCCTACCTTGTCTTCAATCCCCAATTGCTTGGCAGGATTGATGGTGATCATGGCCAAGGCCTCCTCATCGGTCAAACCTCCATAACGCTGAGTTTTGGCAGCCTCATGGTACAAGTGACGAATAAGTTCGGCGGAATCCGAATTGATGGAAGTAAGGGCTCCATTTTTTTGAAGGATGGCGGCATTGAAGGCAGTGGAATAATACACTTCCATCTTATAGGCCCACCAGTCAGCAAATACCGAAGCACCCATGGTGTATTCGGCAATCTCAGGGGCAACTTTAAACCCTTCGTTGGTATGTTGGAATACCACCTTTTTGATGTTAAAGTCCTTTATGACATTGATCAGCATGTAGATTTCATC
>CAMDEU010000148.1 GCA_945897085.1 Spirosoma fluviale | reverse complement strand
GGCTACATCATTCCGCAAGGCCAGACCAATACCATCGCAGACGGACTCTTGACCTCTTTGGGCACAATCAATTTTGCTTTGATTCAAGCCCATGTCCGCGATATCTTACTCGCCACAGATCCGCAAACTATCGAAGCGATGCGCCTCGTATACGAACGGATGAAAATCATCATCGAGCCCTCCTGTGCAGTGCCACTAGCAGCCTTACTGGCCAACAAGGAGCGCTTTGCCGGAAAAAAAGTCGGCATCATCCTCTCCGGTGGAAATGTGGATTTGGGAAAACTTCCTTTTTAAATACTTCCTATCCCTCAATTAGAAGGGATTTATCTTATGATCTTCCTAATGAAGTTCTCCGTAAATAGTAACCCCGCATTCATAATCCCATTTTCCATTGGGATCCATTTTTTGAACATACAGACTTTTGGTTTTTCGAAACAAAAAAGAATATTCCCCAATGATAATCGGTTCAGCGAGTATTAAAATCCCTTCAGCTTTCTCATTTGATTTAAGGATAAATCGATCTTCAAGCATGTTCTTAAAAAGTCTTTTTGAGGTTAAACTTTTTACCTTAAATCTCAATTCTCCAAAAGTCTCTTCTAATTGAGCATTTGGAAAAACACAAAACCCTTCTCCTTCCTTACCAAAAATCTCTTTACGCCAAAGGTCATCCATCCAACCCTCATAGGCCATAGTTTTAGTATGAATTATAATTCTCTTTTCGTTAGAATATTGAAATGAAGATCTAATTATAGAATACGTTTCCTTATCTGCAGTAGATTTTTGGAGGCCTAAACCAATTTTGGGGATTAGACAAAGTAATAGAGCCCAAAAGACTACTAAAGTTAAATTATTTACACTTTTCCCCATTTGCTTTATTGTTTCCGGTTGCTATCGGTAAGCTTCCTAAAAACCAGCGTTTTTTGCGTTAAACAGTCGTAACAAATTCACATTTCGTAGAGCCCTAAAATTTTCTTTGCCACATCTCTTCTCACTTCTTCACTTGTATAGAAAGATCCGATTCTATTCCCTTCTATATCGTTGAGCAAGGAAAATAAATCTTCCTTGTCTTTTATACATTCAATTATTTCATCTATATACCTTACGTATTCTAATTCAAGGTCAGATCCTGAAACACCAATAGGGTTCCAACCCTTTAAAATCTCATTAATTTCGTTAAAAGAACTCATCAGTAATTAGTTAGGTAGGTTACGATTTTACCAAAATTCTGGCCGCCAACAGTTGAATCAATTACAATTCCTACTGTTCGTCCCTCATATTGATAGAATATTCTGAGTTGGTAGCTATTTTGGTAAGGTACTCGAATTACTGTTCCATTATTTAAAATGCTTCTTATCAGTGATGGTGAAAAACCCTTACTTATTCCATAGCTTAAGGCACCGTGACTAGTGTAACCTGTAAATGGGGTGATAACTCCATTTACATTCCAGGATTTGTTACCAATTAATAAGTAAATATCATTATAGGCAGAGTATCTAGGAATGGAATTAAAAATCGTGTTTCTGAACTCGTTTGAAACATTTGATGAAAAAGCCAAAAGAAGAATCTGGCTAATATTTGCAGGGCTAAAAATCCCCATCATAAATTTTCCTTTAACTTCGAAGTATACTTTATTGACAAAAATTGTTTAATTCAATAACCTCATAGTGTGAAATATTATTTATTAGCAATAATTTTTCAATTACCTCTACAAACTCTGACTCTCCATGATTTCTCAAATAGTCTAATTGAGATTTTCTTTTTTCTTCTGGATCCGTTGCTTCTGGGCTAGGTAAATCTGGGGGATTATAGCTCCAAATTCCGCCTCCAAAACCACTAATATTGTTTGGATTTCCACCATAGCTAAATGTGTCATCTTCTTGAGAAGTAAATTCTCCAGCTCCCGAACAAATCACTTCCAACACAACAATAGGTGGCATTACGACTACAATACCATCCTTGCCAACATAATTAGTAGATATCTCCCTTACCAGGGTACGGCAATCGCCTGCAATTCTTGACTTTTCACTAGACCCTGCAGGGAGGTAGCGGGAATAGGAAACCAATTCTCCCTGCTCAGAGGTAAATCCAATGAAATGCCGCTCATCGTAAGTCCAAATATCCACCTTACCCGACCAATCGTGGGGGATTCCATCGTAGCTAATTTCTTTGAATTCTTTACTCGCATACTTATTATCGGGATAATACCTCGCAATTACCGGATCAAATCGCTCTTCCGTAGGATGCTTGATAAATAAAATGTTCTGAATCACAACTTCCGCTGGATTCCGGTTGGGAAAGCTATCCAACATAGTCGTTGGAAAGTACTTGGTAGCATTTGCCAAACTGATCTCAAACACTTCTCGTCCATCCGGAAAATAGTAGTGATGAAATTGATCCCAATCGGGCTCCTTTTCAAAAAAAGGCAAAATTAATTCCTGCGATGCCATTCGCAAGTTAGTGCCTCCACCGGAAAGTCGGAGCTTACTCTTGTTTTCTTCAAACCAAGCTTTGATTTTGGCAAGCTGCGCCGATTCTGAACGGATCGCCGTAGGTACTTCCGATTCTTGCACACAAGAAATCAGGAACAAATTCCCGATTAGAAAAAGGATCATGACTAAGCGAAATCCACGGGGACTAGGATGCATGAACTTGGGCAGTAAAAAAGATTTAGTTTGAAAATTCATGTTTTTAAAAGTTAATGAAGATTAAATATAACTATTTGACATCTTTATTCAAAAAATAAAATAAAAAAATTAGGCCCTAAATCGATTGATCTAGGGCCTAGTATTTATTCAAAGGGAACCGGTACTTCTTCTCCTTACTTCTTCTTGCTCTCTGCCACCGCATGGTGTGCAGCGCGAGCGGCAAAGGCCATGTAAGTCAAGGAAGGGTTTTGGGTGGAAGTGGAGGTCATGGATGATCCGTCGGTCACGTAGACATTTGGCACGGCGTGCAACTGATGGTTAGCATTCAACATGGAGGTTTTTGGATCCTTACCCATGCGCACCCCGCCCATCTCGTGGATATCCAAGCCTGGCGCCTGCTTGCTGTCGGAAGATTGGATGTTGGTGAAGCCTGCCTTCGTAAACATTTCCGTCATCTGCTCGATGTAATCCTTCACCATCTTCTCGTCGTTGTCGTCGTAGTCCATGCTCACCTTGAGCTGGGGAATACCCCACTCGTCCTTCAGGCGGGCATCAAGCGCTACGTAATTGCTATCCTTTGGCAGCGTCTCGCCCATCATGTGGGAACCTACATACCAAGGACCGTAGCTATCGGGGTTGAGGAGGTTGTTTTTTAAGTCCATCCCAATGCCATCCGTGTTGGGTCCATGCCCTCGCCCTGCGGAAAAGCCTGCTGCATAGCCCCGAAGAAAGTCGGTTTCCTGCTTGTATACATTTCGGAATCGTGGGAAATACCCACTGGTAGGTCTACCCCCTGAGGTAGTATAATCACCATGACCTTCGTGTTCCCCGGACACGCGAGCCCGGTAGTTGTGGAAGGCTACATACTTACCCAATACCCCACTGTCGTTCCCCAATCCATTCGGGAAGCGAGTGGAGGTGGAGTTCAACAAAATCGCATTCGTATTGAGTGCTGCAGCATTGATAAAGAGCACGTCCGCGTAAAATTCTTCCACTTCTTTGGTCAAGCGGTCGATGATCCGCACGCCTGTGGCTTTGCCTTTGGCCTCGTCGTAGATCACAGAATGCACCACTGCATCTGGTCGCATGGTCAGGTTGCC
>CAMDEU010000147.1 GCA_945897085.1 Spirosoma fluviale | reverse complement strand
TTAAATATTTTCAACATTGTGGAGTTTTTTGAATGCGAGCGCTGTGATGGAAAAGGACGTCTGAGCTGTCCAACCTGCGAAGGTAGTGGAAAAGAAGTGAGCGCCTGCAAAAACTGTGAGGGCTCTGGAAAGACTCCCTCTGCTGATTTGTGCGGCCATGCCGAGCATACGCATCCTGATCCTACAAAAAAATAGGTTTGTGTAATGGACAACGGACGACAGTCCACGGTCAACTGCTTACTTTAATAAACTCCAAACCTTATTTTCTCGGTTTAGCCAAAATAAAGCGAAATTACCCCTAGTTCGTTTTAAGGTTAAACTGCGACATTATTCTCCCTTAAGGCGTCATTCAAGGAAGTTTTTAGGTCTGTGGAAGCTTTGCGCTGTCCGATAATCAGTGCACATGGCACCTGGTAGGTACCCGATGGAAATTGCTTGGGGATGGTTCCCGGAATCACCACGGATCTAGGAGGTACATAGCCCTTGTATTCCACAGGACTAGCACCAGTCACATCTATAATCTTCGAACTGGCAGTGAGTGTTACTCCCGCACCAATCACTGCTTCGCTACCAATGCGTACGCCTTCTACAATGATGACTCGGCTTCCGATAAAAGCACCATCCTCTACAATGACAGGGGCGGCTTGTACAGGTTCGAGCACCCCTCCGATGCCTACTCCCCCACTCAGATGTACGTTTTTGCCGATCTGCGCACAGGAACCAACCGTCGCCCAGGTGTCCACCATGGTGCCAGAATCTACATACGCGCCGATATTCACATAGCTGGGCATCAAGATCACGCCAGAAGCCAAGAAGGCTCCGTAGCGGGCCACTGCATGCGGCACTACACGCACACCCTGTGCAGCATAGTTTGTTTTCAAGGCCATCTTATCGTGAAACTCAAAGGGACCTACCTCGATTGTTTCCATCTTTTGGATGGGGAAGTACAGAATCACCGCTTTTTTGATCCAATCGTTGACAATCCATTCCCCGCTTTCGGTAGGGCTTGCAACACGCAATTTGCCTGTATCCAAATCGGCAATGATGCTTCGAATGGCGGATTGGGTAGCCGCTTCCTTTAACAATTCTCGGTTGTCCCAAGCCTGTTCAATAATTGATTTTAAGTCCATCTGTGGTCTAGTTCTAGTAGGTCTGTTTTCCCCTGTAGCCTTCTTCGAAAGCAAGCCGCAAATTCCCAGGTAAAGAGAGGAGCGGAAGAGGATGGTTTTGAGAACACGAAACAAGTAAATACTCGGTGAACTTCATAGCGATTTTTGCAGAAAGAGTAGAAAAAATCCCTTTCGGGTGTACCTATTTTTGGCTGATACCTCCTCAGAAAAGTCCTGCATTTGAAATTTTCAGTGCATTTGGAAGCACTTTCTGCGACACATGCTCCAAACTATTTCCATGAAAGAGACTCAAGTCTAAGGATGGGTAACCCTCATTTAAAAAATGCTAAAATGTTTTAAATCAAATAAATAGCCCCCTTTTTAGACAACTCTAGAATATATTTAAGTGAATTCGAAATCGATTTTCCCCAGCAAATCTGAGTTTTCCACATTTGATTTAGTGTTCCTGAATTTATTTTTTAGATAACTCTAATTTAATTTTTATATTTGTCTTATAAATTACCTACCCTATGGAGTTGACCACTGCCGAAGAGAACTACTTAAAAGCCATTTACCATCTCTCCGATGGAGGAAAAAAAAGCGTGTCTACCAACGATATCGCTGCAGAAATTCGAACCAAGCCGGCATCGGTAAGCGACATGCTCCGCAAGCTTGGCGAAAAAGAAGTCATCCAATACCGCAAATATTACGGGCTTCAGATTACCCCACTCGGCATGCGCCTCGCACTTCAGACGATTCGCAAGCATCGCCTCTGGGAAGTGTTTCTCGTGGACAAACTGCAGTTCGCATGGGATGAGGTGCATGAAGTAGCCGAGCAACTCGAGCACATCCAATCTCCGCTCCTCATCGAGCGCCTAGATGCTTATCTGAACTACCCCAAGTTTGACCCACACGGCGATCCCATCCCCGACGCCTTTGGAGACGTGCGCTCCCGCCCACGCATCGCTTTAAACGAAATGGGAATCGACCAATCCGGACAAATCGTAGCCGTTAAAGACAGTTCCCCGGAATTCTTACGCTACCTCGACAAAGTTGGCGCCTACATCGGTGCCCGTATCAAAGTCCTGGACAAGGTCGAGTTTGACGGCTCGATCGAAATCCTCGTCGACCAAAAAAAGAACCTCTTCATGTCTAAAGAGGTAGCCAAAAACATTCTCATCCTGACACTATGAGTGCTTTCCGCTCCCTTCTCCTACTTTTTTTCCTAGCGCTCTGGGGTTGCCGCTCCAATACGGAGACTACACGCAGCAAGCCACTGATCGTCGCCACCACCAGCATCCTGGCGGATGGGATACAGCAGCTGGTTGGCGATCAGGCTGAGGTAGTTTCCCTCATGCCTCCAGGCGTGGATCCACACCTCTACAAGGCTTCTGTGCGCGACCTGGACCTGCTCACCCAAGCTGATTTAGTAGTGTACCACGGACTTTACCTAGAAGGAAAAATGACAGAGATCTTTGAAAAGCTTGCCCTGAGTCAACCCCTCATCGATGTTTCTCAAGGCATTCCTCAACAAAAATTGATTCGCTCCGGACCCGAAGCGCATAGTGTCGATCCTCATGTCTGGTTTGACATCTCCCTCTGGTCGGCGGCATTGGCCTATGCCAGTGAGGAGCTCCAAGCTTGGCAACCCACCTGGAAGCCCTCTTTGCAGCAGAATACCGCCACCTACCTGCAGCAACTCGCAGCCTTGGATCAGCGCACACGAAGGCAAGTGGCCGAACTCGTCCGAAACAAGCAGGTGCTGGTCACAGCCCACGATGCCTTTGCCTACTTCGGCAAGGCCTATGGAATCCCTGTTTACTCCCTGCAAGGACTTTCCACACTGAGTGAACCAGGCTTACGGGACCTGACCACACTGATCCAAGTCATCCAAACCTACCGCGTCAAAGCCATCTTTGCCGAGCAAACCATCTCTCCAAAGGCCTTGCAGGCAGTTGCAAGAGGTGCTGCCGAAAAAAACCAGGTAGTCAAACTTGCCGGACCCCTCTACACGGATAGCCTCGATGCAGCAAATACCCCTGCAGGCACCTACCTCGGCATGTTTGAAGCCAATCTCACCCTGATCTATACCCAACTGCTACCATGATCACGCAAGTATCCCAACCCGTCCTAGAAGTCCATGACTTGACCGTCAGCTACGAGCAGCATCCTGTGCTATGGAATGTGGACTTAAGTTTGCCTGCCGGCAAGCTCATCGGCATCCTCGGTCCCAACGGAGCTGGCAAATCTACCCTGATCAAGTCCATCATGGGACTGATCACCCCCACTTCGGGCTACGTGAAGATTTTTAACAAGGCACTGCCCGAGGTACGCAGCCGCATCAGCTACGTACCCCAGCGGGAGTCGGTGGACTGGAACTTTCCCGCATCGGTCTTGGATGTGGTCGTGATGGGCACCTACGGGAAGCTGGGGCTTTTCCGCAGGCCCGGTAAAAAAGAAATCCAAATCGCCCAGGAAGCGCTGGAGCAGGTGGGCATGACCGCTTTTGCTTCCAGACAAATCGCAGAGCTCTCCGGTGGGCAGCAGCAGCGCGTGTTTATCGCCCGTGCACTGGCCCAGCAGGCAGACCTGTACTTGATGGACGAACCCTTTGCTGGGGTGGATATGGCCACCGAAACAGCCATTTTTCAACTCCTACAAGACATGACTGCCGCAGGCAAGACCGTGCTGGTCGTGCACCACGA
>CAMDEU010000146.1 GCA_945897085.1 Spirosoma fluviale | reverse complement strand
GCAAAGCAATTGACCGGCTCCATGGTATTGTGCGCTAGAAAGGGAGCAGTGTATGTTTTTTCAATGATTTTGGCAGCCTTTTTAAATGCACCTTCCGGGTCTCCATCTCTGCGAAGGACATTTCCAGGCTTGCTGATGTATTCAGCCATTTTAGCCTGATGGGTCTCGGTATTTTCTAATCCTGAAGGCACTTTGAATGGGAATGGAGGACCTCCAAATCCAGTCATGGAGAAGCTCGATTCTGGAGCCTTTTCCCAAGTGGCTTTGAGGGATTTTTTTGCTTGCAAGACCTCCCAAGTGGAATTGCCTACGATGGCTACCAGTTCTGGAAAGGTAGCCGTATCAAAGAAATTGCGAACGTAATCCTCCTTGAAAAGCTGAATGGCGAAGGCGTCTTGAATTCCGGGTAGGGAAGTCACCGAAGATGCATCAAAAGAGGCCAACTTCATACCAAAGGCTGGAGGATGTACGATGGCGGCATATTTCATACCCTCTACTTGGTGATCAATACCAAAGAGTGGGGTGCCGCTGATGATTTTTTCCAAGTCTACATTCTTCTTGGAAGTACCAATGAGTTTAAAGTCTTTTGGATCTTTGAGAGGAACTTCTTCTGGGACGGGTAGGGTAGCGGCCAAGGATGCAAATTCCCCATAGCCTCCTTTTTTTCCAGAGGCCTTGTGTTCGAGCTGACCTGCTGCAGCCGTAATTTCAGAGGCAGGAACCTTCCAGGTTTGTGCAGCGGCAGTAATCAGCAGTTGCTTCGCTGTAGCTCCTGCGGTACGCAATGGAGTCCATCCTTGGCGTATGCCTTGGCTTCCTCCAGTAAACTGGCGCTCGAAGCGCTCTGGCCAGAAGTCCGCCTGCTCCACGAGCACCATTTTCCAATCTACATCGAGCTCTTCGGCCAGAATCATGGGTAGGGATGTTTTCACATTGGATCCAAATTCTGGATTGGCAGAGTACAGGGTGACTACCCCATTTTCTCCAATTTTGATAAAGCTATTCAGTTCAAACCATTCTTTTGGTAGTGCCAGCGCTGCCTCTGGGGTAGGTTTGCAGCCTGCTAGCCAACCGAAGCTGAGCATCATGCCTCCCCCTGCGAGAGCGGAGACTTTTAAAAAGGACCGGCGGTCTAATTTTTTATCTATGGTGGACATGGCTTCTTTGTTAGCTGTTTTGAGAGGCTGTTTTTACTGCTGCTTTGATTCTTAGGTAGGTGCCGCATCGGCAAATGTTGCCGTTCATGGCTGCTTCAATTTCTCCCTCCGAAGGTGAAGGATTTTCCTTTAAGAAAGCTGCTGCGGTCATGATCTGACCTGCTTGGCAATACCCACATTGAGGCACATCGTGTTCGATCCAAGCTTGCTGCACCGGATGGTCTCCATTTTCGGATAAACCTTCAATGGTAGTGATGGATGAAGTTCCGACACTTGACACAGGTAAGGAGCAGGATCTTGCCGCGATGCCATCCAAGTGGATGGTGCATGCGCCGCACTGGGCCATGCCGCAACCGAATTTGGTGCCCACCAACTGAAGGTGGTCACGAAGTACCCAGAGTAGGGGGGTATTGGGGTCTACCTCCACCTGTCGGGAAGTACCATTAATTTGAAGAGTGAATTGGGCCATGTGAAGTAGATTGACTAAAGGATGAAATCCTGTTGCACAAACCTAAATTTATAAAAATTAAGATCAATTTTCAACACTTTCTTTTAAGTAGTTGATGCGTGTATCGAACACTAATAAACCTAAGTTCAGGTATTTACCAGCTGTTTTTATAAAGTTGATTAGGTTTTTTGAGAGCAAATCGATGCTTTTCAAAAAAAAATAGCCCAAATCCACCAAGTTGTGGAGGATTGCCTTGTTTATTCTTACATTCTAACTCTTGTATATCTACCCCAGACCACTGCTATTTGTTTGAATAACTTAGGTTTTCATTTGATAAGTGGAGTTAGATTTTGAGTTATTAATCCCAATTTTGTACTCCAAACGATTTGTTTTTGCTCATGTCTCTCCTAGCCACCTACCTACCTTCAACGATAATGAATTCTTTTTTACCCAAACTTCTCCTTATTACCACCCTTACGCTATTGTTTGCCATGCAAGTGCAAGCACAGGAATCAGGTTCCAAGCAAATTGGGGGAGTGATTACAGCAACCAACAATGGGGTATCCATTATCCCTTCCTTCACTTTGGGAAGACCCGCCCTCTTGTTTGATTTGAGCTTGAGTGGAGAGCGCTTTTCCTTCGACCCCATGCTTCGCTTTGGAATGGATGGCAAGCCTTGGTCTTTCATCTTTTGGGGTCGCTACAAGGCCATCAAAGACAAGCCCTTTACCCTTACCGTAGGAGCGCATCCTGCCTTTATTTTTCAAGAACGGATCGTGAAGGTCAATGGGCAAGAAAAAACCATGTTTGTAAGCCAGCGATTTCTAGCCATGGAGGTGGCACCTATGTACAAGTTCTCCAATCGACTGAGTATCGGTCTCTACTACTTGCAGGGGCATGGTTTCAATCCCATTCCTCCTGATAACACCAATTTTCTTGCGCTCAACACGGAGGTATCGAACATTCCTTTAGGTGGGGATTTTAACTTGCGTGTCAATCCTCAGTTATTTTACCTCAAGGTGGATGACACTTCGGGTACCTACATCACCTCAAATTTTACGGTAAGCAAACCCGGATTCCCCATTGGATTTCAAGCATTGTTCAACCAAAAAATCAAATCTACCATTGCAGGGGATGATTTTATTTGGAACGTAGGTATTATGTACCTCTTCTCCACTACCTACCAAAAGAAGTAAATTATTGTACTACGGAAATCCTAAGTTTTTTTCGGAATGGCCTGATTGATAAGAGATTTCAATTTGTTTTGAAATGAAATACAATCGAAATACAATGGAAATAAACCGAGCAAGCTCGGTGAAATAGTTCTTCAACATTTCTTTATTCCCGTATTTCGTCCCTCGTACTTCGTACCTTTTCCCTACTTCTTCATTCTTCAATCGACGTTCGATATTCGACATTTAAAGAGTATCAAGTAGGTAGTATCAAGACTGCAAAAGAATTCTAGTTCTTACTTCGTACTTTGTACCTGGTACTTAGTACAATTACCATTAATCCCTAATTTTTCCTAACATCGTACCATGCTTCACGATAGTTTTGGCCGTATTCACGATTACCTGCGCATCTCGCTGACAGATCACTGCAATTTCCGTTGCAGCTATTGCATGCCGTTGGAGGAAATGGAGTGGATGCCACAGTCCAAGCTAATGAGCGCCCAGGAGATCGTCAAACTAGCCCAAGTTTTCGTGGGATTGGGCGTAAAAAAAATACGCTTGACAGGAGGAGAGCCTTTGGCACGAAAAGAGTTTCCGGAGATTCTGGAGCAGCTTTCTGCGCTACCCGCGGAACTCACACTCACGACCAATGGGGTCCTGATTCACAAGCACCTCGATGCGCTCAAAAAGGCTGGTGTTCGCTCCATCAACGTGAGTTTGGATACCTTGCAGCCAGAGAAGTTTTTTAAGTTAACCCGTCGGGATCAGTTTTCTAAGGTGTGGGACAATATCCAACTCCTGCTTCAATCCGGTTTCCGAGTCAAGCTCAATGCAGTGGCCCTACATGGAATGATTGAAGAGGAGGTAGGGGACTTTGTACAGCTCACCGAAACGCAGCCCCTCCATGTACGTTTTATTGAGTTTATGCCATTTACAGGCAACCATTGGCAAAGCAAAAAGGTGGTGACAGCAGCTGAGCTGCTCGAACTCGTTCGGCCGCGATTTGAGGTGGTCAAATTGGACGATCAGAAACACGATACCGCCAAAAAATAC
>CAMDEU010000145.1 GCA_945897085.1 Spirosoma fluviale | reverse complement strand
TCCATGGGGTCGATAAAGTACAACCCTTTCGTATCGCTGATCGCAGCAGAGCCTCCTCCCGAGTTTCGGTCAGGAAACGCTACGTAATTAATCTCTAGTTCTACCGTATCCCCCACCGTTAACTCTTCAGGCAAGTAAATCTGTATTTCCTGCTCGTCGTACCGGTAGGATAGCGTCTCTAGCTGCCCTTTATGGATTCGAGCCACCCTACCAAACTCAAAATCTTGGGCATCAAGAGCTACTATTTTTTGAGGGTAAAAATAAGGCGTTAACCGAAGTTTAGCCTTACCCATCACCTGCTGGTTTTCCCAATCAAAACTTAAATCCAAGTCCATGTGGAGCAAATCCATGCTGCGCGTAGCAGTAGCTTGGTAGGGCAATTCATCCTCGGCCCCCAAAAAATCCTCCTCTGCGGCAAGAGTATCCACTTCTACCACCCCATCTCCCGCCACTTTAGCACTAGATTTACATCCCTCCAGGCCCCATAAAAAGCCCATTAGAACTAGTGCAAGGATTGAGGATCTTAAATTTATTTTTGGACAAACAGGTTTTTGAATCATATTTGAAGAAATTCTAAGGGGCCAAGCATTGGTTACTTTAATTGGAAAAGCAAAATAGCAAGAATGTTTTCAGTTATACTTCAAGACACTACTTATTCGGTTGAAAAAAATGGAGACGAAACTCGCGTCAACCAGCAGGCCATCACTTGGGATCTGAAATGGATGGGTGACCGCAAAATCCACCTGATCCAAGGAACTCAATCCCTTGAAGCAGAACTGCTAGCAATAGATCTGGAGACCAAAACCCTACAAATCCGATTAGGCCACAAGACGACCACCCTCCAATTAAAAGACCGTTTCGACCTTCTCCTAGAAAAAATGGGGATGAATTCCTCGGTTTCCGGAATCCTTAAAGAAATCAAAGCACCAATGCCGGGCTTGATCCTGGATCTCAAGGTGGCCCCTGGAGATTTGGTCAAAAAAGGAGATGTAGTACTAATCCTAGAAGCCATGAAAATGGAAAATAGCATCAAGTCCCTTGGTGATGGAATTGTGAAAGCGGTGAACGTCTCGCTCAAACAATCCGTAGAAAAAAACCAGGTACTTATCCAGTTCTAATTGCTTTCCGTCTTTTTCTAAATTAACTGAAGAATCTCGCCTCATTTTTAGTAGAGTTTCTAATTTCTAATAGGAAGAAAGTATATTTGCTAGGTTGAATATATGATTCAGCCAATAGAACTTTTGGAAAATTGATTTTTCAGTCCCTTTTCCACTTTTAGCGAGAACGAATTTATCCAAGATATACCTACCATTCCATGAAATACAAACGCATTCTGCTCAAGCTCAGCGGAGAATCTCTAATGGGCGAAAAAAAATACGGCATTGATCCCGCAATCTTGCAGCAATACGCGGAAGAAATTAAGAAAGTAAAGGACATGGGCGTAGAAATCGCCATCGTCATTGGTGGAGGTAATATTTTTCGAGGAGTGCAAGCAGAAAAGTCTGGCATAGACCGAGTTCAAGGGGATTACATGGGCATGCTAGCCACGCTAATCAATGCAATGGCACTTCAAAGTGCTTTGGAACAAATTGGACTTTACACCCGACTCATGTCTGGAATCAAAATAGAAAGCGTTTGTGAGCCATTTATTAGAAGAAGAGCAATCCGCCACCTAGAAAAAGGAAGAATTGTGATTTTCGGAGCTGGCATCGGCAACCCTTATTTTACCACTGATTCCACTGCAGCACTGAGAGCTATTGAAATTGAGTCCGATGTAGTCCTGAAAGGTACACGCGTTGACGGAGTCTATACCGCAGATCCAGAAAAGGATGCGACAGCCACCAAATACGAAAACATTACCTTTACAGAGGTTTACAAAAAAAATCTCAATGTCATGGACATGACTGCTTTTACACTTTGCCAAGAAAACAACCTCCCCATCATCGTGTTTGACATGAATAAGTCTGAGAACCTAACCAAACTTGTACTGGGAGAACAAATAGGAACTCTGATCACTGTATAGACTGAACCAGACTCATGGAAGAAATCGAATTGTATTTAGACGAAGCCAAGGAATTGATGCAAAAAGCAGTAGACCACACTGCTTCAGAGTTAGTAAAAATTCGCGCCGGGAAGGCCATGCCTAACCTGTTGGATGGGGTCTCTGTGATGTACTATGGGTCTCCCACACCCCTATCACAAGTATCCTCTGTTACTACACCAGATGCAAGGACGCTTGCTATCAAACCATTTGAGCGTAACCTCATCTCCGAAATTGAAAAGGCCATCATCAATTCTGGCTTGGGTTTTGCCCCTCAAAACAATGGGGAAGTCATCATCCTGACCATTCCCGCATTGACGGAAGAAAGAAGAATTAACCTGGTTAAAAGCGCAAAATCAGAGTGTGAAACAGGAAAAATATCCATTCGCTCCGTGAGGAAAGAAACCAATGAATCCTTGCGCAAACTTCAAAAAGAGGGTGCCTCAGAGGACGAAATCAAACACGCAGAAGAACAGGTTCAAAAATTTACAGACACCTACTCCACAAAAATCGACGAGCTACTCGCTAAAAAAGAAGTGGACATCATGAAAGTTTAACCCATTTCAAAATCCCGAGCAATTCGGGACTTTTTTTTACCCGATTTAGGGCGCCATCCAGTTCCCCTGCCAACGCGAGGCCAACTCAAACTGCATTCGTAAGTGGCCATCCTTAGCCAGTTGGAGCACTTCTATCGAAAGTGGGCTGAATTTTAACACTGAAAAATGCGCGTTTTTTATGTCGGTCTCCCAGCCCAAGTCCGGATTTTCTATCCGTGTGCCTGGCGCCAGTTTACTAGTGTATTCGGATTGCCTCTTCTCCGAAATTTTCTTCCAATGTAACTGAGCAAGATCGTCGTCCACATGAATCGTAGCTAGGGCCTTAACACGAACTTGAACTTGCTTTTTGGGATGGTAGAAAAGCAAACTTACCCTTGGCACTTCCAACATGTCTTGCACTTTAGCAGATCGAACATCTGTATAGACCAAAAAATCCAAGTTAGAAGTTAGTTCCCGCAGCACCACCGTGCGCACCTGAGGAAAATGGGTTCCAGCAGTGGCCAAAGTCAAGTAGCGAAAAGGATGCTTTGGATCCAAGGCACCGCGATGCAACTCATGGAGAACGGTCTGCCATATTTCACTTGGAGCATCCGAAGAAGTAAGGAGCATTGGAATGGGTTTTTAGTAGAAACAGAACTAAGGGAATAGAGTTCAAAAATGATGTAACTGACGGAATTTAGCTAAATACCGTCAGTTAAAATTGAATTTATGAATTTAAATACAACTTGAATAAGTCTCCAACCCCCCCCCAGAGGATGGGCAAATGCCTATCCGGAGGCAAGTTTTGAAGTAATCCATTCAGGGAATTACCTCGAATGGATAGGTGGATAAAAACTGACTTAAATCATGAATTTTTGACGGCAAAACTAGAATATTGCCTGCCTTTTACGAGTTGAAAAATACCCTCAACAAATGCATAAAAAAAGGGGGACAACATCAAAAATTAGCCGACACCTTTCCTCCTTAACAGGAAGGCAATCACATTTTTTTGAACTTTTACAGGTCTTTCCGTCTTATGTAGTTACGAAAAACTACTCCCCTAAAGAAAAAGCAAAAATGCCGACTTCAGTGTTGAGAGGTGGCTTTTTAATTTTCCCTAATCTACCTTCAATTAACCGCTCATGGAGATAGCTGACCACCATGGCTTTTTTTTGAAAAGAATTACAGACTAACGCGTACCTTCATATTGCCTTAAAAGGGCTATTTAATAAACGAATACTATGAACTCGAAAGAAATCAA
>CAMDEU010000144.1 GCA_945897085.1 Spirosoma fluviale | reverse complement strand
GTTGGCAGGAGGAGAAGTTAGATCTGTAATCGCGAAAGTAAAGGAAGAGTTTACGGAAAGCTTGTCGCTGATCGCAGAGTTCAAACCTAAACCGAAGTTATACTTCTTCAATTCGTTGCCTGGCACAAAACCTTCTTCGTCTGTGTAGCCAAAGCTAGCATTGAATCCAGTCTTGTCGCCACCACCTGCTACTTGAATAGAGGTATTGGAAATCAAACCTTGTCTGAAGAAGATTTGAGAAGGATCTTTGTACGCCTTGTATTCGTACTTTATTGGTGTACCACCTACTTTACCATCCACCCAGAACTGAGGGAAGGCTTCACGTACTGCAGCAACAGAAGAAGAAGCATACGGGTGGTTGATCAACGTACCTAGATCAAGTCTTCCACCAAAGTTGGAGAAGAAGAAACCATTGCTTTGCTGGAAACCGTTACCGTAGACTTGACCGTAAGTTGGCAGAGAAGCCGCCTCGTTGGTAAATACAGACTGGTTGATGGTTACTTCAGCAGCTTTACGCTTAGATGCACCAGATTTGGTAGTAATCAAGATTACACCATTTCTACCTTGGTCACCATAAAGTACAGTTGCAGAAAGACCTTTCAATACAGACATGCTCTCGATGTTGTTTGGATCAATGTCCAAGAAACGAGAAGAGGTAGTAGCACCACCGCCTGTAAATCCGTTTTGCGCGTTAGTAGAGGTGTTAAAAGGAACACCATCCACAACGAACAAAGGCTGGTTGTTACCAGTCGCTGATTTGTAACCACGGATAATCATGTTAGTTCCAGATCCTGACATACCGTTAGTTGAGGTAATGCTTACCCCAGGTACCTTACCCTGCAATACGCGGGCAACGTCAGATTCTGGACGATTTTCCAGTTGTGTACTGGACACTGATGTTACAGCGTAACCCAGTGCTTTTTTCTCCCTTTCGATACCGATCGCCGTTACTACCACTTCGGATAGTTGCGCGGCATCGATTTTAAGGGTGACATTGACTACGGACCGGCTACCGATTGCCTCTTCCTGAGCCTTAAGGCCTACGAAAGAGAAAATCAATACATCGGATCCCGCTGGCACGCTGATGGAGTAGTTACCATCCAAATCGGTGGTAGTACCCACTGTCGTCCCTTTCACGAGAACCGTTGCACCTGGCAACCCTAGACCGTCTTCCTCGGAAATTACCGTTCCGGTAACTACCCGTTGCTGCGCTGAAACCTCAAAACTGAGGGCCATTGTAAAAACCGCAACAACAAAGAGTAAAGCTTTTCTCATAAGGTGTTTAGTTTAGTTGATCTGTAAAGAAAAATCATTTGTTGGTAATATCAAAAGAAGTGGAAAAAAGGCCCTAAACCCCGAAAAGGCGAAAAATTTGGCTTTTGTGCCCTTGATTAACAAAAATTAACTGATTGGATATATTTTTTTAATGTTATCAAAATATTATTTCGTCTTAATCGATTTAACAAAATTTAAAAAATTTCAATTTTTTGAATAAAAAATTCCAAGTGGTGAGAAAATTTAGCAATCTCAATACTTAGGCAAATTAAATTAAGGTATTTAGTTTAATTACATTATATAATTCTAAAATGAACTCCTTTCTTCTTTTCAAAACAAAGACTATTTTGATAACAGCAAATTAATTTGCCTTTTTCATTAAAAAATGGGTCTTTTTTTACAAAAAAATCAATTAATCCACAGATAATTCGCTAATTCGATTTTTTTCAACGAAGTTCTTACCGAATAATTAAATCCTACTCCTTAGACTTGAAGTTACACGCCAAATAATCTGTGGTTTTCCATCGAAAAATGGTGATTTAAACTTCGATGATAAAACGCTCCCCGCTAAGAATACTAACTAATCACCGGCCAATGTTATTTAAACAGCTCAAGCAACTAATCCCTTATCATAGGTTAGTGGTTTTTAAACTTAAAGACTTGCTCAGGCGTAATGCAATAATCCAAAGGAATATCATGAGGCTCCACGGGAACCGTCTCCTCAGGGGTAAAAAAGCTCAGCCCTACCTTGAGAACAGGTTGTTCCAAACTAGCCAAAAAGCGATCGTAGAATCCTTTTCCAAATCCCAAGCGATGCCCAGACTTGTCATAGGCTAGTAGCGGCACAAATACAACCTGAATCTTAGCAGCCGTCACACGCACAGATTCTTGAGGCACAGGGATTCCCCACTCATCTAGAAAAAAGGCGGCGTCTGGAGGAAGTTGGAGCGTATCCAATCGATCCTCCTCCCGGTTGACCTGAGAAGTGAAGAGCGTCTTGCCTTGCTGCTCCAAAAGTTGCTGTATATAAAAGGTGTTGACCTCCTTAAATTTGGAAATGGGGAAAAACAAATGGAAATACATGAGGCCTTCATGCCCTTCAAGCCAAGATCCAAGTTGGGTTGTGATTTTTCGAGACAGGTCATTTACTTCATCTCCACTCAACTGCTTTCGAAGTTGTCGGTAGTCCTGTCGGAGTTCGTTTTTTGTTTTCATTCTAGGGAAAGTACTTGCATTCTGAAATCTAGCGGATCAAAACAAGTCATCAGCTCCTCCAATAAGGTTGGGTGATCCAACTGAAACTGCATAAAATTAACTACACGCTCCTGGGGACTGCCCCCCGGAGACAAAAATTCAAAAATAATCTGGGCACGAAGCAACTCAACTTCCAGTCTTCGCTCTTCCGCTTTGCGGAGCTTCACCCCCATTTGCTCCAAAATCTTTAAGCTGCGAAGCTCTCCTGCAGCAAATGCCTTGGGTAGTCCCGCATCCAAAGTAGTGGATTGATTCCCTAGCTCTTTAAATACTTGAGCTACTTGCTCCTTGGCAGCAGTTAATGAAAAATCAAAACTAGAGGAAGCCTGAACAAAGTTCTTTTTCCAATCTGCAAACTTTTGGAACAGCTGTTCTGGAGTCCATTCTAGCTGAGCGATCTTTTTTTGTATCGGAGGCGAGAGCAGGACTGCAAAATTCCGAGGCAACAACATGGGGAAAGGAATAGCAAATTGGTCGAATATTCCCTTGAGCTGCAACCAATACACTACCTCGGCAGGGCCGCCCAGGTAGGCCAGATTGGGAAGAATTAGTTCCTGATATACAGGCCGAAGGACTACATTGGGACTAAAACGCTCTGGATGCTCTTGAAGCAATGCTTTCAAACCATCCGCCGTAAACCGCAAATCAGAATTCAACACGACATAGGCATCTCCATCCCGTTCAATTCGCTCCCGAATGCCTTTGTCGAGGTAAAACAGGTTGATCGGTCTTGGGTAAATCTGTGAGCCATAGCCCAGCTTTTCCAAGGCCTGCGTGCTGGCTTGTGCTGCCGCAAAGGGTTGCTGTGTAAATAGGTCAGCCGTCATCACCTCCACAAACTCTCGCTTCAGTCGCCCATCATTTGCATCTAGCACCACCAAGCCTTGGGCACCAAACATCTCATTCACATACTTGCGAACCGCTTCCGCCAGCGTTGCACTTTGGGAATAGGCATCCCGGAACACTGCAGGAGCAAATCCCAAGCCCTTTAAGAAGTTTTGAAAGCTGGAATCCAGTTCAAAATCCCCTACTGCACCCTTTTGGGAGCTCTCCCAGCGGTAAGTTTGGCCATCGAGTTTAAAATAATTGATCTCAGCTGCATCATGATCCTCTGTCGCCATCCAATACAGCGGCACAAAGCGGTAATCCGAATGCCGCTCTTGCAAGCGCTTGGCTAAGTTGATTGTGGAAATCAATTTGTAAATAAAATAAAGCGGACCAGTGAATAAGTTGAGCTGATGCCCCGTAGTTACGGTGAATGTCTTTTCATCACGGAGGGCATCAAGCTGCTGTGCTGCAGCAGGAGAAAGTGGCAAA
>CAMDEU010000143.1 GCA_945897085.1 Spirosoma fluviale | reverse complement strand
TTCAGGTAATGTGCTGTGAGGGCTGTGCCACCCAACAATCCTCCTCCCCCAACGGGGGCCATTAGGATATCCAGATCCGATTGATCTTCTAAGAATTCGAGCGCGCAAGTAGCCTGCCCCTCGATCACGTCCAGGTGATCGTAGGGAGGGATAAAAGCAGCTCCGGTTCGGGCTACTACTGCCTCTAAGGTGCTTTCTCGGGCTTTGAGATTGGGTTCGCACTCGATGATTTCTCCTCCATAGCCTTTAACGGCCTTCTTCTTGATTTCGGGAGCATTGGAAGGCATGACAATGTAGGAGGGAATCCCTGCCATGCTAGCGGCACGGGCGAGCGCAGCGGCATGATTGCCCGAACTGTGCGTTGCCACTCCTTTTTCGCGTTCGCTGGGTGTAAGTTTCATGACCGCATTGGCAGCCCCTCGGGCCTTGAAGGCCCCTACTTTTTGAAAGTTTTCACACTTAAAGTAGATGCTGCATCCTGCGATCGCATCGATGGCTTCCGAGGTAAGGATAGGCGTACGGTGGATAAACGGCTGGATGCGTGCATGTGCCGCTCGGATATCGGAGAGGGTAGGAAAGTTCATGAGGTAAAGATAAAGAATTGTACTAGGTACAAAAGTACCAAGTACAAAGTAGGGATTCGCAATAAAACTAGAATTCTGCCTCCGAGGGATCTTGGTACATTGTACTTGGTACTTCGTACAAATTTTACGCTAATCTCTTTTCTACATTAGGGACTAATTCACAAAAGAGTTAGATTTACTTATGCCAAAATTAGACCGAACAAGCAGCTCTTCAGGAAATTTATTTGAACAGAAGCCAGAGGTTGTGCACTACAAGGGAATGTCAGAAGAGGAATTAGGTAAAGTCTTCGCTTACCTAAATAGTGTTTCTTTTAACTATCCAATCGGATTTCCTCCAAAAATGGATAAAACCATAGGTTCTTCCCGGAAATTTTAAAAGATGGGAAATATTTTCAACCAGGATTTTCAAGAATTTTTATTGGCTTTGAATGAAAAAAAAGTCAACTACGTTTTGGTTGGAGGGTATTCTGTTATTTATCATGGTTTTCCTCGAACTACTGGTGATCTTGACCTCTTCGTTGAGGTATCAAAAAACAATTATGATAAACTAGTTCAGGCATTTAATCAGTTTCAAATGCCCACTTTTGATATGACAGAAGATTCTTTTTTGAATCAATCAAATGTAAATGTCTACACCTTCGGACGACCTCCTATATGTATTGAAATCTTAAAAGAAATATCAGGCTTTTCCTTTCAACAAATAAGCGAAAATGCCATTCAAACAGCATTTGAAGGGATTCCTATGAAAATTATTCATTTAAATGATTTGCGCAGAAATAAAAAAATAAGTGGACGTTCAAAAGATTTGAATGACTTAGAGAATCTCTCAGAATTGTAATTTTTTATTTCACCGAGCTTGCCTTCCAACCTCAGGCCTACTAACCTTAGGCTGGGATATTACTACTTTTAGAAGCAAGAGACCTGTCTTCCGACAGGCAGATTAGACTAAATTTCTAATGCTATTTAGCCAGCAGATACCTCATGAGACCAATTCATCTTGGTTCTTGAATCTAATCTCTTGCTTCTCAAATGTCGAATGCTGAACGCTGATTTTGGAACGCCGAATTGGGATAACTAGTCTTTGGTCAGAAGCAGGCTTTTTTTCCCAGCAGCATCTAGTCTTGGTTCTCGCCTCTTGCTTCGGAGGGATCTTGGTACATTGTACTTGGTACTTCGTACAGTTTTCTACCCCTTCCACTGAAACGATTTTTCATCCACCGCCCGCATGGTGCAGAGCACCCCGTCTAGGTGGTCGTATTCGTGTTGGATGAGTTCGGAGATTGCTCCTTCCACCTTCAATACCTGCGGTTGCCACTGGGCATCTAGGTAGTGGAGGCTGAGGGACTGGTGACGCTTTACGCGGACAAGTAGGTTGGGAAAACTCATGCAGTCGTCCCATAATTCAAACTCTTCTTTGCTCAAGCCTTTCAACTCCGGGTTGATCACCACATAGGGACGGTCGAGCTGTAGGTAGAACAGGCGCTTCATGATTCCTAGCTGAGGAGCAGCGATTCCTCTCCCAAAGCCATATACCCGGCGTACATCCTCCATGGCCTCGTGGAGCTGCTGAATCCAGCCTGAGACTTCGTCAAGTTCCTCCCGACGCACAGGCTGACATACTTCATAGAGTCTAGGATCACCGAGTTTGAGGATATCGTGGATGGTTTTCATGATTATTGAATGGAAATACGATGGAAATAGGTTAGAAAAAGACTTCGCTACGCTTCGTGAAATAGGTTGAAATACCCGCCACGGCGGGCGAGCTCCGTTGAAACTATTTCACCGAGCGTGCTCGGTTTATTTCTGGTGTATTTCCACTGTATTTTCTTTAAATGTAATAGGAATCGAAACAATTATTTCACCGAGCTTGCTCGGTTTATTTCCACCGTATTTCTATAGTATTTCCACTCTATTTCCCTAAGCCCCTTTTTTCCCGTACTTTTGCGGCATGAATTACTTATCTGTTGAGAACCTAAGCAAAGCCTTTGGGGAGCGCAAACTTTTTTCCAACATCTCCTTCGGCATTGCCCAAGGACAAAAAATAGCCCTTGTGGGCATCAACGGGGCAGGGAAGTCCACCTTGATGAAGATCATCATGGGACAAGAAATCCCCGACACAGGTCAAGTGGCCCTCAACCAGTCGGTCAAAATTGCCTACGTGCACCAAAACCCGGTTTTCGAAAGCAACCTGAGCATCTACCAAACGATCTTCGACCAAAGTAATTCGGAAATCCTACAAGTCATCGAAGCCTACCACAAGGCCATGCTCGACGCCGAGCGAGGTGTGGATAACTCGGATCAGATGTCCAAACTCTTCGAAAAAATGGATGCCCTCCAGGCCTGGGACTTTGAATACCAGGTCAAAGAGGTGCTCGGCAAACTCGGCCTCCACGACACCGAACTACCTGTGGGCAACCTCTCCGGAGGACAGCGCAAGCGGGTAGCCCTGGCCAAAGCGATTTTGGAGAAGCCCGACCTTTTACTTTTGGATGAGCCCACCAACCACCTGGACCTGGAAACCATAGAGTGGCTGGAAGACTACCTTTCCAAGGCCAACCTGGCCCTATTCATGGTTACCCACGACCGCTACTTCCTTGAAACAGTGACCAACGAAATCTTGGAATTGGACCAAGGCAAGATCCACCGCTACCAAGGCAACTACGGCTACTTCCTTGACAAAAAGGCGGAACGAATGCAGATCGAGGACATCGAGATCGAGAAAGCTAAAAGTCTCTACAAAAAGGAGCTGGACTGGATCAGACGACAGCCCAAAGCCCGAGGTACCAAAGCCAAGTACCGCGTGGATGCCTTTGAGGAAACCAAGGAAAAAGCCTTTACCAAGCGCGAAGAGCGAGACATCGAGTTGACTGTTTCTACGCAGCGCCTGGGAAATAAAATACTTGAAATCGAAAAAATCACGAAGGCCTTTGACGACAAAACACTGATCAAAGACTTCTCCTACGTTTTTAAAAAGAAAGACCGCATCGGCATTATCGGGCCGAATGGAGCAGGAAAGACGACCTTTTTAAAAATGATCACAGGCCTTCTTGATCCCGATCAAGGGAAGGTGACCGCTGGACAGACAACTGCCTTTGGTTACTACCGGCAAGAGGAGGACCGCTTTGATGAAGAAAAGCGATTACTCGACTTGGTCAAAGAAATCGCCGAAGTCGTTGTCCTTGATAAGGGTCAGACGATATCCGTAAGCCAATTTTTGACCCAGTTTGGTTTTCCCCCCAAGCAGCAGTTTACGCCTATCGGAAAGATGAGCGGGGGCGAGCGCAGACGTCTGCAGCTGCT
>CAMDEU010000142.1 GCA_945897085.1 Spirosoma fluviale | reverse complement strand
AACGATCCATTCCTCAGTTCCTCCTGCTACCCCAGTCAGCTGGCAAAAGAGCTGGATCAGGTACATTTTGAATTTCCCATCCATGGGGGACATGTGGGATTTATGCAATCCGATTCCAGTCAACCCTTTTATTCTGAGACCCGAGCAGTTGAATTTATTTGCCAGGATTCCTAACTTCGAAAAAAATAGCTGAACCTGCGACCATGTGTGGAAGATATTCACTTGCCAAAAGTAAAATTGAACTAGAGGAACGCTTTCAAGCAGAAATGCTGGTGGATTTCTCTCCACGATACAACATTGCCCCTACGCAGTTGGTGCCCGTGATCACCTCCGATAGTCCCAAAGGGTTCTCCTTTTTTTACTGGGGCATCACCCCTGATTTTGGTCAAAACAAGCCCGTATCAGCCAAATTGATCAATGCAAGAGCGGAGTCGGTACACGAAAAAGTAACCTTTAAATCCTCCTTCCTCAAAAGAAGGTGCCTTATCCCAGCAGATGGGTTTTACGAATGGAAAAAAGTTGGCAAGAAAACCAAAATTCCCCATCGCTTTGCCCTACGTGAAGAGGAACCCTTTGCTTTTGCTGGCATTTGGGAGGAATACGAAACGGTCTCCGGAGAGTCTCAACACACCTTCCTGATTCTCACCACTAGCCCAAATGAGTTGGTGTCTGAAGTCCATGATCGCATGCCCGTAATTTTGAGGCCTGATCAAGAAAAAAAATGGCTAGACAACTACAGTTCCGAGACCGAACTTATAGAACTATTGAAGCCCTATCCGAATGAATTGATGCTCAGCTATACCGTTTCCCCATTGGTCAATTCAGTACAAAATGATTCACAAAGTTTGCTTCGAAAAACCTCTCCCATGGATCAATTTGGGAATTACACCCTATTTGGGTAGGCCAAAAAAGCTCCTCTTTTGTTGTTGAACTAATTTGCTTGCCGATATTGAACTGTTATTTACCCAATCTCACCCCACTACTCTAAGTTAAGCCCATGTATAATTCACGAATTCTAGCAGCAGGACATTATGTACCTGAACGAATCGTCACCAATGCCGAACTTTGCCAGATGATGAATACCACCAGCGAATGGATTGTGGAGCGTACGGGTATTCAGGAGAGGCACTGGTATACGCCAGGGGTGGATACAGTGACAAACATGGCTGCTAAAGCAAGTAAAATGGCTATGGAACGAGCGGGTGTAGAAAAAGATGAAATTGACTTTATCATTTTTGCTACCATCACTCCCGACTACTTTTTGCCAGGTAATGGCGTGCTACTGCAGCGGGAAATGGGCTTCAAAACCATCGGCGCACTAGACATTCGAAATGCTTGTTCTGGATTTATCTATTCCCTATCGATCGCCGACCAGTTTATCAAAACGGGTATGTACCAAAAAATACTCGTTGTCGGTGCCGAAATCCAATCTTCAGCCTTGGATAAAAGCGATGAAGGCAGATCGAGTGCGGTGATTTTTGCAGATGGCGCTGGTGCAGTAGTAGTAGGACGCGCAGCGCCTGGTCAAATAGGGATTCTCAGTACCCACCTGCATTCCGAGGGAGCGCATGCGGAAGAACTCTATTGCATCGCCCCGAGTTCCAGTGGAAAAGAACGCATCTCCAAGGAGCTTATAGAGCGTGGAGACTTTTTCCTGAAGATGAATGGAAATGCCGTATTTAAGCATGCTGTAGTTCGGTTCATGGAGGTCATCCAGGAAGCTTTGGCCTTTAATCAACTGACCAAAGACGACATCGACCTTCTCGTGCCCCACCAGGCCAATTTGAGAATCTCACAGTACATCCAACAGAAAATGGAGCTGCCCGACCAGAAGGTATTTAACAACATCATGCACCTGGGCAATACCACAGCAGGAACCATCCCTATTGCACTATCCCAAGCTTGGGAACAGGGGCGATTGAAAGAAAATGAGCTGATTTGTCTTGCAGCTTTTGGCTCTGGTTTTTCTTGGGCTTCTGCACTTTTGAAATGGTAAAGGGGTGAAGTCGGACCTAGACCTTGATCTCTGGCTAGATAAAACGTTAGTTCAGCGGCAAAATCAACTCAAAACTGATTTTCTAAACCTTTTAGAGCAGCTAGGCAACTCCGTTACAAATGAGGAATTGACCCGTTTTTTCTCAAATTCGAAGGGTAAAAAAATCTCCAAAGGAAATCAGCTACTCGGCTTCCCCTACTTGGTGCTTGACCTGATTCGAAACTTTGATTTGGACAAGGGTTGTAACTTTCGGTTCGTAAGTTGGTTTGGCCATGGGCTATATTTCTGCGTTTATCTAGGCAAGCAAATGCCACAACCTGACCAATTATTTTTTGATAATGGATTCCTGTTGGGACGAAATGACCTCCCCTGGGATTTGGCAGCACAAGTGGACTGGATAAAGGCAGGCACTATTACCCCTGACTACCCTCAAAACCAAGGAGAAGCGAGGCTTTGGATTAAGGAGATTGCATTGCTTGAGGAACAGGCAAATTGTCTCCAAATTTTAAGGGATGAACTGAAGAAAATTCTCCTTGCAAATCCGGCTGAGTGATCAAAAAATTTAAGGATTTCATGTACTTTTAAACAGGAAATGATTTTCTACGTAGGTATAGGAAAATCTTCCAATTACGCATACGAAAAACTAGTTCTAACCTACTCTTAAGAATCTGATTTACTATGAAGTATATCCTGATTGCAGCATTCTCCTTTCTTCATTTTTCACTTTTTGCACAGACTTCAAAAATCGCAGTGCGGTACACCAATGATTCATCCATTGTAGGTACTGGGGTGGTAGAAAATCAGCGTCAAACTGGACTATGGAAGTTTTACAATGCAAAAACCAACACGCTACTCACAGAAGGAAATTTTAAAAATGGCCTTCGCGATGGGCAATGGGGAAGTTTTCATGACAATGGCAAGCGCAAGGAGCTAGCAGATTACCGAGATGGAAAACTTTTTGGTCCAGCGCGATTTTTTGATTCAAATGGCTACCTAGTGAAAGAAATGATCTTTCAGGATAGCATTTTGGTGGGCAAGTACACGGAATATTATGGAAGTACTGATAATGACTTTTACACCGACCCCAGCCAAATAAAGTTAGAGGGCAATTATGTAGGAGGCAAAAAAGCAGGGCAATGGCTAAGCTACTTCCCTGGTGGTGAGCTCTCTATCCGCGAATTTTATGTGGATGGATTGCGAGAAGGGCCCTATTTCGAATTTGACCCGGAGGGAAATATCATGGCAGAAGCTACTGCAATCAAGGGGCAATTTGAAGGTATTTACAAGACCTTTTCTTTACCCAATGTGGTTTTTCAGTCTGGCGCCTACAAAAATGGAGAAAAAATTGGAGCGTGGAAAAGCTATTTCCCTGGAACTAAATACCTAGAATCGGAAGAATTTTATGACTCCTCAAGCAATCGGATCGGGGAATGGAGTTATTTCTATGAATCCGGGCGCTTGGCTCGAAAAGAAAGGTATGAAAACAACATAGCTGTAGGTGTTTGGGAAGAATATTTCCCGGACAAAACGGTCTCAAAAAGAAAAACCTATGTTCTTGGAGTTCCAGAAGGGGACTATTTGGAATACCACAGCTCAGGAAAGCTCTCTGTTCAAGGCCAATACGAAGGAGGAGCAAAAAAAGGAGTTTGGAAAACCTTCTATCCAGACGGACAATTGTATACGATTGGAGAATATAGAAACGATCTCAAAACTGGACTCTGGAAATTTTTTAACAAAATAGGTGTCCTTATTGCTGAAGGCGAATACCTACTTGGAATGGAAAATGGCCAATGGGTCTATTACTACGATGGAGCCCAACTAAAGTCCGTAGGAAGCTTCAATTTAGGTTTTGAGGATGGGATTTGGGGATTATTCTACGACAACAAGCAGCTGACCCAAGAAGAGTTTTGGGACAATGGTAGACTCCTCAATGTAAGTGAGTATTACACCCTTGACGGTAAAGAAACTCGGGACAA
>CAMDEU010000141.1 GCA_945897085.1 Spirosoma fluviale | reverse complement strand
GCAAGGAAAATATCCTGTACAAGTGTGGCTGGTCTCCATTAGAGGGCACGACCTTCCACAGCCAAGTTGCCAAGACCTGGGTCAACGGACACTTGGCCTACGACCAAGGCACATTTCACGAGGAAGTTAAAGGCAAAGCCCTGGAAGTTAAACCCAACTAAAACCCATACCCGGATTTTTTGAAGGAAGAACCCTAGTCATTGCCAGCATGCATCGCAAGGAAGTAGTCCTGAAACCTCTTTTGAAGCAAAGGCTAAAGACGTACAGGTAGCAGAAGGGCTCAATAATGACCTGATAGGCACCTTATTATATTCGTTAAGTTGGATTAATTTCATTTTTTTATGAGTCAATTAAGCTAGATGACAGTGAATTCTATAGATAAACCAACCACTTACCTATCTAATTCCACGTCGAATTCGCTACATTACTAAACCATTTATTCCAAGCAGTCCCTGCCTATGTTTATTATTGAAACTTACACCACAGCGGTTTTATTTAGTATCATCACCATGATTTGCTGGGGATCTTGGGCCAACACTCAAAAGCTAGCTTCCTCGAGTTGGCGCTTTGAATTATTTTACTGGGACTATGTGATCGGTATACTTATGCTTTCCCTAATTTTTGCCTTTACCTTGGGTAGCACAGGAGAGCAAGGCAGAAGTTTTATTGCTGATCTTCAACAAGCAGATAGCAGCTCTTTAACTTCCGCTTTTTGGGGTGGAATAGTGTTCAATGCCGCCAATATTTTGCTGGGTGCGGCGATTTCTATCTCAGGAATGGCAGTAGCATTTCCGGTAGGCATTGGCCTAGCCTTAGTCATCGGTGTAACAGTAAATTACGCTCAAAACCCTATCGGGGATATAGGGCTTTTGTTTGGAGGTGTGGCCTTAGTCATCCTTGCTATCTTACTCAATGCAAGTGCCTACCGTAGCCTTCCTAAAGACCAATCCAAGAGCCCAACAAAAGGCTTGATTTTATCCATTGTAGCAGGTATTCTGATGGGCTTCTTCTACAAATATGTGGCTGATGCTATGTTTCTGGATTTTACCCAACCGCTGCCAGGTAAGCTCAGTCCCTATTCGGCTGTAGTGCTATTTTCACTAGGTATTTTTGGAAGTAACTTCCTCTTCAATTCCCTCCTGATGCGTCGACCATTTATTGGAAGCCCGGTTAGCTATAGGGACTACTTTCAAGGCAGCTTTAAAACCCATTTGATTGGGATTTTTGGGGGGATGATTTGGTGTTTAGGAATGGCTTTCAGCATCATTGCCTCGGATAAGGCAGGCCCAGCAATTTCCTATGGATTGGGTCAAGGCGCCACTATGGTTGCTGCCTTTTGGGGAGTGTATGTATGGAAGGAATTCAAGGCCTTGCCCGCTTCCAAACACATCTTATTGAAATTTATGTTTGTCTTGTTTCTGCTGGGCATAGGACTAATTGTGTACTCCAAGCTAGCCTAACCCACCTCCCCATCTCCATGGCACATGTAGTTGTAGTCGGTAGTTCAAACACTGACCTAGTCGTAAAAACCGGTCGTTTTCCCAAACCAGGTGAAACCCTAGTTGGCGGAGATTTTTTTCTTTTTCAAGGAGGAAAAGGAGCCAATCAGGCAGTTGCTGCTTCCAGAATGGGAGCGGAGGTCACCTTCATTAGCAAGGTGGGGAAAGACCTTTTTGGAAAACAAACCCAGGAAGGCCTAGAAAAAGAAGGTATTTCCACCCGCTTGGTACTTGAGGATGCCGAAAAAGCCTCCGGAATCGCGCTCATTACAGTCAACGAACAGGGAGAAAACACCATAGTCGTAGCTCCTGGAGCTAACGCTAGCCTAAGTCCTTACGATATTCAAGCGGCCCTACCTAGCATTCCAAGCCATGACTTTATTCTGTGTCAGCTTGAAATCCCCATTGAAACCATCATCTTCCTTGCCAACTATGCACAAACGGAGATGAAAAATCTGATTTTAAATCCTGCTCCAGCCCAAGCTTTGCCTGAATCTATCTATCAACAACTTTTTTTAATTACCCCCAATGAAACAGAGGCCTCCTTACTCACTGGTATTCCCTGTGATTCCGAGGCCGACTATCCAAAAATTGCCCAGTGGTTTCGGGACAAGGGAGTGCGACAAGTACTCTTAACTCTTGGTGAGAAGGGTACTTACTTTCAAAATTCAATCCAAGAATATCGGATTCCTGCACAGAAAGTGATCGCAGTGGATAGCACAGCAGCAGGAGACGTATTTAATGGAAGCCTAGCTGTAGCTTTGGCAGAAGGAATGCCTTGGAAAGAAGCCATTACCCTAGCCACCCACGCCGCATCCATTTCAGTTACCCGAATGGGAGCACAAGCCTCAGCCCCTTACCGGAACGAACTAGTTTAAAAACTTAAATAAATTAACACTACCCAGCCATGAACTCAACCCGATTCCTTCTTTTAAGCCTTATTTTTTGCCTCAGCTTTTCACTTAGTCAGGCTCAGCAGCTAGCGGACAAAAATCCAAACCTAAGCTACACTTCCTACAGCCCCAAGTCCACGGACCTAAAAATTAATCGTGCAGCCTATGCAAAAAAGCTTGAGGGCTTTTGGTTGGCTACCTGCATCGCCAACTGGACCGGACTTGTAACGGAAATGGATAAAATCGGGAATATTGGAGAAATCAAAACGGGACCTTTTTATACCCGAGCCGACTGGGGTACCCCCGATCAAGGTAGCATCTGGGCAGCAGGAATTCCGAGCAACTTATCTCCAACCATTGACTTTGTGGTTGCCGACGAAGATACCCTTTGGGGATCGGACGACGACACGGATATCGAATACATCTATCAGGAACTCCTCCTTCAAAATCAAACTTCGATGCTTTCCGGCGAGCAAATTCGCAACGGATGGATGAAACACATCAAAGGAGAAGAAGAAAACTACCTCTGGGTATCCAATCAAAAAGCATTGGATCTGATGAAGTCCGGCCTGATTCCTCCAGCCACGGGAGCCCCAGAGCACAATCCAGAGTACGAGATGATTGATGCCCAACTCACCACCGAGATCTTTGGACTCTATGCTCCCGGAAGACCGGACATGGCAGTCAAGATGGCTACGCTCCCCATTCAAACAACCGCCCGAGAAGAAAGTGAATGGATTTCAGCCTATTATGTTCGGCTGTTTTCCCTAGCCAGTACCGCAGATACTTCTCTTCCTATCAAGCAGCAACTTTCCAAAATGGCGGAGCAAGCGGCCTTGGAACTCCCAGCCTCCTCTTACCCAGCCGCCATGTACCGCTACGTAAAAGGCTTGTATGCATCCGGTATTTCTTGGGAACAAGCTCGAGATTCAGTTTACCAGCGCTACCAAGTGGAGCAGCTCGACGGCTACGACATCAGCAGTAGAAATATGTACTGCAACGGCTGCTTTGCTGCAGGCATCAACTTTGCCTCCAGCCTAGTGAGTTTATTCTACGGAGAAGGTGACCTGAAGGAAACCATCAAAATCGGCGCTTTGGCCGGATGGGATTCCGACAATCCTACCGCTACCTGGGGAGGATTAATTGGATTTATGCTCGGCAAAGAGGGGGTAGAAAAGGCCTTTGGGCGAAAATTCTCGAACAAATTTCACATACACCGCACACGAGTAGGCTTTCCCAATGAGGGGATAGATACCTTTGAGGCCATGGCTCAAAAAGGACTCTGGATCATTGATCGCGTAGTACAGGAAGAACTCAAGGGAGGCGTAGACCTAGGGGGCAACAGCTGGTATATCCCAAAAAAGTAAGCATTCCTTCGAGTACAACTACTTACATCCCGTGCTTTTCACACATCCCTTTGATGAGTTGGTAGCCCTGCTCGGCCATCTCCCAAGGTGCTGAAAACTCGCGCCACACGCCGATGGCATTCGCAAAAGCTGGATCGTTGCGGGTGAAGCCCTCAATCGTCAGCCAACCCGAATAGCCTACTTTTTTTAAGGCAGCAAAGGTTTCATCAAAGTTGACATGCCCTGATCCCGGCGTACCTCG
>CAMDEU010000140.1 GCA_945897085.1 Spirosoma fluviale | reverse complement strand
GCATGATTTGCCGCTCGAGCTGTCAGGGTCATAAAGGTTAAAGTTGGGTTTTGGGTACTGCCGCTGGTCATGCAAGCACCATCGGAAACAAACACATTCTTGCATTCATGGAGCTGGTTGAATTCGTTGAGCAGAGATGTTTTAGGATCTCTTCCCATGCGTACACCACCCATTTCGTGAATATCGGATCCTGGAGGTGCACCCGTATCCTCCACCTTGATATTTTTGAAACCCATGCGCTCGTACATTTCAGTTTGCTGCTCCACAAAATCCCGAGTCATCTTGTTGTCATTCTCTTTCCACTCTACCGAAAGGATGAGTTTGGGAATCCCATACTTGTCTTTCTCATCTTTGCTTAGCCGCAGGTGGTTGGACTCTTCGGGGACCATCTCCCCCTGCATCCAGGCTGCCATACCCCACAAGCCGTAGCCTGGATCGAGCAACTTCTCGCGTAGGGCATCTCCAATCAGTTCTCCATTGCCATCCAGCTGCCTGTTGGCAGACAGTCCTATGGCATAGCCACGAAGAAAGTCCGTCTCTTGACGGTACACATTGCGAAAGCGAGGCACATAGGCATGACCAGGGTTTCTTCCCTTATTCATCTGGTCGAGGTAGCCTTCAAATGTGGCATAGCCCTTCCCACGATAATTGTGGCAGGTCATGAATTTCCCCATCAAATCGTTGTCATTCCCAAGGCCGTTTGGAAAACGGGAAGAGGTGGAATTGAGCAGGATGGCGTTGCTATTGATCGTGGAAGCATTCACAAAAATAATTTTTGCATAAAACTCGATGGACTCCTGAGTCAAGCGATCGATCACGCGCACGCCTGTAGCCTTGCCTTTTTGCTCGTCGTAAATAATCGACTCCACCACCGAATCGGGACGAAGGGTTAGGTTGCCTGTCTTCTCCGCCCAAGGAAGGGTAGAGGCATTGGCTGAAAAATAGCCCCCATAAATACAGCCTCGGTTGCACATGTTCTGGTTCATGCACTTGGACCTTCCTTGATCCAGATGGATCTGCTGAGGATCGGTGAGGTGCGCACAGCGACCCTGCACGAGGTGCCGCTCGGAACCGTACATTTCCTTGAGCTTCTCCTTATAATAACGCTCGACACAGCTCAACTCAAAACCAGGCTGCACCACCTGATCGGGAAGCACATCCAAGCCATCTCTATTTCCAGCAAAGCCCACAAAGGTCTCCACATAGGTGTACCAGGGCTCCATGTCTTTGTATCGGATCGGCCAATCCACCGCATAGCCATCGCGAGCTGGCCCCTCAAAATCAAAGTCAGACCAGCGCTGCGTTCCCCGTGCCCAGAGCAGGGACTTACCTCCCACGTGGTAGCCTCTAAACCAGCGAAAAGGCTTCTCTTCAATGTAGGGCTGCTCGTCTTCGGCTAGGGCCCATTGCATGGTTTCCTCCCGCTTCCAATTGGCAGCACCCAGTCCAGATCGCTTATCAATCGGGACAGCTCCACGAAATTCAAACTCCCAAGGAGCCTTAGAGGCGGTGGGATAGTCTTCAATATGGCGTACCATGCGGCCGCGCTCCAAAACGAGGGTCTTCAACCCTTTTTCTGTAAGCTCTTTCGCAGCCCATCCTCCAGAAGCTC
The DNA here is from genome assembly GCA_945897085.1 of Spirosoma fluviale. Taxonomy (GTDB): domain Bacteria; phylum Bacteroidota; class Bacteroidia; order Cytophagales; family Cyclobacteriaceae; genus Algoriphagus. The sequence goes on along the minus strand of CAMDEU010000140.1, from coordinate 2,565 downwards.
CAGACCCGATGACAATCGCATCGTAGGTTCGTTTTTCTTTAGAATCTTGTAACATCATTGATTTAAGCCTTTTCGGCAGGCACCTCCACACAGCCGCTGTAAAATCCTGGAGCTACTTGGTAGCCCAAATGATCGACCATCACTTCCCGGGCGGTCGTAAATCCAAAAATGGTATTGGATCGGATCAATTCGTAAAATTTCTTTTGATCCTCCCCTTCTGCAGTACTGTAGTCAAGCAATATTTTTTCTCTTTCCGCTTTACTCAAGGAAGAAAAATTAAGTTTCTCTAAGGCCTTAAATTCCTTAATTAAAATTTCTTGCTCCTCCTTTTCTAGGCACTTTTCAAAGAATTTGATCAAAAACTGGTCTGTTCCAGTGCTTAATGCACCGATAGCTGCAGCTCCTGAACCGCCCGGAATTCCTTCTGGAATTAGTGTTTCTGCGAGGGAAGTAATGAGCCTCTCTTGATCATAAGTGAAAAAACCAGCATGGGTGAGGCGATCTAAAATCTGCCATTTCCAGTCCACCAAGGCTAGTCCAGCTATACCAGCACCTGCTGCGCCGAGAAGTTTTAAGGAAGTTCGTCTTTGCATAAATAAGAAGTTGGCGAGAAGACGCCTTTCCTAAGGTACCATTTTTCAAAAAAAAAGAACAAAAAAAGGCTAGAATTCCATCAGCGGAAATCTAGCCTTTCATTTTTAGGGAGTAGCTTACTTTCTATAGTCCAATGGAGCGGTTCTATTTCCTACTAGGGCCTTATAAGAAAACCCTTCCCCTCTTCGGGTGTTGAGCTCCTGCAAGGCTTGGCCAGTGACCGATGGATTATTGAAAATATCCATGGCCGTCAAGGTCAGTGTTTTGGCAGCGACCATCATGCCCTTTTGGCCAATGCTCATGCCGCCAGCTGCTACAGCTTGCCAGGTATGTGCAGAAGTTCCTGGAACCCAGGTAGCAGTGCCTAAGCCTACTGTTGGCACCAGCCAACTGATATCCCCCACGTCGGTGGATCCACCTCCACCCTCTTCGCTTACCACAAAAGGGACAATTTTGGTAGCATCTTCAGGGCTAGCTTTTACGCCTTCAGGAAAGGTCTTGATAATTTCCTCTGCAAATTTTTTCTCCTCGGGAGAATAGGTTACCCCTCCGATTTTTTCAAGGTTCTTGTGCATGATGCGTGCCAGGGTCTCGTTGGGCAAGAGGTTGAATACCCCATTGATCACCTCGTACTCCATGAGTGTCTGAGTACCTAGAGCGGCACCTTCGGCTGCTTTGATCATGCGGTCAAAAATTTGCTGAACGACCAATGCATCGGGATGGCGCACGTAATGATAGGATTCCGCAAAAGCAGGGACCACATTGGGCGCTTCTCCTCCACGGGTAATGACATAGTGCATGCGCGTTTGCATCGGCACGTGCTCTCGCATCAGGTTGACCATAAAGTTCATCGCCTCTACCGCATCCAAGGCAGACTTGCCCCGCTCAGGGGCCGCTGCCGCGTGGGAAGCTTCCCCGTAAAATCTAAATTTAGTAGAGATGTTGGCAAGGGAAGAAGTAGCACCTGCAGCATTTTGGGAGCTTGGGTGCCAGTGAAGCATGGCATCCACATCTTGAATCAAGCCAGCACGAGCCATGTATACCTTGCCTCCTCCTCCTTCTTCAGCTGGGGTACCATACACGCGAACGGTTCCTTTAATCTTGTTGGTCTTCATCCAATCCATCACCGAGATCCCTGCCGCTACAGAAGCTGCGCCAAAGAGGTGGTGTCCGCAAGCATGTCCTGCTCCGCCTACCACTACCGGCTTACGTACAGAAACTGCCTCTTGGGAAACGCCAGGAAGCGCATCAAATTCGGCCATGATTCCGATTACTGGTTTGCCAGATCCATACTCCGCCACAAAGGCTGTAGGGATTCCTGCTACTCCAGCGGTAACTTTGAATCCTGCATCGGAAAGTGTTTTTTGAAGGAGCTTGGAAGAGTTTGTTTCCAGATACCCAAGCTCTGGATTGCTCCAGATTTGGCGGGCCAAATCTCCATAGAAATCAGCCTTGGCATCCAGCTTGGAAAGAATTTCTTTCTCCTGCGCGAAAAGCGAGCAAAGAGGTGCTAGAAAAATCAGTAGGAATAGTATTTTTTTCATAGTTCGGAAGGATAAGATTTGTGAAAATAGAAATAGTTTTTTTCAATAGGTAATTTTTATGACCAACGGACTAAGGCAACTTCCGAATAGCCTGCGCTGTTCGCGGCAATTCAACTGACCCCTAACCTAGAAAGTAGGACTCCAAGATTGGGAAGAATTACTGATAATTTCGGATGAACGCTTAACTTTCATCCAGTTTCCTTCAGCCCATGAAAAGCACAGCCCTCCTATTCCTAACTGGAATCCTATTGATCTCCTGTCAACGTGTACACCAGTCCTCAGGCTGGGATACAAAAAACATCCAAATCGCTCGCGATGAATTTGGCGTTCCCCATATTTTTGGTAAAACAGATGCCGATGCAGCCTACGGATTGGCCTGGGCACATGCTGAAGACGACTTTGAGACCATTCAAAAAACGGTACTCGC
>CAMDEU010000139.1 GCA_945897085.1 Spirosoma fluviale | reverse complement strand
GGCAGCATTCTCAGGGTTGGCGAGAATTTGCGCTTCCAAGTCAGCGAAGGTGATTTTACCAATTAGGGAACTGGTATCTAGGGGCCATCCCTCTCCTGAAAACAAGTTGGTGAAGGCAGCTACCCAGTCGTTACCCGCTGGGGTAATCAAGGCACCAAGAAAAACAACGCTTAATAGTAATGGTGTGACATAGGTCATGATCCATTTGTAGAACGATGGGATGCGAATGTCAGCACCTCGGGTGATCTCTTCCCATCCTTTTTTCATACCAAAAATGTAGGTAAACAAGATGGTCTCAAGCAAAGCAAAAATCACCAAGCTGACCGTGCCTCCCCAATAATCGTATTCGTCAAAGTACCCGTATTGGTAGAAAAGGACGGTAGGAAGGCCCATGGCCAAGGAAACCAGTCCAAAGGAAACAGCTCCTTTAACCTTGCCCCAACCAAATTCATCCTGCATAAAGCCCATCCACGGAGTACCCATGGCAAGCGAGGAAGTGATGCCCGCAAAGAACAAGAGGCCAAACCAACAGACTCCTGCAAAAGCACTAATCAATGGTCCCCACTGCTGAAAGAGGTATGGCATGGTCTGAAAAGCCATACCAAATCCTGCGTTTTGCAATACCCAATCCAATCCAAGAAATCCTGCAGCAATTGGGATAACAATCGCACTTCCTAGGATTACTTCAACGAACTCATTCGTAAAACCTGCGGTAACCGAGTTGAGTGCGATGTCTTCGTTTTCCTTCAGGTAGGAAGCGTAGCATTGTATAGAACCCATGCCGACGGACAAGGTGAAGAAGATTTGTCCTGCGGCAGCCAACCACACTTTAGGGTCTGCTAGGGAGCTGTATTGAGGGGTCCACAAGAAGTTGATGCCATCCCAGGCATTTGCTTCAGGGAATTCTGCTGATGCAAATGAACTGCCCATGGTCCATCCACGGATGGCTAGGATAATGCCGAATAGAATCAACAAGGGCATTCCGATTTTAGCAACTTTTTCGATACCACCCAATCCTGTGGAAAGGATCCAGACATTTACAGCAAGCACCAAAATATAGGCTACAAGTGGGAATAGGGGTATTCCGAAATCCGAACCAGAAAGCTGTACGTATTGGTCAAAAAACAAACTAACTGCCTCCTTGCTCATGCCAGTGAAAGTGCCGATGACACTGTGCACTACATAGACAAAGGTCCAGGATTCGATGTAGGTATAGTAGGCGACTACCGCGATGTTGGTAAAGATACCAAACACACCGATGTACTTCCAGTACCATTTTTTGCACATGGAGTCTAGGATGTAGGGGGTACTGTGGTTGCCCAACTTACCACCAAAACGTCCCATGCTCCATTCGGTAAATAGCAAGGGAATTCCCATCAATAGAAAGCAAATGATGTAGGGTAAGATGAATGCACCGCCGCCATTTTGAACGGCCTGAACGGGGAATCTAAGGAAGTTACCAAGCCCGACTGCATTTCCAGCCATGGCCAGAATAAGCCCAATTCGCGAGCCCCATGCCTCTTTTTTCATAAATAATGTAGGTTAATAAGCGAAAATCTAAACTTCTAGATTTTCCAAGTTGATTTTTGTCTTCTACAAACAGGCGATTTTTGAGGTTCTAATGAATTGAAAGCCTCGATCATCGCATTCCGTTTGTGAGTCAAGGATACCACTTTTTTTTCAGAACAAACAACTTAAATTCCAGTTGCCACCTTAAAAAATCACAGCCTCCAAGGATTAATTTTTGAAATAACTCGGTTTTTTACTTCTTGTAACTCACTGGTATAGTTAAATTTAGTAGGCAGGGATGGAATTGCTGGCTTCGGTTTTAACCCTTTCAAAGCGAGACCTAGAAATAGCTCAGGAACTTCCTTTTTTTGTAGGGATGGATTCGACGATTACTGTAGATCCATAATTTTTACAGAATTCAAGCCTTGATTCAGGGTTACTTTTTTCCAAGGGGAAGATGGAAATAGGATAGCCGTCAGCACCAATTCTCCCTCGTTCACAAAGAGTTCGACAGAAGAAGCATCCAAGAAAATCCGTATTGATTCTGCTTTCCAAGACATAGGAGCGGAATAAGCAGCTGCAAAATCCCGGTTGAAATTTATTTTCCCAGATTTCTGCCGATCAACCGTGACCAGGCCCATTTCCTTGGAAATAACTAGTTCCTCACCTAATTCATTGGAGAGGGTCAAGGAAAATGCGGCGTCGTTGGTAACTTCTGCAAGAATCTCAACTGCAGAAGATGGAAGAAGAGACTCGTTTTTTGAAATGGAGTAGGTTGCTTTTCTGAGTTTTTCCAACTCAGGAGCAGGGGTAGATTTGAGGAGCAAGGTGCCATCTACGTCAAAAAGGCTGATTTCTCTTGGTAAAGTCGTTGCAGAGCGATAAGTAGAAGTAGGCACCACTTGTGCATAGTCCCAGTTACTCATCCAGCCGATCCACAAGTTCCGATCCTGATCTGCAGGAAGGTTGGACCAAGTCACCCCAGCATAATTGTCAGGTCCATAATCCAACCAGCGGATCATATTATCGTCAGGAGTGAACAATCCTTCTTTGAAGTCTCCTATAAAGTATTGGGTAGCGGAGCCTTTTTGAGGTCCACCAGGATTTATACTCACCAGAAGCACCCATTTTTGACTGCCGTTTGGGGCTTTCATGAGAATCAATTCCGGGCATTCCCAAACCCCTCCATGCGCGCCCACGCCCTGTCCAAATTCGCCCAAAAGCATCCAGTCTTTCAGGTTGGGAGACTCGTAAAACTGAACTCGGTCCTTAACTGCCAGGGTCATCAGCCAAGCCTTTTTCCCATTGGCTTTGGTGATCTGTGTAACTTTTGGATCTCTAAAATCCCGAATTCCTGGATTTAGAAGTACGGGATTCGCTTCGTACTTGCTCCAAGTTTTGCCCTTGTCCACCGAATAGGCCAGGCCCTGCGTCTGGTAGTCAACAGCGCCTGCTTTTTCTTGAAGGGAATTATGGAACGTGAAAATCGCTACCATAGGAGGATTTTCCTTGGTTCCCAATTCGGAGCTATTTTCCGCATCGTACACGGCACTCCCTGAAAAAATGTACCCCAAACTATCGGGAAAAAGAGCAATGGGTAGCTCTTCCCAGTTGAGCAAGTCTTTAGAAACCGCATGGCCCCAATGCATAGGACCCCAAACAGTGCTGTCTGGGTAATGCTGGAAAAACAGATGATACTCCCCATCCATGTAGATCAATCCGTTGGGATCGTTCATCCACCCTGTTTTGGGTGTGAAATGGTAGGTAGGGCGGAATTGCTCCGAGGTGCTTGGCGTGAATTTAATTTCTTGCGGACCACAGGAAACTAGGGCCGTGGCAAGAGAAAAAACTAAAAATAGAAGCGAACGATACATTTTTAGGAAGGTTTATTCCTCAAAAATATCCTTTCTCAGCGAATACCCGCTCTACCAACCGGTACTTTTCTTTTTTTAATCTCATAAGGGTGGTAGCTTTGGGATGTATTTAATCTTTTTTTATGAAAGGAATCATTTTAGCGGGAGGGTCAGGCACCCGACTTTATCCCTTGACGATTGCAGTGAGTAAGCAACTCATGCCTGTTTACGATAAGCCGATGATTTATTACCCGCTATCCGTCTTGATGATGGCTAGGATACAGGAAATCTTGATCATTACCACCCCAGAGGACTCGACTGCATTTCAAAGGCTATTGGGAGATGGCTCTCAAGTGGGTTGCCAATTTACCTATGCCGCACAGCCTAGCCCAGATGGTTTGGCACAAGCTTTTATTATAGGAGAGGAGTTTATCGGAAAGGATAAAGTGGCTCTAGTTCTAGGGGATAATATTTTTTACGGCTCCGGATTGCACAAGACTTTACAAGAAAACACCAATCCAGACGGTGGAGTGGTTTTTGCCTACCACGTCACTGATCCGGAGCGCTATGGCGTAGTGGAGTTTGATGCCAATCAAAAAGCGATTTCCATTGAAGAAAAACCAACCCATCCCAAGTCCAATTTTGCAGTTCCAGGCTTGTATTTTTACGACAACGAGGTGGTGGAAATAGCAAAAAACATCAAACCAAGTGTTCGCGGGGAACTAGAAATCACCGATGTCAACAACGAATACCTTAAAAGAGGGCAACTTCAAGTGGCCATCCTTAATAGAGGAACTGCTTGGCTAGACACCGGAACACACCAATCGTTATTGCAAGCCGCTCAGTTTGTAGAAGTAATCGAAGAGCGTCAAGGATTGAAAATCGGCTGTATCGAGGAGATCGCCTACCGAAATGGATTTATTAGCAAGGAAAAGTTGCTAGAAGCTGC
>CAMDEU010000138.1 GCA_945897085.1 Spirosoma fluviale | reverse complement strand
TTTGAGGTTTCCTACATGACTGACTTAGTGGATTCAATCAATAAAAATCTTTTTAAAGTTTCGTTAATCATGGGAGGATTTATTCTAATCCTCATTGTCACGGTGATCATGCTCATCAATAACACGATCAGATTAGCACTTTTTTCTCAACGCTTTTTAATTCGATCCATGCAATTGGTAGGTGCCACGAGAGGATTTATCCGTAAGCCTTTCATTGTTCGAGCCTTCTTTTTTGGAGTACTGGCGGGAATTTTGGCATCTGGAATTCTTTATGCGCTGCTGGAATATACCAAAGGTAATATTGAGGGATTTGCTGCATTGCAAAATACAGAAATGATGCTTCTCCTATTTGCAGGATTGATAATTACCGGTGGTTGCTTATCTGGAATCAGTACCTTACGATCGGTCAATAAATACTTAAACATGTCCTTGGACGAACTTTATTAACTCATGAGCAATACTTCATTTCCTTTTTCTAAGAAAAATTACCGTCTCCTATTCCTAGGTTTGGGATTGATTGTCTTGGGTTTTGTCATCATGGGAATGGATGCTACGCCTCACGGCAACGGGTTTATGGGTCTTACGCTTGGCCCTGTAATCACGCTTTCTGGATTTATCCTCGAGTTTTACGCCATTTTTGCAAAGTCTACAAAATCTTAATTTCCAAATTCTCAGCTAAGGCAATTCCTTACCCATGCAGCAAGAAGCTTACGGAGAAGTTTTTTTAATCAACAAACCTTTGGAATGGACTTCCTTTGATGTGGTTAAAAAAGTCAGAAATGCCTTACGAATCAAAAAGGTCGGCCATGCAGGCACCCTTGATCCTTTGGCCACTGGACTCCTGATCGTTTGTGCAGGCAAAATGACCAAGCAAATTGAGGGATTCATGGGACAGGAAAAAGAGTATACTGGAACATTTGTTCTCGGCTCCACAACTGAATCTTTTGATCTCGAAAAACCTATAATTCCAGTTGCGGATCCCTCTTCGATAACCTTGGAACAAGTGCAAGCCGCTATTCAGCAACTCACAGGCAGCATCTTACAGATCCCTCCTATGCATTCCGCAATTAAAGTGGATGGGAAGCGAGTGTATGCTTCTGCACGGTTGGGAATTGAAGTAAAAATGGAGCCTAGACCAGTAGAGGTTCGAGAATTTGAAATTTCTCGATTTGAGAATACAGAGGTCCACTTTCGAATAAGTTGTTCCAAAGGAACCTACATCCGAAGCTTAGCTAGAGATTTGGGAGAAATTCTAGGCGTAGGCGCTTACCTAAAATCCTTGTGCAGAACTCGTATTGGCTCCTATTCATTGAATGATGCGCATGAGGTTCCTCAGTTAGTAGAAGAAATTAAATCCAGGCACAATGAAAATCTACCAGGGCTTAACTGATTTTCATCCACCAAAAAATCCTGTGGTTACCTCAGGAACCTTTGATGGGCTGCATTTGGGTCATCAAAAAATCTTGAATAGACTTCAAGAACTTGCTAAAAGCAAGGGAGGAGAAACCGTACTCCTCACCTATTGGCCACATCCCAGGTTAGTTTTACAGCCCAACAGTAACAGCCTCCGACTCCTGTCTACCTTTTCAGAAAAAGTCAATCTCCTAAGGGAGATGGGTATCGACCATTTAATTATTCTTCCCTTCACAGAGGAGTTTTCTCAAATGAGTTCTGAAGAATTCATCGGAAAGATTTTGATTGACAAAATTCAAACCAAAACATTGGTGATCGGATATGATCATAAATTTGGCAAAAATAGAGAAGGAAGCTTTGAATACCTCCAAGCCCACAGCAATCTTTTTGGATTTGAAATAGAGGAAATATCTAGGCAGGATGTAGATGAACTGGGGGTATCAAGCACCAAAATAAGAAATGCGCTAACCCAAGGCGCTATTAAAACTGCAACTAAATACCTAGGAAGACCCTATGAAATCAGCGGTCTGATAGTACTCGGGCAACAAATTGGAAGATCGATAGGGTTTCCAACCGCCAATATTCAAGTAGAAGATCAATACAAACTTCTTCCTCGGGATGGTGCCTATGCGGTAAATGTAGAAGTCAATGGCCACCGATACAAAGCCATGTTAAATATTGGAGATCGACCTACTGTTGATGGGGATAAAAAGACCATTGAAGCACATTTGATTGATTATCAAGGGGACTTATACGGGCTAGAACTTACAATTTACTTCGAAGCATTTTTAAGAGAAGAGAAAAAATTTGATAGTTTGGAAGCTCTCAAAAATCAGTTGATGCTAGACCGAGAACAAGCTATCTTTATTCTATAAAAATAAATGCAATGATTGATAAAACCGTTGAAAATGCCGAGGATGCGGTAAAGGATATTCAAGATGGGGCTACCCTAATGATGGGTGGCTTTGGATTAAGCGGAATACCTGAAAATTGCATTGCTGCTCTTCTCCAAAAAAATATTAAAAACCTAACCATTATTTCTAATAATGCAGGCGTAGATAATTTTGGTATTGGACTTTTCCTCAATCGGCGGATGGTCAAAAAAATGATCTCTAGCTATGTGGGAGAGAATGACGAGTTTGAACGTCAGCTATTACAAGGCGAATTGGAGGTGGAACTTCTCCCTCAAGGAACCCTTGCAGAACGAATACGAGCAAGTGGTGCAGGCATACCCGCCTTTTTCACCCCTGCGGGGGTAGGTACTGAGGTTGCGGAAGGCAAGGAAATTCGTGAATTTAACGGAAAGCTATACCTCATGGAACTTGCATTAGAAGCTGATTTTGCTTTGGTCAAGGCCTGGAAAGGAGATACTGCAGGCAATTTAATTTTTAAGGGGACTGCTCGGAACTTTAATCCCTTGATGGCAACTGCAGGAAAAATCACCATTGCAGAGGTGGAAGAACTGGTTCCTGCCGGAAGTCTCGATCCCAATCAGATCCATACGCCAGGGATTTATGTCCAACGGATATTCCAAGGGAATTCTTACGAGAAGCGAATTGAGCAGCGGACGGTTTCGATTTAAATAATGAACCCCCCAACTCCCGCTTAGATCATTAACGCAAACTTTTCTGAACCCATGTTAACCAAAGAACAAATTGCCAAAAGAATTGCTCAAGAAGTTGAGCATAGGCAGTATATAAATCTGGGAATTGGAATTCCAACCCTAGTGGCAAACTATATTCCCTCCCATCTAGAAGTGGTACTTCAATCAGAAAATGGTCTTTTAGGGATTGGCCCCTTTCCTAAGGAATCTGAGGTGGATCCAGATTTAATTAATGCGGGAAAGCAAACCATCACCATGCTACCTGGGTCAGCGCTATTTGATTCTGCACAATCTTTTGCCATGATTCGGGGAGGCCATGTACATTTAACGATTCTAGGTGCTATGGAAGTTTCTGAGCATGGAGATATCGCCAACTGGAAAGTTCCGGGAAAAATGGTGAAAGGCATGGGAGGAGCAATGGATTTAGTGGCTTCAGCCAAAAATATTATCGTGGCTATGCAACATTGTTCTAAAGATGGTCATTCCAAGTTATTGCCCACTTGTTCCCTCCCACTGACAGGCATTCGTTGTGTTAAAAAAATAGTGACGGACCTAGCTGTATTGGAAATTGCTCCGGGAGGGGGTTTTGTTCTAAAGGAACGGGCACCCAATGTTTCAGTAGACGAGATCCAGTCCAAAACTGCAGGAAAACTGATTATTTTGGGCGAAATTCCTGAAATGCAATTCGATTAAATCAAACCAACTTACAGCCATAAAACAAATTAGTTCAACCCATGAAAAAATCAGAAATAAAATTTCAAATTGAATTAGATGGAACAAATCTCCCGAAAACAATCCATTGGGATGCTTCTGATAAGGAAGGAGAAGGAGTAGAAGCCACCAAAAGCATCAGTTTAAATGTTTGGGACAATTTGAATCATTCCACCCTACGAATTGACCTATGGACAGAAGAGATGTCTGTGGTGGAGATGAAGCGATTTTACATCGATATTCTTGGAGGAATGGCGCAAACCATTTTAAATAGTACTGGCGATGAATATATGTCAGAAGAAATCAAAGACCTCTGTGACCGGCTTGTAAAGCATGTGAATGCAGAAAATAAAAAAAGTCTTTAAATGCCTAATCTAGGCAACAGATACTCTTTCTGCACTTTATTTCTTCGCTTTTAATTCAAATTTGAAATTATTGATTTAATAATTTTTTTAACATAAATTAATAATTATTTAATTTTTTGTCCTAAAAATATATATTTTTTAATTTAATTGGTTTTTTATGAAGATTATTTAATATGAAGGGTTTGTAGGTTTTGTTTTTTTTTAGTAGAAAACGATAGAAAATTACCTTTT
>CAMDEU010000137.1 GCA_945897085.1 Spirosoma fluviale | reverse complement strand
GCCTGAAATCGTTTCGCTAGTTTGGAACCTTGATACCTGAGGTACGAAGCAGCTAAAAACCCATCTAATTTTTCTTCTGATTCTTGCTGTTTGCTATTGATGTCGGAAGGATTTCTGTAGCTGAGCATGGCAATGGCTCGAGCCGCTTCCAGTCCCTTCTTGCCGGCATCTTGGTGATCTTGACCCCAGGTGCTATCTGCAGCAATGGACATCCGTTGTGCCTCATTAAAACCAATGACCCAAGGGGAGGTTTTTGCAGTTGATGCAATGATAATGGCATGCTGAAGTCTTTCACCTAAGGTATAGGCCCATTCCAATGCCACTTGCCCGCCTAATGATCCGCCAATAAGCGTATGAATCTGTTCAAGTTTCAAATGCTGCCGAAGCATTTCCAGACTTTGAGCTAGGTCTCTTGTGCTAAGTGTCGGGAAACTATAAAAATAGGGGGTACCTGTTGCTGGATTTTCACTCAAGGCATTGCTCGATCCATAGCCACTACCGAGCAGGTTGGCACAGATGATAAAGTGGGAGGAAAAATTGTAGAGCGCCTTTTCTCCAACCAAACCTTTCCACCAATCGGCTACCTGCCCATCGCCTGTAAGCGCATGCACAGCCCAAATCACATTTGACCCATCTGCATTAAGATTCCCATAGGTGGTGTAGGCCACCGTGAAATCCTCCAAAATCTCACCTGATTCTAACTGTAAGGGGGCTGTTGATTGGAAATTTCTTGTAATCATTCTGAAAAAGGATTGTGATTTAAGTTGAAAAGTAGGGAATATATTTATCCATACTTGCATGATTTCGGATAATCGTATAGGGAAGAGGATTTAGTTTTTGTGGTAGCTCAACGGAACAAGTTTTCCAGAAGATGAAAACCCTCATTTTTTTATAAGGGATGTGATTGATTCAAAATCAGACATTTCCATTTTTTTTTGAGAATTTTGAACTTTTCCTGCTTCAAAAGCGTCTCAAAGTATAAAATTGTCAAATTCATTGGTTAATTAGCTTTTCTTATTTTCACAATCTTGAACCGTTTCGTCTTAATCTTAAGTTTTTTGATGGCAGTCAATTTGATTGCTTGTACCTACTATGCCCCACTGTTGTTGATGGCTAGTGAGTTGGTAGAAACCGAACCCCTTCAAGAGGTTCAGGAAGAGGAAATGACCAAAAAAATTGATTATGTGATACCTGCCTTCAGGTTTTTGACACAAGGTTTCAAGATTCCAGTACAAGTTTATTTTTGCGAAAATTCTGCAATTTTTTCCGTTTATGAACAGGAGATACCCCTTCCTCCTCCAGATTTTTCAAGATTTTCCTAGTGATTATCTTCTTAGGAGTTTCCTAAGCCAATTTAAATTCATTTAAAATTTACTTATGAATCCTTCATTTAAGCATGTTGGCAAGGATTTGTCAGCTAGTATTGTCGTGTTTTTTGTGGCGCTGCCACTTTGTTTGGGAATAGCTCTTGCGAGTGGGGCCCCTCTCTTTTCAGGATTGATTGCTGGTATTATCGGCGGCGTAGTAGTGGGCATGATTAGTGGATCCGCTATTGGCGTGAGTGGTCCTGCGGCCGGCTTGGCAGTGATCGTTTTGACCGCAATTGGTACTTTGGGAAGTTTTGAAAACTTCCTTTTGGCTGTGATTTTGGCAGGACTCATCCAGATTCTACTTGGTATATTGAAGGCGGGAGTGATTGGATACTATTTTCCAAGTGCAGTCATCAAAGGAATGTTAGCAGCGATCGGTATAATCATCGTTTTGAAGCAAATTCCTCATGCATTTGGGCACGATTCTGATTTTGAAGGAGATGAAAATTTCCTTCAGCCCGATGGGGAAAATACATTCACTGCATTTTCGTCGATGATGAATTCAATTTCCGAAGGAGCGATCACGCTTTCGATTATTTCTTTGGGTATCCTGATTCTTTGGGAAAAAGTGCTAAGCAAAAAGCACCGTGTTTTCCAATTAGTACCAGGACCATTGGTTGCAGTGGTTGTTGGCTTGATCTTTCAAAGTTTCATTCCCGAGAGTTCAATTTTCTTCATTCAAGCTTCGCATCTGGTGAATGTGCCTGTTCCTGAGAACCTGGATATGTTTATTGGCCAATTTACACTTCCCAATTTTGGAGCTATTACCAATATAGAGGTGTGGACAGTGGCGGTTACCTTGGCGGTGGTTGCGAGTTTGGAGACCTTACTATCGGTAGAGGCTACAGATAAGCTTGATTCTGAAAAAAGAGTGACCCCAACCAATCGAGAGCTATTTGCACAAGGAACGGGAAATATCCTTTCAGGTCTGATAGGAGGTATTCCTGTTACTCAGGTGATTGTGAGATCTTCTGCCAACGCCCAATCTGGAGGAAAGACCAAACTTTCAACGATTTCTCATGGTTTGTTGCTTTTGTTATCCATTATCTTGATTCCAAGTTTGCTAAACAAGATTCCTTTGGCTGTCTTGGCTGCGGTGTTGTTGATGGTAGGCTATAAATTGGCAAATCCAGCGCTGTTTATGAGGATGTTCAAATTGGGTAGATCTCAGTTTTTGCCTTTTATTGTAACGGTAATAGGGGTGGTTTTTACAGATATCCTAGTTGGAATAGGATTGGGAATGGCTGTTTCTTTGGTGATCATTTTGATCGAAAACTATAAGAATTCGCACTTTCTGCACATTGTAAAAGACGAAGCTAAATCTGGAAATCATGTGTACATGACTCTGGCAGAGGAAGTGTCATTTCTTAATAAAGGAGCAATTCAGCGGGAGCTAAGTAATTTGCCAGAAGGGACCTATCTGGAACTGGATGTGCGTAAAACGATTTATCTCAACTTTGATGTAATTGAAATTTTAGAAGATTTTGTAGCCCAAGCTAAAGATCGGAATATATATGTTAAATTAATTTCTGATAAAGGAGTGGTTGAAAATCCGGAAAGCTACAGCGCTTTTTTCGGTTGAAATACTCCAGTCAGTGCACTTTAAATAATCAAAAAAAATGAATAAAGTATATTATAATCAACTGTTAGAAAACAACAAAGACTGGGTAGCTTCAAAACTAGCATTAGACCCTGATTTCTTCAACAAACTAGCAAAAGGCCAGCAGCCGCCTCTTCTCTGGATTGGGTGCGCAGATAGCCGAGTTCCTGCAAATGAGATCATAGGTGCTCAGCCCGGAGAGGTTTTTGTGCATCGCAATATTGCCAATATGGTAGTGCATACTGACATGAACATGCTGAGTGTACTCGATTATGCAGTCAATGTCTTGAAAGTAAAACACATCATCGTCTGTGGGCATTACGGCTGTGGAGGAGTACGTGCTGCAATGGGTTCAGGATCTTATGGTATCGTGGACAATTGGATTCGGCATATCAAAGATGTATATCGATTTCATCAAAAAGAACTCGATAGCATCGAAGATGATACTCAGAAATTCAATCGATTTGTAGAATTAAACGTGGTAGAGCAAGTCTATGATCTTGCCAAAACCTCCATCGTCCAAAATGCTTGGAATGTAAAGCAAGAGCTATTCATCCATGGCTGGGTATATGGTGTGGACTCTGGAATCATCAAAGATCTTGGAGTTAACATCGATTCCAATGAATTACTTGATGATGTCTATCAATTGGATATCTAAAACTCCCGAAATACTGATCGGGAAATGACTAAAAAACTCCAGTGTGAAAGCGCTGGAGTTTTTTTTAAATAATTATATTAAAATGCAAAGCCTTCATTATTCTTCTCAAAAAACAAGCTACTAGTAACTTGAAAAAGTTTTTAATAGTAGCCTCGTCAGTGGGACATGGAGGCTGCCCACCTCGTCAATTATGTTGTTGATGCTTTACAAAAGTAATCGGGCATAAGCTCGATCGATGGACTCAAAATCGAATCTATTGACTTGTTTTTCTAGCTTGGCTTCGATTTCTGCAAGGCATAAGTTACCAATACTTCCCTCGTGGCTGTGGGCTACTTTTTCTTGGTTGGGCACAAATCGCTTCGCCTCAATATCCTCTCCAACCTGCATGTAGGCATCTCGGAAGGGAACGCCTTTTAGCACCAACTCATTGACGACCTCTACAGAAAATAGATGCATGTAAAATGGGTCCTCCAGAATGTTTTTTCTCACCTGAATTGATTTCAGCATAAAATTGCTCATCTGAAGACAGGACCGCATAGAGTCTAGCGCTGGAAAAACTGCTTCTTTCAGCAGCTGCATGTCTCGGTGGTAGCCTGAAGTTAGGTTTGTGAGTAAGAATCCCACCGTTCCGGGTAGACTTTGAATTTGATTGGTCTTGGCACGAATCAATTCAAACACATCGGGATTTTTTTTGTG
>CAMDEU010000136.1 GCA_945897085.1 Spirosoma fluviale | reverse complement strand
GAGGGGTAAAATACAAGTTCAGGTTTTTCTAAGACACATTCTTGACCTAACTTGCAAAAAAATTACAAAAGCCATGCAATTGACTCCGGAATTGTTGAAAAAATCCCTTTCTAAAGTCCAAGACCCAGATATTAAGCGGGACTTGGTTTCCTTGGGAATGATTCAAGGGATAGAAATTGATGGCAAAAAGGTGCGTTTTACGGTGGTACTCACCACTCCTGCCTGCCCACTGAAGGAGGTCATCAAAAATAATTGCTTGGAAGTATTGACTGAAGATTTTGGATCGGATTGGGAATGGAATATCACCATGACTGCTACCGTAACTACTGTACGAGATGCAGGGCCAATTCTACCTCAGGTAAAGAACATTATTGCGATCGCCTCTGGAAAGGGGGGTGTGGGCAAATCCACTACCTCTGTTAATCTAGCGGTTGCTCTCGCGGAACTGGGTGCTAAGGTAGGATTGATTGATGCGGATATATCAGGTCCATCGATACCCACCATGTTTAATGTGGAGGGAGAGCAGCCTGCCGTAAAAAAAGAAGGTGATAAAAATATTATCATTCCAATTACGCAGTATGGGGTAAAAATGATGTCTATTGGTTTTTTGACCCCAACAGATAGTGCTGTGGTTTGGAGGGGGCCAATGGCAAGCTCTGCGCTCCGTCAATTTATCGCTGATGTGGCATGGGGTGAACTGGATTACTTACTAATAGACCTACCACCAGGCACATCAGATATTCATTTGACGCTAGTTCAAACCGTACCTGTTACAGGGGCTGTCATCGTGACTACTCCTCAAAAAGTGGCACTTGCGGATGCTACGAAAGGTTTGAGCATGTTTAGACAACCTCAAATTAATGTTCCCATCTTAGGTGTTATAGAAAATATGGCTTATTTTACGCCTGATGAACTGCCGGACAAGAAGTACTATTTGTTTGGCAAAGATGGAGGCAAGAAGTTGGCGGAAAAGTACGAGGTGCCTTTCCTGGGAGAGATTCCAATTGTTCAAAGCATCCGAGAAAGCGGAGATTCTGGCTATCCGGCGGTTTTGAAATCGGGACCCACACATGAAGCGTACCTGAAGCTCGCAGAAGAGGTAGCGCGGCAAATTGCGATCCGGAATTCTTCTTTCGAGAAAACAGAACTTGTAGAAATTAATCCTTAAATTACGCTCATGGAAGCTGTATTGAGAGAAAAAATAGAATTTGCTTTAGACACCATCCGCCCCTATTTGGAAGCAGATGGAGGAAATGTACGCGTCGTTGAGCTCACTGAAGATTTTGTTTTAAAAATTGAAATGTTGGGTAACTGCGGCTCCTGCCCTATGTCATCCATGACACTGAAGGCTGGCGTTGAAGAAGCCATTTTGAGAGCAATCCCCGAAATCAAACGAGTGGAGGCAGTAAACCTAACCGTGGCTTGACCATCAATTGAATGAAAAACCAAAACCGATTTGTCTGGATACCACAGGTTCTCGCGATCCTATTTTTTATGTGTTCCCTTTCTGCTTTTGGGCAGGGGATTACGCTGCAAGACTATTCAGCTGGAAGTAGTAGTCACCAAGGCAGCGGTCACAATGAAAAATGTGGGCATACCTTTTTAGAAGCCCAGCAAGAAAGAGAACTAGGGGTATTTGGATCGAAAGTCTTCTTTGAAGATTGGATCACCAAAAAAATCGTTGAGAAAAATAGCAAACCACAGATTATGAAGGTTCAAGCTGAACCACGCGTGATTCCAGTGGTAGTACATGTCCTACACAATGGGACAGCCATAGGTGTTGAAGCCAATATCTCGGATGCGCAGATTCTTCAGCAAATTCGAGTACTGAATGAAGATTTTCGAAGAAAAAATGCAGATGCCATCCGCACTCCCGCCGAATTTCTTCCTGTAGCAGCAGATGCGAATATTGAATTTGTGCTCGCCAAACAGGACCCAAATGGTCTCCCTACCAATGGAATTGTACGGAAGCAGGGACCTAAAACAGTTTATGGGCCAGAAGACGCAACTTTAATCGGTCAGACCTCCCAATGGAATCCTGTAGAATACTTGAATATGTGGGTCGTACCTTTAGTGGATCCTTACTTAGGCTATGCGACCTTTCCCACCTCTAACCTACCCGGACTTAATTTCGCTCCCTCGTCAGCAATTCGTGATGGGGTAACTGTAGACTACCTCTTTTTTGGAACTGGACCCGGCGCAGCTGCCAATACCAATGGTAGAACTGCTACCCATGAAGTGGGACATTACCTCGGCTTGCGTCACATTTGGGGTGATGAAGCTGGTTGCGAATTGGATGATTTCGTCCTTGATACTCCCAGTCAAGACAATGCCAACAATTCCATTTGCAATGCCAACCCAACCCGTTTTTCTTGTGGTAACAGCAACATGATCCAGAACTACATGGATTACACGCCAGATCCATGTATGAACCTGTTTACCAAGGGTCAAGTAGAACGATTTGATGTAGTGCTTGCCAATAGCCCTCGCAGAGCATCGCTGGTCAACAGTCGTGGAACCAAAGAACCAGTTCTTACGACTAGAGATGTGTCCTTGTTGAGAGTAGTCACTCCTTCAGATGCTTTATGCCAAACCAGCATCTCCCCTCAATTAGAAATTCAAAATAGAGGAAGTGAATTGGTCTCTTCAGTAAATATTGAATTTAGTTGGAACGGAACCTTAATCGAAAGCAAGCAATTTTCAACCAATCTAAAATCTACAGAGAAAACAGTAGTAAGCTTTTCAGCCTTCGATACAAAAGGATTGGAAAGTGAATTTACCTTTACAATCCTAAAGGTAAATAACATAGCTGACTTGGTTAGTTCAAACAATACCTTAACTACTAAACCTATTCAACAAGGACAGCTTACGCTTCCTTATTCAGTTCCTTTGACCACACTACCTTCTACCTGGATCATTGGAAATCCTGATCAGTCTTTGACTTGGGAGAAAACCAATCTTACCATCGATGGAAGTGCTCAACCAGCCCTATTCATTCGCCATTACGAATACGAGGCGCAGGGAGAGTTCGACTACTTTGTTTCTCCACAAATTGACCTAACCAAGTATCCAAATGCCCAATTGGTATTTGAAGTAGCTCACGGCCCTTTCAATCAAGCAGGGTTCCAAGATGAATTACTGGTCGCAATAGCGCCAGAGTGTAGCATAGATTTTAACATCATCACTCCTCCTTACAAAAAGAGTGGGACTAGACTTCAAACTTCAGACGCTACGGTTGAGGAATTTATCCCCACGAGTGCTACTCAATTTAGAACGGAGTTGGTCAACCTCAATAAATTCAAGGACTTAGGTAAAATCCGAGTGGCAATTGTGACTAAAAATGCTTTTGGTAACAATATTTATCTTCGGAATATTCGGGTAGTACCCACAGAAGAATTCAAGTATGATCTGAAGATTGAAGATGTAATCGCTCCGAGTCCTATCAGCGCGGGAACAAATGCACAAGAAATTGTACGGCTTACCAATACAGGTAACCTTCCAATATCCAAATTTTTGTTTTCAAGAAATACCAACAATTCAGGAAACCGAGTTTTCGTTGGTTCTGGTACATCCATCCCTCCTGGGCAATCCATCAATGTTACCTTGGCCAAATCCACTGCTGCAGGAAAGAACAACTTGAAGTTTGGTGTTTCTGAACCGAATTTTGATCAAAACATACCAACAGCGCCTCAAATCAACTGGTACAACATCGAAAATACGGCTAGACTTGAAGTGCCTTGGAGACAAAACTTCAACAGCAGTTCCGACCTAGCTCCATGGCTTACCATTAATCCAGAAAGTGATCAAGCTGCATGGCAAGTGACCGCCGTGACAGGAGCAACAGGACCAAACAATGTGGCTCGAATTGAAGGTGCTACCAATGGAAACTCGTATTGGATGGCTACCCCTTCTTTCGATTTGTCCGTAAGCCGTCAAGCCAGCATTTTCTTTGATGTTGCTGCAGGAGCAGTGAATCCAGGAACTACCCTGTACTTACTCGCAAGTACAAATCAAGGAGAAACTTACAAAGTCATCTGGTCAGAAGCGGGAACCGCTCTTTCTACTGTACCCACAGGCAATGCCAACCCATCCACTGCTGGGAATTACGAACGGAAGTACGTCAACCTTACCGAATATGCTGGTGAAGGTAAAAAGGAGATTCGCTTAGCTTTTGCACTAGATGTGTTTGGAACGCAAAATGCACCTGTTTATTTGGACAATATGGAACTTTTCCTAAGTGCAAATCCAGATCCAGTAATTCCAGCGGAAAGGAATACCATTATTTATCCAAACCCAGCCTCTGAATTTGTTAACGTAGCCTTTAATCTTCCGAAAAGAGAAAATGT
>CAMDEU010000135.1 GCA_945897085.1 Spirosoma fluviale | reverse complement strand
TAGGTATCCTTGTAGCCGTAGTGGCTGGCCTTAGCGGTGCCTTTTACTGGTTGGGATGGGGAAAAGAGCTGCAGCTGACTTTGGTGCTCGTGCTAGCGATGGGAGGCTGTCGCTGGGCAATCCAAAAATTAGGCCCCCTGGTTCTGAAGGAGGTTTCGATAGCTTTATTCTATGTGGTTGGAGTTTTATGGCTCCCAATACTCCGTTCTGAGGCCCAGGATTTGTCCTGGCAAGCACTGGCCTTTGCAATTGTATTTTTTTTATTGGCCTTGCTTAATCTTTGGATGCTCTCCTTTTTGGATCGGGAAGAAGACCGACAGGATGGATTTGTTTCCATTGCCATGCTCTTTCCTCCACTTCAAATGGTTCAATGGATTCGTAAACTATCCTTCCTGGGTATTTTTGGGACGATGGCTTCCTTCATTTTGTTGCCCTCCTTTTACCGCCCATTTTCTTGCATTCTTCTCCTGATGTTCTTGGTCCATTACTTGACCTTTTTTCAATCCCAACTTCCGGCAACCCAAAAAAGGCAACGGATGGAACTCGCCTTTTGGCTTCCTTGGCTGCTTCTTTGGATTTAGGAGTCTTATTTTATGGCTTGATGGGGATCAAATCGAACAAATAGCGCAAGCCAAATGGATCGGCTCAAGCGGAAGCTGAAAGGTAAGCTTAGGAGCACGATCCCCACAAGTAATCCGAGTAGCAAGAGCAAGGAATAGTCGGGATATACAAGAGTAAGCGTGATCCAAGAAGCAATAAAAAGAAGGGTATTGATGCCATAGCTGACAAACATCGCTCCGAAATAGAATCCTGGTTCGGGTTCAAAGGACTGATGGCAATGCGGACAAGTCGGATACATGCTAAATAAACTTCCAGGCTTTGAAATTTTCCCTGACTTAAAAAGTTGTCCCATTCTGCATTTTGGACAGCGGAGAGTAAGTATGCTAGAGAGTACGCTTCGTTGGGACATTGTATTGTGGGTTTAATTTTCTGCTTTTTGAATTACTCCTTTAATGAGGCGATCGAAGTACTGCCCATTTCCTGGTCCAAACCAGTTCATCTCGCGGACTTCGTGGTAGGAGGCGTCGTACAAGTCATCGGGAGTGATGTAGCCTACATAACTTCCGTTGAAAACGGTGACCACCAGATGCAGTCCTTTTTCTTCCGCAAGGGCGTCCCAGGCCTCATAAAAAACTCCTGAAAGTTCGCCGCTACTGGAAATAAACAAGATATTCCCCACTTGGCTAATGTCTAGATAGGCAGGCATCTCTCCGAGTAGGTATCGGAACAGCCAGGGTCGTAGTCGCAAGTCGTTGGAAACACGAAGTTGGGGTTCCCCCAAGTTGATCTGTAGCTGAGAAGTGCGAAGCAAAGCGTCTCCTTGCACGGCCACTTCACTGGTATCCGCGCTGAGGGTAGCATCGATAGCGAGGGCATAGGCATCAACCTGTTCCGGGCTGTTTCCTTGAGCTAGTGGACGGTGGCTTCCTACTGTTCCTGCAGCAAAAAGGGCAAAATCAACCTTTTCTTGCTCCAGTTGTTGGGTCAAATACGCGGGATAATCTCCGGATAGTCCCATAAACTTGGAGCTCAATGCGGTGGCATGGGCAGAGTAGGTAAGGAAAGTAGCCTTCTTCCCATCCTTTCGATGTAGGAGTACCTGACGCACGAATGGGTCAATAGAACCTCCTTTGGTAAAGCGATTCGAAACAAGGTCGGAAACATTTGTTTTTTTGTAGGCGAGGGTGACTGTGTCTTGGGTGGCTAGGGCAGTTTGCAGGGCACTTACCGATCCCGCTACCAGCAGCGTTACCATTTTTTCGTCATATCCTCCAAAAGCAAGTTCGCCCAAGGGGCCGGGCATGTATCCTCCCATACCAGAATGGGTATGGGTAGCTGTAAAAATAAGTTGATCTAGAGAGATCCCTGCTTCTTGAACCCCTGCACGGACCTGCTCGGCTAGTTGCGGGTGAACAATCAATAATTCGTAGTTGAGCCAGGCAATGCTGGATTCTCCATTGCTGAGCGTCAAGGCTTTGACATGGCTGGAGTCTTGTACAAAGGTGTAGGGTCCTCTAGGTGAGTAGCCCACGAGTTCTGCCGGTTGGGTCGGGGTGACATTCACGGTAGCCCAGCCTCCTAGCCAGTGGGATGAGGTACTGCTGTTCCAGGTACTGCTATCCAGGTCTGCAAAAGTGCTTTGGTAGGAAGAGCGATCCTGAACAGGGCTTCGGTCTACTGTAGTGAGCGTGGCTATGCCCAATAGGAGAAGGATTCCTAGTACCCAAACAAATACACGTAAAATTCGAGGCATAGAAGAAGGTAAAAATTGATTTGAAGCACGATTGTGCTTCTTTAGGCCTAGTACTCGAAGGTGCCGTAGGTGCCTTGAAGCGTTACTTTTTTGCCAGTATGGGGTTCTACACGTCCAATGATTTGTGCTTCCACTCCATAGGATTCGGCGATATCGATGATTTCTTCAGCATAGCGCTCGTCTAGGTACACTTCCATTCTGTGCCCCATGTTGAATACCTTGTACATTTCCTTCCAATCCGTTCCACTTTCCTCTTGAATGATGCGAAACAAGGGAGGGGTATCAAATAAATTGTCCTTGATGACGTGAAGGCCATCGATAAAATGGAGCACCTTGGTTTGAGCACCACCCGAGCAATGGACCAAACCATGGATATTGGGACGCATGTAATTCAATATGTCTACTAGAATAGGTGCATAGGTGCGGGTAGGGGAAAGCACCAGTTTACCCATGTTTAATGGTGTGCCAGATGCAGGATCGGTCAATTGGTAGGACCCGGAGTAAACGAGAGCATCGGGTACTGCTGGATCAAAACTTTCGGGATAGCGCGTTTTCAAGACCTTCTGAAACACATCGTGGCGTGCAGAGGTCAGTCCATTGCTTCCCATTCCGCCGTTGTATTCTTTTTCGTACTTCGCTTGTCCAAAAGAAGAGAGACCTACGATCACGTTTCCTGCTTGAATGCGATCGTTGGAGATGATGTCCTCTCTTCGCATCCGGCAGGTAACTGTACTATCCACTATCACGGTGCGTACCAAGTCTCCTAGATCGGCTGTTTCGCCACCTGTAAGCACTATGTTGACACCATTGTCTCTCAGCATCTGCAGCACTTCTTCAGTGCCTTCGATGATGGCTGAAATTACTTCTCCAGGGATCAAGTTTTTATTTCTACCGATGGTGGAGGATACAAGAATGTTGGTGGTGGCACCTACACAAAGTAGGTCATCCGTATTCATGATGATGGCATCTTGAGCAATGCCTTTCCATACACTGAGGTCCCCTGTTTCTTTCCAATAAAGGTAGGCTAAGGAAGATTTTGTCCCAGCCCCGTCCGCATGCATGATGTTGCAATACTCGGGGTCATTGCCCAAGGTATCCTCTACAATTTTGCAGAAAGCCTTAGGATATAGGCCCTTGTCCAACTTAGAGATGGCTTGGTGTACGTCTTCTTTGGATGCGGAAACTCCGCGCTGCAGGTAGCGCTCGTTCATGGAGTGGGAAGATTTTGGTTGTTCAAAGGTAACCAATTGCAAAATTGAATGATTGAAAAAGTTAAAATTTGTCTCTCTTTGGGAAGGGGTTCCAGCGCTTCAATACGAACCTTAAGTTTTAGGATTGCAATGCGAAAATAAGAAAAAGCAAAAGCCAAGTTTCCCTGGCTTTTGGCTTTTTAGAATCCTAGAAATTTACTTTTTTCTTACCAAGATCAATTCCTCTTGGGGGGCAATCAGGTAAGTAGCTCCATTTTCATTCACCACGGCCATTTCTTCCACGGAGATGGTTTTTTCGGTTCCATCCGCCTGCTTCCAGCAATGGAATCCATCAAAAGCAAATGTCATCCCTTTTTTCAGGAGTTTCTGTGCTGCAGGCCGTGGTGTAGGAATGCGTGCACCGCCCAGATTTGGTCCCACATCGTGCGCCACATAGCCTACCGGATGGCCTGTGCTCCATGGAACATACAAGGATCCATTGGCATCCATCAGGTCCCGCTGGGCTCGGTCTACATCTTCTCCCTTTACGCCAGGCTTCATTGCTGCAAGCGCAATACGGCTACCTGCCTTACCATTTTCCCAATAGGTCTGGATGTCTTTGGGTGCGCTAGTTTCACCTTCTTTCAATACATAGGCAAAGCGCTGGATATCACTTACCCAGATGCCGTATAGTTTCACTCCAAAGTCCGTTTGGATCACATCCCCAGGTTGAATTACTTTATCCGTGGCATGGGAATGTCCACGGTCAGGCCCAGAATTCACATTCGGGTTTTGATCGGGGTGCCAGGCATCGGTGACTCCATATTCCGCCATTTTGGCTTTCAAAAACTTGGCTAGGTCTGCATCTGTAGTTTTGCC
>CAMDEU010000134.1 GCA_945897085.1 Spirosoma fluviale | reverse complement strand
AAGAGGGTTGGAATATGCTCCCTATATCTCTGCAGATTGGAACCCAACTGAAAATCTTTCCTTCTCAGGTGGTCTTCGGTACTCTAATTATGCCCAACTGGCGCCCGACTCCATCTTCAGGTATCAAGAAGGACTTCCGAAATCGAGGTTTACCATCAATGGAGTAGATTATGTAGAAAGTGGGAGTATCGTCAACTACAATGGTCTTGAGCCCAGATTTTCCTTCAGATGGACTTTTGACAAAGTCAATTCCATCAAAGGTGGCTATTCCTTGATGAACCAATACCTTCAGACGATTTCCAATGCCACCGGCCCGACTCCCATTGATTTGTGGCAGTTGAGCACAAATTACATTCTTCCTCAACGATCCCACAATGCTTCTTTGGGTTACTTCCGAAATTTCAAAGAAGATGAATGGTCGACTTCCCTTGAAGGATTCTACCGAAGCACGGACAACCAAATAGAGTACCGTAATTTTGCGGACTTATTCTTAAATCCACATTTGGAAACAGAATTGATACAGGGAGAAGGCCTTGCTTTTGGCACTGAACTAATGATCCAAAAAAACAGCGGAGGAATTACAGGTTGGCTTGCTTACACCTTCAGCAGGTCTTTTATTAGGACCACTTCAGAATTTCCCGAAATCCAAGTCAATCAAGGAAATTGGTTTGCAACCAATTTTGACAAACCCCACAACATTTCCTTGGTGACTAATTTTCATGTGAAAAAGGGCAGAACATTCAACACCAACGTCAATTTTTCATCAGGCCGGCCGGTGACAGGAATTTCATCCAACTATGTCATTGGAGCGGTTTCCGTTCCCAATTTTGGGAATAGGAATGAGTTTAGGATTCCAAATTACTTTAGAATTGACTTTTCTTACCTGACAAATGGCTTCGTACGGAAATGGGATGACAAAGTCAATTTTAGCATCTACAACCTTACCGGAAGGAGAAATGCTTATTCTGTATTCTTCCAAAGAGAGGGCCGGGTTCCAAGATTGGTTCCTTATCAGATTTCGATTTTAGGAACAGCTTTCCCTTCATTCACCTACACAGTAAAGTTCTGAAAATGAGCAAGAATCAAAAAATATCAATCCGCTCAGTCCTGGTATTTGCCCTATTTCTAGTGCTTACTGTTTCCTGTATTGATAGGCTAGATTTTCTCGGTGAAACCAAAGAGGGTCAGCTCGTCATTTATGGTTTATTCACTGATGTTGATGAAAGGCAGGTAGTGACTGTAAGTCGTACTGCGCTATCAGGATTAGCCCCGAGAGGTGTTCCAAATGCCAAGGTAACAGTATTGAGCACATCCGGTGCAAGGTATCCCTATACCAGTTTGAAGACTGGGGAATATGAATTGGTTGGCTTTAGGGCTCTAAAAGGGCAAAGTTATGCTTTGGAAGTGGTATTGGATGGAAAAGTATACCTGTCTAAGTATGAAAAAGTACCGGAACTGGATGCAGATGATGTGCTCAGCTTTACTTTTGAGAACGAACCTTTCAGAACGGATAAGCCTGAATACGTGTTTAAAGTCTTTTCAAAGACGACGCTTCCTGACAGCCAAGATCCAATTTACCTGAGGTGGACGATTGAGGAAACCTATTTATGGCCTTTGGCATGGTTAAGAGGAACGGGTATCCCTCCCCCGCAACCCCCTCCTTGCTTTATTTCGGATGCAATCGAACCAAATCGGATTAATTTATTTGATGGCTCAGGGACAAGTACTAGAAATTCAACCTTATTGTTGGGAAGACGCTCGGTAGATAATTCATTCCAATATCCATTCTTTGTCACTGTAAAGCAATTGAGCATCAATAGGGAAGCTTATAACTATTGGGAGAAAATCAAAATCGTCATCAGCAACCAAGGATCGCTTTTTGATATTCCTCCTGCTCCTATATCTGGGAATATTTTCAATGTAAAAGATAGCGAAGAAACAGTACTCGGCTATTTTGAAGTAGCCAAGACCACAACAACAAGAATCTATACTACAAATACCGATGTGCCTTTTAAGCTCCTCGACCCATGTCAATTCCTACCCAGCACGCCTGATGCTTCGTACCCTGCTGAATGTAGAAGTTGCGCGGCAAGGGCACAGGGGAGAAGCTGGACGATCAAGACACCAGCCTGGTGGAAGTATGATTGAGTGATCAAGTAGCTACCAAAGTTGACTTATCTTTTTAAATTATTTGTGTAAATCTGAAAGCTTCAAAATTCCATTTATATTCAAACTTGAATTTTAACTAGTAGTAATGGCATACCTAAATACAAAAGCCCAAAAAGACACTACCTATGATGCTATCGTTATAGGTTCGGGTATCAGCGGCGGTTGGGCCGCAAAGGAACTTTGTGAAAAAGGACTAAAAACCTTGGTCTTGGAACGGGGGAGAATAGTGGAACATGTGGTAGACTACCCCACCATGAACTTGGATCCCTGGGACATGGAATTGAGAGGTGGACTTACCCCTGAGCAAAAGAAGAAACATTACAAGAACGGTCGTTCTGGATGGGTTAATTTGGAGACAGAGCATTTCTGGGCAGACGATCAAGCCAATCCTTACACGGAGGTAAAACCTTTTCTTTGGCTTAGAGGGCATCAAATGGGCGGTAAATCATTGCTATGGGGAAAGCAAACCTATAGATGGAGTGATTTGGATTTTGAAGCCAATGCCAAAGACGGTCATGGTGTGGACTGGCCGATACGTTACAAGGATATAGCGCCTTGGTACACCTATGTAGAAAAATTTGCCGGGATTAGTGGAGAAGCCCTTGGTTTACCACAATTACCGGATAGCCATTTTCTTCCTCCCATGGAATTGAATTGTGTGGAAAAGCACGTTAAAGAGCGAATAGAAAAGGACTTCCAAGGAAGAAATATGATTATTGGTCGGGTTGCGCACCTTACAGAACCACTCAATGGTAGAGGAAAATGCCAAAATAGAAACAGATGTAGCAGGGGATGTCCCTTTGGAGCCTATTTCAGCAGTAATGCAGTGACACTTCCTGCAGCGGAGGCTACGGGTAATTTAACCATCAGACCCTATTCAATTGTACAGTCTATAATCTATGACGAACAGAAAGGCAAGGCTACAGGAGTACGTATAATTGATTCTGAAACGAATGAGGACATCGAATATTCAGCCAAAATCATATTTGTAAATGCTTCAACCTTAGGTACCACGCAGATATTATTGAATTCAACTTCAAACCGATTTGAGAATGGTTTAGGTAATGATAGTGGGGAGCTTGGACATAATCTGATGGACCATACCTACAGAGTAGGAGCCACGGGAAAAGTAGATGGTTTTGATGATGAATATTACAAAGGGAGAAGACCCAATGGAATTTATATCCCGAGATATGTGAACATCGATGAGAAATCCAAAACGGATAAATTTCTTCGCGGTTTTGGATACCAAGGGGCTGGATTCCGTGGTGGTAATCCCGCCAATATTGAATCATTTGGTGCGGATTACAAGGATAGCATCTTAAAACCAGGACCCTGGGAATTTTTTATCACTGGTTTTGCGGAATGTCTGCCTTACCATGACAATCAGGTGTATTTAAACAAAGAGGTCTTAGACAAATGGGGACAACCTACCTTGTCAATAGATGCAGAGTTTAAAGCCAACGAAAAGGCAATAAACAAGCAAATACAGGAAGATGCTGTGGAAATGTTGGAAAAATCAGGCCTAAAAGATGTGATGGGTTTTGACAACAACCATTCCCCTGGACATGGAGTACATGAAATGGGGACGGCTAGAATGGGACGGGACCCAAAGACATCGGTTTTAAATGGTTTTAACCAGATACACAGTGTCAAAAACGTATTTGTTACGGATGGTGCGTGCATGACGTCTTCCTCTTGTGTAAATCCTTCGTTGACCTATATGGCAATCACTGCCAGAGCCGCTGATTATGCAGTTTCTGAACTAAAAAAGAATAATCTTTAATCGATATGGATAGAAGAAGCGCACTTAAAAAAGCAGGTGTTCTGGCAGGCTCGGCAGTTGCCATACCCTCATTGTTCTCTTTATTGCAATCGTGCAAGAGCGAAACCCGATTGGATTGGCAGCCTCTATTTTTTACGGAAACTGAGGCCAAAACAATTTCGGTCCTATTAGACACGATATTGCCTCGCACGGATACGCCCGGTGCTTTGGACGTAAAGTCGGATATGTTTATTGATAAGGTCATTGCAAAGACCTATAACGAAGAAGGGCAAAAGAAAATGCGGTCAGAATTGGCTGCCTTCAATTCCGACTGCGAAAAAAACTTTGGCGGTACCTTCATTGAGTTGAATGCGTCGGATCGAGAAAAAGTATTGCAAGCTGCCGAAAAGAGCTCCGGTAAATTCAGTCCTGGAGTTTGGGGTACCGCGGTAGGGAAACAAGAGCCTATTGGTTTTT
>CAMDEU010000133.1 GCA_945897085.1 Spirosoma fluviale | reverse complement strand
ATTCCGTTCATTTTGAGCATGGATTTCATTCTGCTGTTCCATGAAATACATTTTTGTGATCAGAATAAATGAATAGACTCCCAAGCCCAAAAATAGGAGCGCGCTTACAGAAATAAATTTCCAGTATTTCAGGAAAAAGGTAGGAATTAGAATAGGTTTTTTAAATCGTGGATCAGTATTGATAAAAATTACCGTAGTTTTCCGAACTATGGTAAGGCCTTTTCTTAGAGGGAGATTTGTAAAGAAATCAAGGATTTTTTTCATAATGGAAACCTTCAAAATTTTCAGATTTCGAGAATCCAACTTTTGATCTATACTAAAACAAAGCTATTCACTGAAGATCCTTGAATTGACAGAACATCGTTTTGCCTTTATTTGGATTTGAACATCTAAATTGAAAATAAAGGAATGCTAAATTACGAAATCATAGATAGAAAAAAAGGGTTTGCCATTTTCTAAGCGCGTTAAGGTGAAGAACTGCATTTTGGTTTCTCGGCAATGGCGGTGGATATGGGCTGATTCACCAACTCCATTTTGGGTTTGTGGGTTCTTTATTCCCTTGAATTTTAATTCCATTCCTAGCACTTTATGTTTACTAAGAAGCGAAGTGGAAGATTGGGAATGAATGGAATGCTATTACATTCTTGGAGTCTATTTCACAGGCTTACGCTAAATCGCTTTTAGTAGATCGTAAAAAACTAAATCAATGTCAGTTGGAAGGGGATCCTCTGGATTATTATAGAAGCGAAAAGATTAGAGAAAAGCGAATCCTTCAAAGGGGAAAAAATGCGCAAGCAAGTGGCTTGTGATTAGGTAGTAGACTACCATTATTCACGTTTCTGAATAGCCGATTTTTAACAGTTGCCAAAAAATACCAATTGAAGTTTAACAGAGATTGCTGTAGACAGAGGGCTGTCATCTGTCTACAAATCCATTACCTGCCGCAATCAAGATTTTACTAATCCACTAGTAAAATTGCGGATGATCCTAAATAGATTTATCCTTATTTAAGTAATTTCTGGTTCTATCGAATGATTTTCACTTCTTGAATTTTTGTAGGAAGCCAAACCTGCATTTCATTTTGCCCGCGATTTGCCCAGGTATAATAAGGAATAGCAGTTATTTTTTTGGTTTCCGATCGCAGATTTGTTCCATCTTCTGAGCCTGACATGACCTTCATTTCTGCTTGGATAGCCATTACTTTTTCATCCAAAACCTGGTGTTGGAAAACAGTAAAAATGGCATTTTCTGGAACCAAGATATTCCATGCTTTCCCGTTGTTGTCCGCTCCTTCTACACAGTAAACTAAAGGACCTCTTTGAATTGCGATCCGGTCTTCATTTGCAGTGACCTCCTGGCGGGCGACTAACTTCCGCACTTCCATTGGCAATGAAAATTGGAGTTGATCTCCCTTTTCCCAGGCTCTAGTGATTGTCAAATAGCCATTTTCGGCAGTGTAGGGAACAACTTTGCCATTTAGTAAAAGCGTGAAACTTTCGGTGCTTTTCCCAGCAAAACTGTAAAGTCCACCCGGAACAGGCTCATCCTTTGCCCAACCCGGCAGTCTCAATTTCACTGAAAAGGCAGCTTTCTGCTCAGGATTTAGGCTCAGGTGGATGACCCCGTCAAGCGGATAATTGGTTGTCATTTCCACTGGAACTTCTACCGTGCCCATCTGGAATTTGGTTTTGCTGCCAATGAACAGATTCACCCAAATGGCGTCTTCTGATTTTGCATAAATGTAATCGCCGACCGATGCTACCAATCGGGAAATATTGGAAGGACAGCAGGCTGTTCCAAACCAATCTCTGCGGTAATGCTGACCAGAGGAGGCCAATGGATTTCCATAGAAAAACCGATTTCCTTCCAGGCTGAGCCCATCCAATGCAGCATTGTACAAGCTCCTTTCCAATACATCAATGTACTTGGAATCACCTTCCAGCGCATTCATTCGCTGATTCCAAAAAACCATCCCCACCGAAGCACAGGTCTCACTGTATGCATTTTCATTGGGTAGATCAAAATCCACCGAAAAACCTTCATTGCTTCCCGATGATCCTATCCCTCCAGTCACGTACATATTCCGGTACACGACATCCTCCCAAACCGTCTTCATTGCATTCATGTAGCCCACATCGTTTTTTGCTGCAGCCACATCGGCAGCTCCCGTGTAGAGATACATCGCCCGTACCGCATGGCCCGTAATTTCCTTCTGGTCTTTTACAGGCACATCATCCTGAGCATATTTGGGTCCCCAATGTGGATTGTCCCAGATTCCACCTTTGCCGTGGCCATGTCCTCGCTGATCCAGAAACCAATCGGATAGTTCCAGGTATTTTTTATCGCCTGTAGTCTTATACAATTTGACCAAAGCAAGCTCAATTTCCTCATGACCAGACACCCAAGGTCGGTTTTGTTTCCGGAAAGTCTCGTCGATATGATCCGCCATCTTGATTGCCACATCGAGTAATTTCCGCTTTCCAGTAGTTTGAAAATAGGCCACGCCGGCTTCCATCAAATGCCCGGCGCAATAATCCTCATGCTTCTCCATGTCCGTCCAGCGATTTTCAAGTCCGTCCAGCGAATAAAAAGAATTGATGTACCCATCTTCTTCCTGTGCAGCAGCAATTTTATCAATCCATTCGTCAGCTTTTTGTTCCATAGCTTTATCCGAATGATTTTTCAGAGAATAGGCAATTGCCTCAAGGGCTTTGTACACATCACTGTCATCGTAATAAATGCCTTCATGTTTTTCGTTTTGTTGGCGGGCAACTTTTTCATAATTCCGGATGCGACCCGTAGCTATTTCAGTTTGATAAATCATAACTGGGACAGCTGCAGATGCAATTTTTTCAAGCTTTGGTTTCCAAAAATTATCCGTGATAGTCACCTGTGAAAAACTTACCGGATTCAATTTAGTGATCCCAGATTGCGCGAATGCAGGAAAGGATGCTGCTGCAAGCAGGATTGAAAGCGTTGATCGTGTTAGCATGGGTCTATCGGGTTGATTACGAAAAGAAAATACTAGAAACTAAATCTAACTGATCCCAACCAGATTTACTCACTTCTCGGATTTTTGAAATCCAAGTTTATTTCATCCAAATTACTTTAGCACAGAAATAAATATCCTGATGGAGAGGACTTAAATTATTGCTTAACTTAATATTTCCTAAAGCAGGCTTTGCCCACTTATTTTTCAGGATTTCAAATAAACCCACTGACCTGAATGAGACCTATTGTTCAAATATCACTTGACCTCACCAATATCGATGAGGCTTTAGAAACCGCAGCCCTGGCCATGCGTGCCGGAGTAGATTGGCTGGAGGCTGGCACTCCGCTGATCCTTGCGGAAGGACTTCACGGAGTCCGAAAATTGAGAGAGGCTTTTCCGGGAGTTCCAATCGTCGCCGATCTTAAAACCATGGATGGGGGCTATCTAGAAGCGGAAATGATGGCAAAAGCCGGAGCCACGCATGTGGTAGTCATGGCTCGCGCCCATTCCGAAACCATCAAATGTGTGGTGCAAGCAGGAAAAGACTTCGGGGTCAAAGTGATGGGAGACAATATGGTTTGCCCAGATATGGTGGAAGGCGCCAAATTTTTAGAAGATCTGGGCTGCGATTACGTGGTTCACCACATCGGATACGATGAGCGAAGGGGAATTGCAGCGGCAGGACATAGGATGCCAAGTCCGCTCGATCAATTAAGAGAAATTGTGAAAGCCGTTAATATCCCTGTTCAGGCTGTCGGTGGGCTTTCTCTTGAACAAGCGATTCAATGTCCCCAATATGGAGCGCCATTAGTCGTCCTAGGAGCGCCATTGACGATCGATGCGGATGCTTTCAAAACTGCCAATGGAGATCTTGAAACTTCCCTGCGGAAAATTTGCGAAGCCATCCACTCACAAGTAACCGTCAACCCAAAAAACAACTAATCCATGTCTTCATCCACAAAATCAGCAGCAGTAGTCAACTTTTCCGAAATCAAAGGCTCGGTAGAAATCAGAGAAATTCCTCTTCCCGAAATCGGTGACGATGACGTATTGCTAGCGGTAGAAAACGTAGGCGTCTGTGGTTCCGACCTCCATCAGTGGACTTCAGATCATAGCTGGCAAGTTAACTATCCGGTCGTTTTAGGCCATGAGTTTGGAGGTAAAGTCGCCTCTCTTGGAGCAAGGGTGACTGGCTGGAAAGTTGGGGATCGGGTGGTCAGTGAGACTGCCGCCGTCATTGACACCCAAAACCCGATGAGCCGAGTTGGTTTATACAATCTGGACCCGACAAGAAAAGGATTTGGTTATGGAGTGAATGGCGCGATGACCAAGTTTGTCCGGGTTCCAGCAAGATGCCTCCACCAAATTCCGGATTCACTGTCCTTTGAGCAAGCCTGTTTGACCGAGCCTTGTTGCGTGGCTTACAACTCAGTAGTTGGAAATTCCAATGTAAAACCAGGTGACAGAGTCCTAGTAATAGGACCGGGTACAATCGGGATTCTTTGCGCAGCAGTGGCAAGACTTTGCGGGGCTGAGGTAGCTATTCTTGGTTTGGAAGCGGA
>CAMDEU010000132.1 GCA_945897085.1 Spirosoma fluviale | reverse complement strand
AAAAAAAAAAATAAATAGACAAAATTTAATGAAGTTCTTCATGGGGGTAGGTTTTTGAGTTTAGGAAAGTTAAGCTCCTGACTTTCGGATCTAAACCCTAATGGTTTTATACCAATGGAGGTTTTGAATGAAAATTGGGATGGAATGGGGTTGATTTTAAGGGATTTGAGCTAATTCCGGCCGTTTTCAAGGATTATTTTTTGCGCCAGTGCCCTTCACAAACTGCCTTTGAGACGCTTGCCATTTCTGCGAAAGCGGGAACCTCCAGCTGCTACACTAAGTAGCATACGATTTCCTCAAATCCGTAGTATAACTGTATTAAGTACCCTCAAATAGCTTTACTAAGCTCCTTATAAAGCTTTAGGATATTCTCGGTATGCAGCTCCAGACTAAATTTTTTTTCTATCCTTTCCCTTGAGCAATTTCCAAATAAGTTAAGGCTTGAAGGATCATTCAGGAAAAGTTCTATTTTTTTGGCAAGGTCTTCCGGATTTTTATTTTCAAACAAATACCCATTTTGTCCACTGGCAATTTGTTCTGTCGTTCCTCCGGCATTCGAGCCAATTACTGGCAATCCTAAACTCATAGCTTCCATGATCACCCCGCCAAAAGGTTCCGGCTCGCCCGAAGGCAAGACAAAAACATCAAATAATTTATAATATGGAAGCGGATTAGTTAAATGTCCCAGAAAATGTATCCGGTCTTCAAGCTGGTATTTTTTAATCAGTGAGGTAATGTTTTCTTTTTGCCATTCATAGCCTGGCACATAATCTCCGATTAAGATTGCCTGAATATTTTTACCGGTTTTTTGAGTAAGAATCCCAATTGCTTCAATTAAGTATTCCTGTCCTTTTCTAATCAGCCTGATTCTCGAAGTACAACCCAATACCAAGTCTGCCTGATTCATCCCTTGTTGAAGTTCTTCAGATATTGATATCTCGGTGTGGATCTGCGGAATTTCAAAACCATTGTAAATGGGCAATACCTTTTTATGCCCATGGAATTGATCCGCCATGGTCTTTGACACACACACCACGTTATCTGAAAATCGGGTTATAAATGCCGAGTAAAATGGCCAGAATCGTTTAAAATCTCCAAACCATTCTCTGATATGCCAAATGTGTTTTCTTCCTGAAATTTTGGCGGCTAAAGCCGGAGCCGGAACTACTCCCGAATTGGTATGAATAATATGAATACCGTATTTCAGAATAATTTTCCGGATAAAAATCAGGTTGTTGGTAAATCGAATAAGGGTGGATAGGAGATAGGTTAATTTGAAAGATTTACGTGTGAAAATGTAAAGATCTTCATTCAAAAGAATCCTGTCGGCAGGTAGTATAGCGGTTAGTTCAGCAGTCAAGCTGCCTGACTCTGGCAATAAAACATATACAGTATTCTGCTCATTGAGAATACGAACCAGTTTAATCAATGATCGGCTTGCGCCGTACATATCACCACTGTGACCAACTAATAGTACATTGGTGCGCTTCACTTAAGTCCGAATTTAGTTTCGTGTTGTCTGTACCACTCCAAAAAGCAAAAAATATTCCAGACTAATCGATAATTTGTTCCTGGCATTCGTTTTTTTGAATTATTCCATAGGGTAAGCACCGTATCTGAATCCAGATATGGATTCTTTTTAAGGTTTTCTTCAGAAAATAAATAGGAGGAAAGCTCGCTGAGGCTGGAATTCATCCAGTGAAGCTTTGGAGTTTCAAATCCCTGCTTCGGTCGGTTTGCGATCAGCTCTGAAACAGCTGCTGGCAATTTCTTCTTTAACAACTGTCTCAGATAGTTTTTTGACTGAAACAAATTGTTGTTAAAATGGGAAGATGATTTAACTACTTCTTCAACCAACTGATGGTCCAGAAATGGGGTGCGGGCTTCAACGCTACAGGCCATCATCATCCGGTCAGTTTTTACGAGTAGGTCGTCTGGCAACCAGGTCAGCAAATCGAGCATCAAACTGGACTCAAGCTTACCTGATGTTTTTCCGAAGTTCTGAAGGAAGCCATTAAATTGTTCCGTGTAATCTCCGGTATTTTTAAAAGAATCGGTTAGGTAATTACGACTTAATTCCGGACTCAAAACGGAGGTCCATCGGGAAACCCCTGTATCGTAGTTGAAGGATTCAATACTCCTTAATTTGTTCTTAATCCGGTCAAATTTTTGAATTCCTAGGTCCGAAATAAGTGCTAACAATGCATTAGCCCCACCAAAGGGTAGTTTTCCCAATTGGGAAAAATATTTTTCGTAACGGTAATGATCGTAGCCATGAAACAGTTCATCTGCTCCTTCTCCTGATAGTACTACTTTAACATGCTGAGAAATGGATTTCGCAATAAGGTAGGTTGGTATAATGGCCGAATCGCCAAGGGGCTGATCGGCATGATAAATGGCATCTGAGAAATCCGCCGCTGTAATATCTCCCAGCCTCAATTCTACAAGATCGAGGTCTAGCGATGCTGCCACTTTTTTTGCAAATACAGATTCATCAATAGATTTATCAGCAAAACCAACCGTAAAGGCCTTTACTTTTTTCCCGGCTAACTGCTTCATGTAGCAGGCGAGCAGGGATGAATCTATTCCTCCGCTAAGGAGCAACCCAATATCGACATTGGCAATCAGTCTGTATTGTATACTTTTTTCGATGAGGCTGTCGACCTCCTCAAGCTCCATGAGTTCTTTTCGCTGTCCGACATAGTCGAAGATGCTCCAGTAAGTAACAGTTTCTGCAAGGTTTTTGACAAGGGTATACCGGTATATATTCCCCGGACTGACTTGCCTAACCTTCTTGTAAATGGTACCTGGACCAGGGATATATTGAAGGGAGAGGAAATTTAACAGGCTTTCCTCGTCAAGTTCAAGTGCTACATTTTTGAAGGCATGAAAAAACTTAATTTCTGAAGAAAATAGGATAACCTCTTCATTTTCAACTATAAAAAGTGGCTTTTTGCCTAATCTGTCGCGAGCAAAAATAACCTCCTTCTCTTTGCGATCATAAATGACAAGGGCAAACATTCCTCTAAGGACCTTGCAAAAATGGGTTCCATATTGACTGAATGCTGCCAGGATAACCTCAGTATCCGTCTCGGTTCTAAATACATGACCGAGCTTTTTCAGATCTGACTTTAGTTCCTGATAATTGAATATCTCCCCATTGAAAACAATAACATACCGTTCACAGGAAGAATGAAATGGCTGATTGCCATCAGCGGAAAGATCGATAATTGACAAGCGGCGATGGCCTAAGCAAATGTCGTCTTCCATCCAGACGCCTTTGTTATCTGGCCCACGGTATTCCATCTGGTCAAGGGCATGGCTGAGTGGATCAAAATAATCTGAGCGAAAGTTTTTTACTGCCTTTTTAGAGATTATACCAATGATGCCACACATAAATTAGCTTATTCTTTATCGATCAGAGTCAGTAATCTATTTACGGCTTTTGATCTCTTTTGCCGGAACCCCACCAACTATGCTGTAAGGAGGAACATCTTTAGTGACCACACTTCCTGCCGCAATTACTGATCCGCGCCCAATGGTCACACCTGCAAGAATTATGGTGTTGGCCGCAATCCAGCAATCGTCTTCTATTTTCACAAATTCTCGTTTTACTCCCTGTTCTTTTATGGTCAGTTCGGGATGATCAAACAAGTGATTTTCGGCATAAATACTTACTCTTGGCGACATCATCACGTTGTCTCCTATTTCAATATAACCGGAACATCCGATGTAGGAATAGGGTCCGATACTTGAATTGTTTCCGATTTTGAGACCTTCTCCAATTGCAGATCCATAAATATTCGTAGGTCTGATGATCGCATGTTTGCCGATTGTTACACGGTCACCTGCGATAATACCACGGTAGGTCATGCAGTTTATCTCAGCATAATCCTCAACTATGAAATCTCTTCCAACACTCAGATGCCTGGCATAACGTATGGATGCTCCTTTGCCAACTAATACCCATCCGCTTGAACGCTTGAAAAACAGGCGTTGAATCATTCCGCGGAGGTAAAAGAAAGCCAATCGGTACAGGGTAGTCAGAATATCATAGCCTTTCCATTCAGCTGGGAAACGGTCTACAATGAATTTGTATCTGCGGAAAAATCCTGTCTCTGAACTCATAGTGGTTAAGCAAAACTAGGATTTAATTTTGAATTGCAGGAAAGAAGCATCTTAAAAGTAGGTGATACATCCTGAAGAATCTAAAATGATGAAAATGGGGATTTAATTAGCACTGGATTTTTCAGCACTCCCGCATAGTGCCGGTTTTTAGAATTTCTGATTGTCCCCTTTTTTACAAAAACCACAAAAACCTCTTGAAACAAATCCACACCTATTGCCCTGAAATTTCCGCTATTCTATCTAGCACACAAATTCATAAAACCTATCTCATACAAGAGCTGGGGCGCCAATTTAGATAGATTCGGGGGAACAAAAAGCCCCTCAGCGCTTTATGCTGAGAGGCGGAATGTAACTCATAAATCGAGTTAAACGTGGAGCTGGCGAGAATCGAACTCGCGTCCAGATAAGGAAGCACCGTACCGTCTACATGCTTAGTCACCGGTTGGGTTTTCGACCAATCTATGCTGGGTGACACACCTGAGCTTGGCTTAGCGATTGATCTTAGACTTGCTTAATCGCA
>CAMDEU010000131.1 GCA_945897085.1 Spirosoma fluviale | reverse complement strand
AAATTTCAAAAGTAGAAGTCAACAAAAAGGATCCCAATTATTTAGCACTTACTGTAAAATTAAGCACTGATTTTACTAAATTAACCTACGTCTATTTGGTGGAAAACACCCAGTTCCAAGAACTTGATTCCCTTTACCGCCAATCCGATTTGACCAATGAATATTAGAAACCTGATATCGTACGGCTCCTTGATTCTGATTTTAGGATTGGTTCAGATTCTATTTCTAAGAAATCTTGCCGTCTTTGGGCATGCCTTTGGGTTTTTGTACCTTCTTGGTCTATTGATTTTGCCAAGCACTGTTCGCACCATTCCATTGATGTTGATTGCATTTTGCATTGGTTTTATCTTGGATATATTCTTTGAAACGATTGGTATGCACACGGCTGCAGCGACTTTATTTGCATTTCTGAAGCCTATTTGGCTAAAAGCAGCAAGCCCCACAGGAGGCTTTGATGAAGCGGAAGAACCTAGTCTCGGTCAGATAGGATTTGGTCGCTACATCAGCTATGCCTTCCCTCTCCTCTTTGTGTATTCACTTGTCTTTTTTATTGCAGACCAATGGGGCACTGGAGGCTTTTTTGGAATACTAAGTAAAAGCTTCTTTTCCTCGCTATTCACGCTGCTGCTTACCCTAGTGGTACAGTTGATGTTCTTCAGTCGTAAACGAGGTATTTGATGAGAGACCAACGTCCTGCTGTCATCCTATTGGTCATATTTTTAGTAAGCGGAATCTTGCTTGTCAAGCTTTTTGCAATCCAGGTTCTAGATGACAGCTTCCTAAAAAGAGCAGAAAGCAATGCTATCCAACGAATCGTCGACCACCCTTACCGAGGCTTGGTCTATGATCGTTCGGGGAAATTGATGGTATTCAACAACCCTATCTTTGATTTGATGGTGGTCCCAAGAGAATTCCATGTGGGCGACACTACAAAATTTTGCGAACTCTTTCGAATCAGTAAAGAAGCGTTAATCGAAGGATTTACAGCAGCAAAAAACTACTCCAAAGTAAAGCCTTCTCCCTTAATCAAGCAGCTCTCCACACGGGATTTTGCACGTATTCAAGACTTTTTGGTAGACTATCCTGGCTTATTTATTCTTACCCGATCCGTCAGGTCTTATCCAAGTGCTACAGCGGCACACGCATTAGGGTATATTGGAGAGATTAATGGAGGCCAACTTGAAAGAGATACGGTAGGGTATTATTCGCAAGGAGATTATGTAGGGCTAAGTGGCTTAGAAAAATACTATGAAAATGAATTGCGTGGAAAAAAAGGAGTGAAGTACAAAATGGTCAATGTCCGTGGGGTAGATAAAGGACCATTTAAAGAAGGAGAATACGACACCATTTCCATTGCAGGCAAAAACCTTACCTCCACCATTGACCTAGAGCTCCAGCGTTACGGAGAATTGCTTTTGAATGGCAAAACAGGCTCCGTGGTAGCGATTGAACCTAAAACCGGGGAGATTTTGGCCATGATATCTGCCCCATTTTACGATCCAAATCAATTGACTGGGGCTGAGTTTGGGAAAACGTATAGCAAGCTAAATAAAGATAGCTCCAAGCCGCTTTTCAATAGACCCATTATGGCTGTTTATCCTCCTGGATCTATCTTCAAGATCGTACAGAGCTTAATTGGACTGCAGGAAGGCGTCCTGACTCCAAATTCCACTTTTGCCTGCAACAAGTCTTTAGTGGCCTGCCACAATCACCCCAACCCAGTAAATTTGTTTGGCGCCATTCGGAATTCTTGTAATCCCTATTACCACCAAGCTTTTCGTCAGATTATCAACCGGGAGGTATCCTCTAATACCTTCAAAGACACCGAAATCGGGTTAAATGCCTGGCGAGAAAGTGTCTTGAAATTTGGGTTAGGTGCACCCCTAGGTATAGATGTGAGCGGGGAAAAGGGCGGAGACATTCCATCTAGCAAACTCTATGACCGCATCTATGGTGCAGGGCATTGGAAATACTCCACCATCTATTCCCTATCCATAGGTCAAGGGGAGATGCAAGTAACTCCGCTCCAGATGGCTAATCTTGCCGCTATTTTTGCAAATAAAGGATATTATTATACCCCGCATTTGGTGAAAGCCATCGATGGAAATCCGAAAAAAATTCCTGCTAAATTCCAAGAAAAAATTTCAGTAGGAATTGATGCCCGACACTTTGACCTAATTCAGGATGCCATGGTAGAAGCCATCTATGGTACTTCTGCCAGAGCGGTAATGACCGATCTCGTGATTGCTGGAAAAACAGGGACTGCACAAAACCCACATGGAGAAGACCACTCCGTTTTTATCGCATTTGCACCTAAAGACAATCCAAAAATTGCCATTGCGGTCTATGTGGAAAATGCAGGTTGGGGAGGAAGAGCAGCCGCTAGTACAGCTTCCTTGATGATCGAAAAATACATTAGACGCACCATCTCCCGACCTGAACTACAAGAGTATGTGATTGCAGGTAATTTTATTTATTAAATGAAAGAGTCCGAGGTTCAAATCAATCGAGTCGACTGGATCGCAGTTTCCATCTACTTTGCACTAGTCACCATTGGCTGGTTCAACATCTATGCAGTCGTTTACGACAGTCAAGTGGAAAAGAGCATCTTTGATCTTTCCATCAGCTCTGGAAAGCAGCTAGTTTGGATTGGCACGGCCATCGGTCTGATTACGTTGATTATGGTGGCTGACTACCGCTTTTTCGAAAAGCTATCCTTGGTCATCTACCTCATCTTTCTTCTCATTCTGATCGTTACCCCAATTTTCGGGAAGGAGGTCAATGGACAGATTCTATCTATTGGCATTGGGGAATTCCGCATTCAACCAGGTGAATTTGCAAAATTTGCCACCGCCTTGGCCTTAGCCAAGGTCATGGAACGACCAACTTTTGACCTGAGTAAACGAAACTACCAAGCCATTGCCTTTGGAGTCCTTTTGATTCCAATAATCTTGATCTTGTTGCAGCCCGATACGGGTACCGCTATGGTCTACTTTTCTTTGCTAATCATGTTTTACAGAGAAGGTCTTCCGCAATGGTACTATGGATTGGGCATTGGATCAGTAGGCATCACACTTCTTGCCTTGGGTGTAGACAACAACCTTTACCTGGCGGCAATAATCATCTTGGTTGTGGGAGGATTGATTTACTTGGGCAAAAAATCTTGGCAGCGCATACTCGCCTTCTCCTTAATTGGAATTGGACTGATTGCCTACATCTATTCCCTTGATTTTGTGGTGTCCCAGCTCCCTCCCCACCAGCAAAATCGAGTTATGGTGCTTTTCAATCCTGACCTTGATCCCCTCGGCGTGGGCTGGAACGTCACCCAATCAAAAATCGCCATTGGATCTGGCGGCTTTTTTGGAAAGGGATATCTTGAAGGAACACAAACCAAGTTTGACTTCGTCCCCGAGCAAGACACTGACTTTATCTTTTGTACCCTTGGAGAAGAGTTTGGTTGGATAGGAAGTTTGGTCGTGATTGGCTTATTCGTAGGCCTGCTTTATCGTCTTGTCATCATGGCGGAAAGACAAAAAACTCGATTTTCTCGAATCTATGGATATGGAGTAATCTCTATCCTTCTTTTCCATTTTGTAGTGAACATCTCCATGACCGTAGGCCTCTTTCCTGTGGTGGGGATTCCGCTCCCCTTTTTCAGTTATGGAGGATCATCCCTTTGGTCCTTTACGGTCTTGCTATTTATCTTCATTAAGTTAGATTCTTCCCGTGCCTCCCAGCTAGGAAGAATAAGCTAAAAAAAAGAGCGGTAAGAATTCCTTACCGCTCTTTTTTTTGAAGGGAGCTTACTGAACAAACTTCCGATAGACTTGCTGCATAAATTCACGGACCTCTTCGGATTCGATATCCCAGCCTAGCTCAAATACAAATCGAGCATTAATCAGGTCCACTGCCTCTTCAAAGGTACTCAGCCCATCCACAGATTTTAAAGCATGGCGAAGCAAGTCGGCATTGCCATCAAACAATTCTTTGGTAAACATAAAGCGTTGATTTAGGGCTAGGCTATCCGCCAGCTCGCCCAAGATCCCTTTCATGCCTTTATAGGTTTCTGTAGCAAACAATGCCTTCAAATGAGCCGCGTCTAATCCGTTTCCAGAAGGCTCCTTCGAGTAGGTTTCTATTTTTTCTGCTTGAGGGGTTTGAACCTGTTCTTCAGGTAGTTCGATTAGAACATCGTCTTCAGTTATTTTTTCCAGTTCAAAATCAGGCAACTCTTCTTCAGATTCAAGGATTTTGGGATCTTCACTTTCTTCAATTAGATCCTCAGCTTTTCCTAAATACGTACCTAAGTCAAAAACTAAGGTGCCTCCCAAGGTAGCTAGTAGCTCTTGCGGAGAATCCAAGCTCATTTTAAGAGACTGAAAGTTGGCCAAAATAGCCTGATGATAGCTTTCCAAGTCTAAACCAATCCCTGTTTTATCAATTAGCCCTGTTACTAGCTTTTCATTCCATTTGAAGTACTTTTTATTTTCCTTGAGGTAGGCGTTGATTTTACCAGCCGGAGCTTTTTCTAACTCTAATTGATAGAAGTTGAGGGGATCTGTAGCCACTTGAATTGCATCTCGCACCGCATCAGCCAACATGCCTTCGAGGTGGTGACGCTCCACTTTGATTCGTCGGGAGAGCACATTCATAAACTGAGTCAGCGCCTCATGAACAGCAATGTC
This sequence comes from Spirosoma fluviale, assembly GCA_945897085.1. GTDB lineage: Bacteria > Bacteroidota > Bacteroidia > Cytophagales > Cyclobacteriaceae > Algoriphagus. The sequence goes on along the minus strand of CAMDEU010000131.1, from coordinate 54 downwards.
ACGGTAATCAAAATAGGGACTAGATTTTAACTTGCCCAATTCTTCTTGCCACAA
>CAMDEU010000130.1 GCA_945897085.1 Spirosoma fluviale | reverse complement strand
TGCCATTTTGCATCCGCCTGCCTGCAGATCTTTACTCCCCGAATCTCCTCGTTCCGCTTGGGAGGAAAATTAACATTCAAAGCAATTCCTTTGGGGATGCCATTTTCCAAGACTTGCCGAGCAATTTTCTCTACCCATTCCTCCACATGGGAAAAGTCTGCCTTCGATGAAAAATCACAAAGGCTAAATCCAATCGATGGAAACCCCTCTAAGGCACCCTCGATGGCTGCGGACATAGTCCCAGAGTAGAGTACAGAAATGGAGGTATTTGAACCATGATTGATCCCGCTAACAACCAAATCAGGCTTTCGGTCCTTCAGCACATGGTGCTTGGCAAGCTTGACACAATCGGCAGGTGTACCGCTAGACTTGTATGCCAATACATCTTCAAAAATATCCTCCTCGTAAAGCCTCAAGGTTTGCCCAATGGTAATGGCATGTCCCATTCCCGATTGGGGGCTATCGGGGGCTACTACCACCACGTCTCCCAATTTTTTCATGACAGATACCAATACGCGGATTCCTTTGGAGGTGATGCCATCGTCATTGGAGACTAGAATCAAGGGTCTTGACATGCTTAATTGTTTTTTAAGTCGTTGTAAAAGGCAGTTATCCGAAGTAGATCTCCACGCTGGTCGTGCTCAAGGCGATTTTTTCGCATGTACAGCTCCAACTCCTCCTGGTAACCTGGTAATAAGTCAAACAATTCTTTTTTCTTACCACTGTAACGCTCCATGCGCCCATTTTTCAAAAAGTAATAGGTAAAAGCCAATCGGAAACCAGCTGAATTTTGTGGGCCCCAAAAAGGATTCATACCCATGCCTGCCCAGTTATTCATTCCTCTAGTGTCAGTAGCAATGTATTCACGACACAGCAAAGCAATGTATTCTCCTTGGGTAAGTACCTCAAAAAATACAGGAGTTTCGTAGTCACCATTCAAGCCATACGGAAGACTGTAGAACTTCCGAATACCCCCATAGATCTCATCATAAAGCTCGAAACTGGTTACATTGGAGGCGGTAAAGGTGATCACCGTCTCCGCTTGAAGTTGAACTAAGTTGGTTTCCAAATCGTATTTTACCGAGCCATTCACCGAACTTCCATCAGTCAAATTCAAGGTACCCTTATGCCAAATTTGAGAAGGAAATTGATTTCTAGTTTGAGCCCAGCTTTGGACGCTCAAGCTTACCATCAACAAGAATACGTATAGTTTTAGTCGTAGCATAAGGTATACAAACGGGAGTGATGTCTGCAGGTTTTAAAACCAAGCAGCACTTGCCCGACTTAATTATTTTAAAATAGTATGCCCCATTTTATCCCGCTTAGTTTGCAGGTATTTTTCATTATGAGGGTTGGGTTGAATCTCGATGGGAATTTGTTCCACGATCTCAAGACCGTATCCAAGTAATCCCACTCGTTTTTGAGGGTTATTAGAGATCAAACGAATCTTAGAAATATTCAGATCCCGAAGGATTTGAGCACCCACCCCATAATCTCTTCCATCCATAGGTAATCCAAGGGCCAAGTTGGCCTGCACAGTATCCATACCCTGCTCTTGAAGTTTATAGGCTTTTAACTTATTAATCAAGCCAATGCCCCTTCCTTCTTGGTTCATGTACAAAATCACCCCTTTGCCTTCTTGTTCGACGCGCTCCATGGCAGCATGCAATTGAGAACCACAGTCACATCTGCAGGAACCGAAAATATCTCCTGTTGCGCAAGAGGAATGGACTCGAACCAAAATAGGTTCGTCCTTCTCCCAAGCTCCCTTGATCAAGGCCAAATGAACTTCTTGGGTATTGGTTTGTCGGTAGGCGATCAAATCAAAATTTCCCCAAGCAGTGGGCATATCCACATCAATTTCTTTGGTAATCAGGGACTCATTCTTCAAACGGTAAGCAATCAAATCCTTGATTGATACCAATTTCATCTGAAACTTTTCACGAACCTTGAACAAGTCATCCAGACGTGCCATCGTTCCATCTTCATTCATGATTTCTACAAGAACGCCAGCTGGCTGAAGTCCTGCCAACCTTGAAAAATCAATTGCTGCTTCGGTATGGCCTGCTCTTCGTAAAACACCGCCTCTTTTTGCTTTCAGCGGAAATATATGTCCTGGCTTACCAAGTTCATCGGGATGAATGCGATCATCTACTAAGGCTTGGATAGTTTTTGCACGGTCTGAAGCAGAAATTCCCGTGGTACACCCATGTCCAATCAAGTCCACAGACACTGTAAAAGGAGTTTCAAATACCGCTGTATTGCTCCCTACCATCAGGTCTAAGCCTAGCTGCTCACAGCGATCTTCAATCAAAGGGGCACAGATCAGTCCACGACCATGTGTGGCCATGAAGTTGATAATTTCGGGCGTAACTTTTTCTGCAGCACACACAAAATCGCCTTCATTTTCACGGTCCTCGTCATCTACAACGATGATGACATCACCGTTTTTAATTGCCTCAATGGCATCTTCAATGGGATCTAGGGTGTAATTTTCCACAAATTGGGGTATTAAAAAGAAGGTTTAGGTTACAAATGTAGCCTGTTTGTCTACAAAACTGGAAGCAGCCAAAAAAAGTTTGGATTATCCAATCACAATTCCTAGTTCCTTGTCAATCTTGAGTTTTAATTTTTTTAGCTCCAGATACATCTCCAACAATTCGTTAACCTTTTCTACTTCCGATTGCTGCTGCTCGGCTTCTTTAATTTTCGCTATCGCTTCTTCCATCATTTTCTGGAGAAGCCTACGCTTAAGTCGTAAAATGGACTTAAAAGCTGTATCGGCCAAATCATCGGATTCTAGGGCCACAAAAATCTGAAATTTATCCTTCCAATTGGTAGAGACCTCATGCCTTTGTGTAATCATGGCAATGGCCTCTTGCCTGATCTCAGCATCCCCATGATTCAGAAACAACTCATCAGATGGCACCTGACCCAAAGAAATACGGTCTCGGTAGAGTTGAATCATTTTTTGGTAAACAGGTGTCTGAAAACTAACGCCCTCAATTTCAGTAAGGATGTACTGGCAAAAGTGAAGTTCTTGAACGTCTAATTTTTGACCGCCATAGTTCAGTAGAAGCCGCAGCATCTCACGCTCTTGCAGCAGCAGGTTATCGGCTGCACTGGTCTCTTCAGGAAGTGGAAGGAGCTGTTCGATGCTATCTTCAATTGCTTTTTCCTCTTTGGCTCGCTCAAATTGTTCCTTTTGAGTTTTTAGTAGAATTTTATTGAGTTCCGCATGTAGAATATCTTCTTCGATACCCAAAAGTCCTGAGGCTTCCTTTGCATATACCGAACGGATGATCGGGTCGGGTATTTTGCCAATGCTCTGCACCACCTCGCGAATTATTCCGGCTTTTCGGATAGGGTCCTTATCAATTTCGTCTTGATAAAGGCTGATTTTGAATCCAATAAAATCTCGGCTATTTTCTTTGAGGTAATCTTGAAAAGCTTGAGTGCCCACCTTTCTAGAGTAGCTATCCGGATCTTCTCCTTCGGGAAATACAACTGCTTTTACATTTAGACCACCTTCCAGCAAGAGATCTATCCCTCGCAAGGAGGCTTTTATTCCTGCTGAATCGCCGTCATAGAGTACGGTAACCTGGTTGGTAAATCGTCGGATCAACTTGATCTGCCCATCGGTCAGCGAGGTACCCGAAGAGGCAACCACATTTTCAATACCAGAGAGGTGCAATGAAACCACATCAGTGTAGCCTTCGACCAAGAAGCAGTTGTCCTGATCTCGAATCGCTTTTTTGGCCTGAAACAATCCATAGAGTACATCACTCTTATGGTAAATCGGAGTTTCAGGTGAGTTGATGTATTTGGGTTGATTTTTATCCTTAGTCAGGATGCGAGCTCCAAATCCGATGGCTTTGCCGCTAACATTATGAATGGTGAAGGTAACCCGATTTCGAAAGCGGTCGTAGAGGCGTTCCGTATCCCCCTCTTTCTGCAAAATCAAACCCGCCTTTAGGAGAATATCTTCTTGGTATCCAGCCGTTTTTGCCGCTTTGATAAAATGATCCCAGCCATCCAAGGCATATCCCAAATCAAATTTCTGGATGATTTGAGGGGTAAATCCTCGCTCCTTGAAATAACTCAGCCCGATGGACTTTCCTTCGTCAGTCTCTAAGTTTTTAACAAAAAATTCCTTGGCAAAATTAACTGCAATAAATAGGCTTTCCCGCTCACTTTGCTCTAGATTTTGCTCTGGGCTAAGATTAACCTCCTCTTCAACCTCAATTCCATACTTGCCAGCGAGCTGGCGGATGGCTTCTTGGAAACCGATTCCTTCGATATCCATGACAAATTGGATGGGGTCTCCTGCCTTACCGCAGCCAAAGCACTTGTAAATTTGTTTTGCTGGCGACAAGGAAAAAGAAGGTGTTTTTTCTCCGTGAAAGGGACAGCAGGCCCACATATTTTGTCCTTTTTTCTTCAAAGGCAAATAATCCCCAATCACTTCGACGATGTCAACGCGTTCTTTTACTTTGTCGGTGGTCAGTTTACTGATGGACATAGATTGAATTAAGGAACCAAAGGTAAGGACTCCGACGGGAAATTGAGCCTCTTAGAACAGAAGAAAATCAATGGTACTTGAGGGGTAAAATACAAGTTCAGGTTTTTCTAAGACACATTCTTGACCTAACTTGCAAAAAAATTACAAAAGCCATGCAATTGACTCCGGAATTGTTGAAAAAATCCCTTTCTAAAGTCCAAGACCCAGATATTAAGCGGGACTTGGTTT
>CAMDEU010000129.1 GCA_945897085.1 Spirosoma fluviale | reverse complement strand
TAATTCCTACCTTTTTCCTGAAATACTGGAAATTTATTTCTGTAAGCGCGCTCCTATTTTTGGGCTTGGGAGTCTATTCATTTATTCTGATCACAAAAATGTATTTCATGGAACAGCAGAATGAAATCCATGCTCAAAATGAACGGAATAAAACTTTTTCGCAGGAGCTATCGAGGCAATATGACTTTATCACCCAACAAATCACTGAGGTAAATAAGTTGCTAGTTAGCAAAGGGCTTCAGAAATCGAATCAAAAAAATGTGGAGCTAGTCCCAAAAATAAGCTCCCCATTAGACCTGGACGACAACAGGCAATTCGAACAATACATTGAAGAATTCAAACAAGAAATCGCTAGCACGCCCTTTGGTTCTCCCCTCGATGGGCAGGTTACCTCAAGCTTTGGCTTCAGGTCCAATCCATTTGGAGAAGGCGGAGGGGAAAGCCATAAAGGCTTAGACATCAGTGCACCTTATGGAAGGCCCGTCAAATGTACTGCTGAAGGAAAAGTGGTTTTTGCTGGTTACCGTGGAGACTATGGAAACTTGATCATCATCAGTCATGGGGAAGAATATCAAACCTATTACGCACACCTTTCTGAAATTTTAGTAAAAGAGGGACAGGAAATAAAAGCCAGTACTTTTATTGGCAAGGTAGGTTCGACCGGCCGCTCCACGGGGCCACACCTCCACTATGAGATCCTTAGAAACAATAAAAAAATAAATCCGAAAACATTTATAAACCTCAATTAGCATGTTCAATAAAAGCACAAAATCGCCAATTACTAGCTTAAATCAGGAAGAAATTCTCACCATTTTGGGTGAAGATTTTGAGTGTGAGGGAAATATCAAAAGCAAAAGCACTGCGAGAATCGAAGGCAAAGTCACGGGTGATATCGCGATCAAAAAAGGAATCATTCTAGGTGTGAAAGGAATTGTAAAGGGAAATATCGAGACCGAAACAGCAATTATTTTCGGTACTGTAAATGGGAATTTGCGGGTGAAGCACCTGGAAATTAAAGAAACCGGAAATATCAACGGGGATGTAAAAACTGAAAATCTCGTAATCGAAATGGGCGGCAAGTACAATGGAAAGCTGGACATGAAAATCGGACTAGAAAAGCAGCCTGAAACTGAATATAAAAAAGAATCGAGTTTTGAAGTTTTCAAAAAAGCAGACAAGTCTAGTTAAGTGAAATTTCTTTCCAGGAGGAATTTTTTGAGCCCTATTCCTAACTTTAAGTGGTTTAAATAGCCGCCTAGAATGCAAAAAGTTAAGTATATCGGATTACATTTTTTAGGCTATTACCTAATCACAAGCCACTTGCTTGCGCATTTTTTCCCCGTTGAAGGATTCGCTTTTCTCTAATCTTTTCGCTTCTATAATAATCCAGAGGATCCCCTTCCCCGCCACTTTGAATTCTAGCTTCTCTGACCAAGGATCTCACATCAGTTAAAAATGCATCTTGAAGTACTTCTTGTGCCCCAACCACATCTCCTTCCAACTGACATTGATTTAGTTTTTTACGATCTATTAAAAGCGATTTAGCGAAAGCCTGTGAAATAGACTCCAAGGCCTGGATTAAGTCTTCCAAGGGGTCTTTGGTGTTATGGCTGGCATCAATCATCCAAGAAATACTTTCCCAAGCCTGAGCCTTTTCTTCAGCGCCATTGGTCAGTTCACAGAAAATCAAAAACAACTGATAGGGTTTGATGCTTCCAGTGCTCAAATCATCATCTCCGTATTTACTGTCATTGAAGTGAAATCCTGCCAACATGTTCTGATGCATCAGCGTCGCCACAATCTGTTCGATATTGGTATTGGGGAGGTGGTGACCCAAATCCACCAAAACCTTCGCCCGCTCTCCGAGCTGCCGGCAAATCAGCGCTGATGTACCCCAATCCGGAATCACGGTATGGTAAAAATTAGGTTCGTAGGGCTTGTACTCCAATAAAAGCTTCCAATCCGCTGGTAAGCAGGCGTATATCTCCTGAAGTGATTCGGTAGTCCATTGAAGTGCCTTTCTGATATGGGCCTGACCGGGAAAGTTACTTCCATCTGGCAGCCAAACCGTAAGCCCTTTGCTACCCAATTCTTTCCCTACTTCTATCACTAAAAGATTATGCTCCACCGCCTGCTTTCGAATGTCTGAATCTGCATTGCTTAGCGAGCCCATTTTATAAGTCAATGGCTGACCATAATCTTGAAAAGTATTTGAATTCATGGCATCAAATCTGATGTGGAGATCGGCAGCCTTTTGCTTAATCAACTGAACGTCTTGAGGGATATCCCAGGGAATATGGAGTGAGACCGCATCCGTCCGCTTGGTTAGCTTGGCCAAAAGCCCAATATCCTCCAGTTTTTCTTCGAGATTTCTTGGTTCACCTCCTATCAAAAATCGACCAAACCTCGTTCCTCCAGCACCCAAAGCCCAAGAAGGAACGGCAATCTGAAACGCCGCAATTTTTTGAATTAAAAAGTTGGTATCCAATCCCCTTGCGCTTAACTGCTCCGATAGAAGGGAAAGGGATTTTTGGTGGAAGTCGGTTGGCATATTTGGCGTAATCGTTACAGGTTAGTGTTGAATGTAAATGGTAAATACTTAGCTAGGGTCAAGTTTTTCAAAAAAACTGGAGATTGAATTTATTAATCTTGAAAATTACAATTGCTCACTTTTTGAGGGTTTATTTATCCAAAACGGTGCCGTCACAAACCAAAGTACCATACCGATACCCATATATCCTTTCATTTGACTCAATTCTAAATTCCCAACAAAAAAGATAATCGATGGCACAATAGTTAGCACCAAGCTTAGGAAAGACCCTATTTTCATTAGAATTTTCATGGGTTTATCAGTTGATTTTTACAGTTAAATAGGCCCTTAGAATTTCTTCTCATCCCAAGTTGGACTTTTTTTATCGTATCAAATATCATAGCGGAAGTGATTTAGAAAGTGGGTATTTTATTTTTGAAAGCACAATGAAAATTGCAATCGCTACAAACCATCCTGGTAGTCCCAGAAAGAAAATTTCTATTCCATAAAAGAAATTCAACCCCAAGCAGAATACCAAGGTTAACACCCAGCTCAGCAAAGCCGGAATACTGAAATCAGACTTGGAATTCAGCGCAGCTTCAGATTGGAAGCCCATTTTCTTGGAAAAATAAAAATCCGCAAAAATTACTGCTCCCATCGGCATCAGCAGTAGCCCATACAATGCCACAAAATCCAACAGTTTCATGACCAAAGCAGGAAAACAAGCAGCCAAACTAGTAATTCCGCCTACAATAGCTGTGATTTTCCAAGTTGAAACTTTTGGGAAAATCGCCTGCAGTGCTAATCCAGCTCTATAAATTGTAGGATTGGCTGTAGTCCAACCCGCGACTATCACGCAAACTGCCCCAGCAATGCCCAAGGTCTCATATGCAATAGCTCCTGGGGCAAATTCCTGAGAATCGGAATCGGCCTGAAGAAATACCGAATAGAGAATCCCGGATGCGATCCAGGCCACAAAATGTCCTAGAAAAACTCCCGCAAAGGAATGAAATCCGTAGGTCCAAGACTTTGCATAGCGAAGAATCGTCAAGTCAGACATCCCAATGTGCATGGCCATATTGCAAAACCAGGCGAAAAAGATGATATGCCAAATCGTAAATTTGGACATGCCAGCAAGTGGAACTCCATTCCAAATCACTTCTTGAGCAATGCTGATCAAACTTTCGAATGAACCCACACCCAGTTGAGCCAAGCCCACAATAGCTGCTGCAAAGAATACCAATATCATCCAAGGAGACATCACATTTGCAAATTTGGATACTTGGGAGTATCCCTGAATAGCCACTAGCGTAATCACTCCTCCCATCAATAGAACGGTCAGAATCCAGCCAGGCGTCCTTGGCAACCAGTCCGTTAGGGTGGGCATCTCGAGGTCAAAAGGAATCCCTACAGCTGTAGCTGAAACTGCAATCATTGATCCGGCAAGAAAACAGAACATTAAGGAATTGACCAGATTATACCAGCGTACCACATTTTTTCCAGCGATCCGCTCCAACTGATAATACAAGGTGAGCCGCTTAGAGGCTGCAATTGGTCCTGTGATCAATCCCCAACTCAGCACCGCCAATAAATTACCAATCAATAATCCAAAAATCAAATCTCCTGCCGAGACGCCATGTGCCACGAATAAGGGGCCAATAACAAACTCTGTCCCTGCGGTATGTTCGCCTGCATACATTCCCAAAAAGCTTTTGCCTCCTTTCAGGCTTTCACTTGGAATCGGGGTACGCTCATATTCATTGGTCTCACCAACTACCTTTTTTAAAAACGAGTTGCTCATTGAAAATTAGTTTGAATTCAATCTGAAAAAGGGTTATCCCACCCTACTCAGTCTAAAATTTTTTCTACCCTTTTACCTAAGGTTTAGTGTGTTAAAAGTTGGCTTGACTAAAATAAATGGTGTTGTAAGACCAAAAGGTTAGTGATGTTAATCTACTATTTTGAGTTGAAAAAAGCAGCATTTTGGTTCAATGATTTTCAGCAGCCATCCTTGGGAGACATTCAAATGCCTTTGGGACTTTGCGACCTGCCTTCCAGAGGCTTTGCGCGTCCGCCGCGGCGGATTATTATTTCTCGCAAAGGCGCAAAGGGGAATTGAAACTAAAGATTGAAGTATTCCTTTACTTCAGCAGGCCCCGGCTGCTCATCTCTTTCAGGCAAGCCTTATCCCAGCGATTTGCTGCTTCTCGAGCCTTTTTTTCGTAGCTATTGTCCTGGTAGCCGATTTGCTTTAGCTCCTTGTCGTATGCCCGATCC
>CAMDEU010000128.1 GCA_945897085.1 Spirosoma fluviale | reverse complement strand
GTGCCTACAAAAAAGTAACTCGCCGCCTTGATGCCGTTTTGCTCTGCCAGCACCCAGATCGGTGTCCCTCCATACCAATAGCCATCCTGCACAATGGCTCGATTGCCCATGGTGAACACTTGGTCCTTGAAGGGTTCATAGAAGGAATTATCCACCAAGCCATGGTGCTCGGGAAGCATCCCTGTGGCGATGGTGTAGTGGTTGGGAAAGGTTTTGGTAGGAAATGAAGGAATTAAGCCCTTGGCAGCCGTTCCCTCCGCAATAAATCGAGTCAGATTCTCTGGCTGAAAGCGCTCCACATAATCGTGGCGAAAACCATCCAAGGAAATTAAGATGACAATGGGCTCTTTTTCCTGAGAAAAAGTTGCAGTCCAAAGGGACAGCAGCAGAACCAAAACTAGAAAAGAGCGCTTCATTTTTTTGTTTAAAAATAGGAAGACTCAATTTACCCTGCAAGATGTAGCAATTTGAAGACTCTCTTCTTCAAACCTCCACCCGCATCAACCAATCGGTTTGGATTTCGTCCCCAAAGGGAAAGGGATGGCTTCCAAAGGCCTGAAATCCATTTTTCTCGTAAAAACGGATGGCCCGGGCATTGTGCTCCCAAACTCCTAGCCAGATGTAGGTTTTGCCATTTTCTTTCGCAAATGCAATAGCTGCGTCCAGAAGAAATTGTCCTACACCCTTTCCCCAAACTTCCTCCACCGTATACAAACGGGCCACCTCCAAGCTCTCTGAGTCTTGGACGTCGGTTTGGGCAGCCACCAGGTTTACCTTGGTATAGCCGACCAATTTCCCCTCCAAGCTAGCAAGCAAAAAAGTGGAGGCAGGATTTCTCCATTCTTTTTCGAGCTGAACTGGCGTAAAGGCTTGGGAGAGATAAGCCTGCACATTCTCTAATTTATTCCCTTCGGTAAAAGCCTGCACAAAAGAAAGTTGTGCTATTTCTAGCAAACCAGAAAGATCACTAAACGCTGCCTTTCTCAAAATTACCTCTGGTGTTGAAGGGGACATATCACAATTTTTTAAGGGCAACATCAATCTGCGAAATAGGAAATTCTCCCAGAATAGCTCGGTAATTCCCCCTTGGACTGATCACTACAAAACTTCTGCAGGGATAGGGAAACGAAAAAAAGTTCTGGCTAAAGACTCCCTCAGGATCTGGAATCCATTCCTGTATTCCCTCGTATTTTTCTAAGCCATGTGGCTGCTGGTAGAGGTATACGGGAGCAGTGGCACCATGCTTTTTGACATACTTAAGTACCGCGAGGTTATCACTTTTGAGCGTCTTAGGATCCGAGGTGCTGCGAGCAGAATTGCATTCATCCTTGCCAGGATAAAAAATCACAACCAAAGGCTGTCCTGCCTGAAAGGCATCCATTTTTCCTAGCTTCTCATAGAATAGGCGCGCATCGGTAAGCCCTACAGGCATTCGATGCACGAGCCTCATCTCTCCTGATTGCTTTCCTGGAACCCCAAAATAGGGGCCGTTTAAGATCTTTTCCTCGTATTCCGGATACAGGATTCGTTTGCCCCGCTCGTCAAAATAACTTTGAGCAAGGAGCTTCCCTTGAAAACCAAGCAAAAGAAGACCCAAAACGAGAATCGAAATTGGTTTCATTCGCTCCTATCAGGTGGATGCTTTGCCAGCAGACGCCACCTTATTCCCCCAAAGGATGACCAATGCAGCAGTTCCAAACATGATCAAACTGTAAATGGCAGACGGAATGGTCATCACTGAATTCATCAGTAGCGTAGCGGCTATGGTAATCCCCAAGGTACCATTTTGGATCCCCGACTCAATCGCGATGGTTAGACCCTGGCGAAAAGGAAGCTTGACAAATTTGGCTATCCCAAAACTCAAGGCCAAGGTGGCCACATTCAAGGCCAGAGCTGCAGGGCCTGCCTCCACAAAGTAACGAACCAAGTTTTCCTTTTCCTTCAGCACTGCAGCAAGTACAATCGCTACAAAGAAAATGGCAGAAATGCGCCGAAAAGGAAGGTCCAACTTTGAAGCTAACTTCGGTGCCTTTGCAAAAACCAGCATCCCCAGCGCGACTGGAATGATGGTGATGACGAGCACAGAAACTACCGTACCCACGACTTCCAATTGCTTTGCCTCCCCTCCTGGAATAAAATACCCAATCGAGTAATTGACCAAGAAAGGAATCGTAAACACGGTAATTACGGAAGAACATGCCGTAAGCGTGATGGATAGTGCTGAATCTCCTTTGGCTAGGTGTGTGATCAAATTGGAGGTGGCTCCACCTGGGCAAACTGCCAAAATCATGAGACCTACTGCAAGTTCAGGAGGGAGCTGGAAGGCTTTCGCAATTCCAAAAGCGAGCACTGGCAAGAGTATTAACTGATTGAGCAAACCAATTCCTACCGCCTTGGGATAAATCAAAATTCGCTTGAAATCTTCTACACGCAAACTAAGCCCCATTCCAAACATGATGACTGCTAGGGAAAAAGGCAAGAAAAGCTCGGTTAAAACACTGGATTGCATAAAATTTAGGTTGGGTGGTTCGTTTGGGTTCGTCTAAGTTAAAACAAGCCGCTTGCAACAGCAAATCCTATATACGTTCCAATGGCATTGCCCAAACTTCCAACAAGAATGCCAGGAATCAGCAGATCAGGGCGTTGCAAACTTTCCGCTGAGGCTAAAGCAGTAGTAGTCCCACCTATATTCGCTTGCGAAGCCACCGCTATCATGTCCCAATCCATTTTGAAAAGGGCTCCTACTCCAAATATCACGAGCCCATGAACCAGAATCAAAACAGTCACAAACAAGATCAAGGTAAAGGCCAGATCCCCTACCTCTACTAAGGCTGACAAATCACAAAGAGTGCCTACCACTGCCAAAAATAGGAGGATTAAGAAGTAGCCTATGGTATGCTTTCCACGTAGATGCTGTACCGCAGGAAATTGGGCGAGGACCAAGGCTAGGGAGGTAAGCACCAGGATTTCAGGCACCTGGGGAAACCAAATGACCACTGCCTTGCTAACCGCCATCCCTAAAAAGGCTAATGCGAGTAATGAGGATATAGAACTAATGGAGATAGATTCCTGTGATAGGGATTTTTCACCACTAGCTGCAGATTCATTTTTTTTCCGAGGGAAGAGTTTTTGTAAGTATTTGGGCAAAATCAAGGTAGCGATGATCCAGGGCGTACCCACCAAATTGTCTACCACGGTAGTTGCCGCAAATAAGGTCCCTGCCTCATTGACCTTGTAATGCAGCGCAATTGCATTAAAGTTGATTGACCCACCTATGTAGGTTCCTGTATACATGCCCGCCACTGCTGGAGCCAAAGGACCGATCGCTTCTGCCGGTTGAACTAGTACCCAGGCGGTGAGTACCCCGATGACAGTGGCCAAAGAACCCAGCAAAAACAGGAGCAAAAGTGGAAGCCCCGCTTTTTTCAAGCTTTTGAGATCTACTTCGAGCAAGGCGATAAATATACCCAAGGGCGCAATGTAGGTGAATACTCCATCGTAGATCGGATGGCCATCCATCGCACTTGGAATCAACCCAATATTGGACAGTATCGCGCAAATCAAAATCGCAAAAATGGGAGTGCCTACCGACTTACCCCATGAAAATCGGGTGAGCCAACTTGCAAAAAACACGGACAAACAAAGTGTGGCAGCTACAAACAGAAGTGAGGAAGGACTAGTCATGCCGAAAAGTAGAAAAAAAATAGTTAGTTATACTTGAGTTTGTACAAAGTACTAGGTACCAAGTACAAAGTACCCCCGCCGCGGCGGGCAGGCGAAATACGGGTTCAAATTAATCCCGAATGCTGAACGCCGATTGAAGAATTTCGAAGTAGGGATTCGTATTAGGACATGAATTCTACTCAGAAAGTATCTTGGTACATTGTAATTGGTACTTCGTATAGAGTTCTACTTGCTACCTGCTACTTTATACTATTTTTTAATGTCGAACGCCGGACGCCGATTGAAGAATAAAGAAGTGAAGAAACATGGAGTTATGCCAGAAGCAGACCTTCTAGCCCTGCAGTATTTAGTCTAATCTCTTGGCTCTCGTTTCTTGGCTCTCAGTACTTGCTACCCTATCCAAAAGCTCAGCTACTTGTCTGCTTCCGGTTTTTCTGGAATAGGCTTCCAAGGAACCTACGGATTGCTGTGCACCGGCAGTTTGATAGAGGCTGCGAAGTGCTTGGCGCATCGATTGCTGATCCCCATGGGAAAGCACTGCCCCAGCACCTGCTTGACTAAGGATCTCCGAACTATCTCCCTTGGGATCTCCTAAAGCCAGCACAGGAATTCCCGTGGCTAGGTATTCAAAAAGTTTACCTGGAATATTCCCTTTGGCATTTTTAGTATCCGTCAGAATCAATACCAAGGCATCGGCCTTGGAATAAAAATCAAATACCTGATGATGAGGGACATAGCCAGCAAAGTGAATATGGGCTTGAAGCCAAGGGTTGGCCTGTACCTGCTGCTGCACTTGCTCACTTACCTTGCCCACAAAAGTCCAAGAAACTTCCTCCCCTCCAGACTCAAATTCTAACTTGAGCGCCTGCATCAAGGGTAGTGGATTACGGATTGCGTCGATGATTCCGGTGTAGACTAGATGTAGTCTTTTTGCAAGCTTGGGTCGAGGATGAAAATCAGTTGGGATATCGGCAGGATCATACCCATTGGTGACTAGATCCACTTTTCTTCCGGCCAACTTTTCCAAATCGCGCTGAAAGGTTGGGGAGATAGTAACCACTACATCGGCTTGCTGCAAGACTTGCCGTTCCAATTTTTCATGTCTTCTTCGAATAAATGGCAGCATGGGAAGGGAATCCAAAAATTCCCACTGCGACCAGGG
>CAMDEU010000127.1 GCA_945897085.1 Spirosoma fluviale | reverse complement strand
CTCAAGCCGAAACCCAGCGCATAAGTCAACACAATGACCGACTCGGTCAATCCCACCGTCGCAATGGCGTATTCCCCAAGTTGTGCCACAAAAAATAGGTCCACAATGGCAAATGAAGACTCCATCATCATTTCTAAGATCATGGGTAGCGCAAGGATAAAAATGGCTGTCTTCAATGGAAGACGAGTAAAATCTTGCTCCTTACCTAGGAGGGCGTCTTTAATCAGTTGCCAAGTCATAAAAATTAAGGTAAACTAATAAAGCTCCCCCATCTAGGAAGGGTGAAGCACGGAAATCGGAGCACAAAAAAACAAAAAAAAACCGCGAATTCGCGGTTTTTAAATGAAATAAGTCGGAATCCTTTAAGCTAAGCCCAATTTTTCGAGGTGCGCTTCTTTGATTTTTCGGCGTAAAATCTTTCCCACATTGGTCTTTGGAAGTTCGTCCGTAAAAAAGACCTCCTTAGGAACTTTGTAATTCGTCAAAAACTCTTTGCAGTAGGCAATCACCTTTTCTTCCGTCAGTGTTTGGTCTTTTTTGACTACATAAGCCACCACCTTCTCCGTAGACTTGGCGTCAGGCATTCCAATTACACCAACTTCCAATACACCTAGACAAGAAGCAATTGCATCCTCCACCTCGTTGGGATAGACATTAAATCCAGAAACAAGGATCATTTCTTTTTTACGATCCACAATCTTGGTATAGCCATCTGCATCCATGACTCCAATGTCTCCCGACTTGAACCAATCGCCTTGCATCACTAAAGCGGTTTCCTCTGGTCTATTCCAATATCCTTTCATGACTTGCGGGCCCTTGATGAAAATCTCACCCCGCTCACCCAAAGGCACCGGATTTCCTGCATCGTCGGCAATCATCACCTCGGTATTCGGTAGAGGCATTCCGATTGTCCCAATTCGTTCGGTTCCATCGATGGGATTACAAGTAGCTACAGGAGCAGTTTCAGTTAAGCCATACCCCTCCGCAAGCGGCACACCTGTTACCGCTTTCCATTTTTCAGCAGTAGCTTTTTGTACAGCCATTCCCCCTCCTACCGCAATCTTCAAACCTGAGAAATCCAATTTACCAAAAGCCTCCTGATTCAATAAGCCGTTGAACAATGTATTCACTCCTGTCATCACCGTAAATCGTTTTTTAGCCAAATCTCCAATGAAAGCTTTCATATCTCTTGGATTGGTAATCAGCACATTATGTGCACCAATTTTCAACATGGCAAGACAGTTCACTGTCAATGCAAAAATGTGATAAAGCGGCAGAGCGGTAATTACAATTTCTTGACTCTCCACAAGCTTGGGCTTCATCCAGGCCGAAATCTGCTGCATATTGGCCACAATATTTCCATGGCTCAATTCTGCCCCTTTGGACACGCCGGTAGTACCTCCTGTATACTGAAGAAATGCAGGATCATCTAAAGTGCTGGCAACTTTCTTGAAACTGTGGTTGGCTCCGAGAGACAAAGCCTTTTTAAATGAAACAGCTCCAGGCAAGTGGTAGGCTGGTACCATCTTTTTAACATGCTTGACTACCAGATTCACAATTGAACCTTTCAACCCACCTAGCAAATCTCCTAACTCGGTAAGAATCACATGTTTGGCCTGAATATCTGAACGAATCTTTTCCAAGTTTGAAGCAAAATTGGCAACAATCACAACCACATCTGCCCCTGAATCATTGAATTGATGCTTCATTTCAGAGGGTGTATAAAGTGGGTTGGTATTCACTACCACCATCCCGGCTCGAAGGGCGCCAAACATCGCTACAGGATACTGCAATACATTAGGCATCTGAATGGCTACTCGGGAGCCTTTGCTCAGCTTTAGATCATAAATCAAGTAATTCGCAAACTGTGCACTCAAGCGATCCAATTCCTGAAAAGTCATAGTTTTACCCATGCATTCATAGGCTACAGCACCTCCAAATTTTTTGACACTTTCTTCAAAAAGCTCCGTAACGCTGGAATAGGCAGTGCAATCTACTTCTTGAGGAACAGCCGAAGGATAAAATTTAAACCAAGAGAAATCGTTCATTTGTTTGCTATTTTGGGTGGTTCTGAAAGGTCAATTACCTAAAATATCAGGGTTTAGCCAAGAAAATGGACTACTATTTCAAAATTTTTTGAACGAGTATCCTTAATGGTTAATAGATATGTTTAGATTTTGGTAGGACTGCGGATAATCCTATCTAATATTTTTGATTATCCGCTTTTTCACCACAAACCAAAGTAAATAAGGATTGAGGATCAATTAAGTGAGCTGTGGACCGTTGACAGCCTGTGGGCCGTGGCCCATGGTCTTTGAACAATTAACATCCCTATTGAGACACTGGCATAATTGCGGATAATCATATTAATATTCTTACCAAACTTTCTACTTCTTTCTAAGGAAAGGCTAAATTTGACGACTTGTGAGAAAATGATCGATATCCAACAAAATTCCCCCATCGAATTACTCCAAAACCTCGATTTTTGGAAGTCAGGAGAAAAAATTAGTCACATTTCAATTCCCGGAGAGAGTAACATGAACTTGGTACTTCGAATTCGTACCAACCTAGGCAGCTACATCCTCAAGCAGTCCAAATCGTATGTTCGGAAATACCCGCAAATTCTAGCTCCAATCTCACGAATAGAGGTTGAACACCGTTTCCTGGAGCTCCTGAGCACCGACCCTTACCTTGCTTCCCTATCTCCCAAAGTACTGCATTACGATTCTAAAGACCATCTGATGCTTTTGGAAGATCTAGGAGAAGGCAGCGACTACCTTTCAATTTACGAGGGAGTCCGGCAGCTTCAACCCGATGAACTTATTCGTTTGGTACACTACTTGATGCACCTTCATCAGCTACAGGTTGCCGATTTCCCCAACACGGACGGCATGCGTACCTTAAATCACGAGCATATTTTTGAATTTCCATTTTTGGAGGAAAATGGGTTTGACCTAGACCAAATCCAGCTGGGATTACAAGAAGCGAGCCTCCCCTACAAGCGCGACGCCGTACTCAAGGCAAAAATTCATTCACTCGGACAGCGCTACCTCAAAACAGGCAAAATCCTGATCCATGGAGATTTTTATCCAGGCAGCTGGCTAGAAGTGTTCTCCGGAATCAAAATCATTGACCCCGAGTTTGGAGGTCTCGGAGATTCTGAATTTGACCTTGGTGTATTTCTTGCACATCTCGATCTAGCACAGCAGGACGAGCAGCTCAGTAAACTAGTGCAGGAAACCTACACCCTTCCCCTAGATTGGTCTTTGGTGCAGCAGTATCGAGGTGTGGAACTCCTTCGCCGCTTAATCGGAATTGCGCAATTGCCTGTTTCTTTAAGTTTAAATGAAAAAAACTCACTTCTTGCCCGTGCAAGAACTTACCTTTTGTCCTAAATGAAAAAGCTTGCCTTTATTTTTATTACCGTACTATCTTTTTCTTGTGCCCAACAAGAGAAGGAAGGCGCTTCAACCTCTTTTTCGAAGGATACAATGACCGAATTCGGGTTAACCGAGGCAGAACTCTACGATAAAGTTTTGGGCATGCTGGTTGGTTCCGCCATCGGCGATGCCATGGGGGCACCTACGGAAATGTGGACTCGAGAAGCGATCCAACTGGAATATGGATTTGTGGAAGGGCTCGACTCCATGGTTCGCGAAGTTTCGCCAGAAGGGATTTGGAAAGCAAACTTACCCGCAGGAGGCACCACGGACGATACCCGATGGAAAAGCCTAGCGGTTGACTATTTGCTCAGCCAAGATTCCGAGTCTCTTGATTCCAAAGCCTTTGCGTCACACATCTTAAAAACCTACACGGGTAGTTTGGATAAACTCAAAAAGACCGAAGGTACCGACGTGGAGCCGTACGAAAATGCGCTTCAGGAAGCCAACTGGCTTTCGGAGTGGGCAAAAGTAGCCTCACCCTACCTAGAAGATAATTTAGGAGGCTATGCAGACTCCTTGTCTAAATTTTATGGGGGTGAAATGGTCTGTTCAGGACTCTTATATGCGCCCACTTTGGGCGCGTTTTTTCCGGGTAATCCTAAGAAAGCTTACCAGGAAGCATACAAACTTTCAATTTTTGATCTTGGCTATGCCCGCGATTTGACAGCCCTTGCTGCAGCCATGACGGCCGCCGGGATGGCCCCAAAAGCAAGTCAAGACAGCATTTTGGCAACTCTTCGCTTGGATCCAGCAGGTTATTTTCAAAGCCGATTGGTCGGTAGAACATCACATAAATTGCTCAAGGATGCGCTGAATATCGTTCGCGAAGCCAATAAATTGGATTCGCTCCCCTCTAGATTAAGTTTGAACAATACCGCATTAACTTATGCCTACACCGAGTTGGATCGCAGGCAACAAGACATGCCTTTTCATGCTGGAGAAATCTACCAACAAGCGCTAACTGCCATGTTGTTTACTGATTTTGACTTCATGGGAACGTTGACCTTCCTCACCAACTACGGTCGAGACAACGACACTACCGCTTCCTTGGCAGGTGGGATTCTCGGAGCCTGGTATGGCTACACTAAATTACCTGTCTCCGAGCGAGAAAAAGTGGTTCGTGTGACCCGTGATGAACTGGGGATTGATCTGGAAAAACAGGCAGAAAGAATGACCATCCACCTGCTGAAGTCACAGAAAAAGTAGAATTTGCTCGCTTTGGTTTTAAAAAGCGTACCCTAAACCTACTCCCGCAAATAAAGGCCAAAAGCCATTGTTATTGAATATTGGAGTCAAGTTTACTCTCCAGGTAAAGCCTCCGTCTTCCGGAATTTTTCGATAGCCAAAGTTCATGGTTCCCATCAAGCTTGGAGATCCATCCACTTTAAGGATGAAATCATTATCTGAATCTTCTGTTACCAAAGG
>CAMDEU010000126.1 GCA_945897085.1 Spirosoma fluviale | reverse complement strand
TGATGCTTTTCAGCTAGGACACGCACCAAGGCATCTTCCAGCAGTTTGGGATCATGTTGATGCTTTTCCGCTCTTGAATCTGGAGAACCCAAAGGAGAATAGGCAGTCACCAAAAGACCATTTTCTTTACAAAAAGCTACCAATTGATCCTGTGGCAAAAACGGATGAAGTTCCACTTGATTCATCTCTGGACGCTGTCCTGGCAAGGTAAATAATTCCGCAAGCTTTGCTTGGTTGAAGTTGGAAACACCGATGTGTTTTGCAAGTCCATTTTTATTCTGATCCTGCATGGCCTCCCAAGTTTGACCTAAAGGAACATCCTGATAGGTATAGTACTCTTCTCGTTGCATAGCAAAACCCACTCCTGCCTTGTAGGCGATGGGCCAGTGAACCAGGTAAAGATCTACGTAATCTAATCGGAGATCGTCCAGGGTTTTTTCTAATGCAGGCCGCACATCTTCAAATCGATGCGCATTATTCCAGAGCTTTGAAGTAACAAAAAGTTCGGAACGCTTGACCATTCCTACTGCAAATGCATCTGCTATCCCCTGCCCTACTTCGCGTTCGTTTTGGTAGATGGCAGCACAATCAAGGTGTCTGTATCCTGCTTCAATCGCCCAATAAACTGCTTTTCGGACTTCTCCTGGCTTACTTTTCCAGGTACCTAGTCCAAGAATGGGCAGCTGATCTCCATTTTCAAAAGATAACGTTTTCATAGTCGTAAAAACTAAATTCGATGTACTATTCGGTGATCAATAAATCAAAGATCAGCTTTTTTTTCAAGATACTTTTGAAAACGACTCATTACCCAGAGATGAAGTTGTGCTTGGGTATTAATGTAGATAAACCAAGGCAAGCGCGGTGCAAATTCATGAATAGCCGAAATGATGTATTTGCTATCCAAAACCTCTCGGAATTCTAGCCATCCATAGTCATACCGTTTCACCAGCCATCCTCCTGATATATAAAACAATTGCCTTTGGCTATCGCTGCGATCGGGTACGTGTGTAAGCTCTAGCATCGGTGCCTTGCCCCATAGCAAATGAAATCCAAGGACCTCCGTGCCTCTTAATTTGCCTCGGATGATGTATCGGAAAAAATTGGGTAACCAAAGTGCATAGCGTTCTGCTACCCAAAGCGCATCGTGCCTTCCCAGATTTGTCATGCGCTGCAAGGAACGAACTGTATTTTTCAAACCCTTGTTATACTTAAATTTGGGTAATTTAGGCCTTTGGGTGGTAGATAAAGCAACCTCCACGGACGCTTCATAGCCAAGGTAATCTATCTCTTTTTCTTTGTATGCATGAGCTGGATTAACAACCATTTCATGTTTCAAGCTTTCTACTAAAGGGGATACGAGCTGTGGAGGTGTGTTTCCAAAATACCCTACCCAAAATTTTGAAAATCCTAAGGAAAACACTGGAACAGAAAAAATAATCCTCTTTTTCCCCATCACCTTGGCTGTTCGAGCAAGCATATCCCGGTAACTCATCACCTCGGGACTTCCTATTTCGATTACCTGATTGTACACCAGGGGATTACCAATGCAGCTATCTAAAATATCCAACGTATCTCGCAATGCAATAGGCTGAGTCAAGGAATTGGTCCACTTGGGACACATCAAAATGGGTAGTTTTTGAACTAAATTTTTGATCATGTCAAAACTGGAACCTCCTGGACCAACGATGATCGAAGCCCTTATAGCAGTCAATTTTGCTGTTCGTGATCCAAGGGTTTGCTCAACTTCCAATCTACTTTTCAAATGGCGTGAAAGATGTGCTTCCGGCTCATCAGGAATCAATCCGCCTAGGTAAATGATTTGCTTGATTCCGGCAATCTCGGCTGCACGACTAAAGTTGTCTGCAAGGATAAGGTCCATATCTTCAAAGCTCCCTTGATTCAATCTTGTAGAGGCAGACATGGAATGAACAAGGTAAATAGCGACATCTACGCCACGCAGGGCTTCAGCGGTGGAAGTTATCGAATACAATTCCACCTGCCTCCACTCCACCTCAGGATAGGGATTAGACTTGACCTTTCCTCGGCTCAGTCCGATCAAGTGATAGGTCTCTTTGTACTGCTCAATAAACCAGCTCCCAATGTACCCTCCTGCGCCAGCAATGGCCACTGTGATTTTTTGTGCTGGAGTAGAGGTAGAATTTCGCATAACTGAGAGGATACCAATCTAACTCATTGGCCAATCGAAAGTTTGAATACCCTTATTTTCTTGCCAATTCCAAGGCTTTTGTTGTCGTAAAATACTTGGTCAGCGTGTTGGGTATTTCCCAAACTGGCAAGGTACCGCTTCGTAGGTAGTCCAAGTACTTGGCTGTCACCTGAGCAAAATGTGCCTCGTGCCCCTTGTGATACTTATCAGGAACGAGAATTTTGAATTCACCCGAAGGAAGGACTTGTAGATCAATGCCTGGATAACGCTCTTGAAGCGTATTCCTCACCGCTTGAGTCAATTGCAAGGAATCCCCACGAAGTAATTTTACATAAAGCACCGGTCGGTAGCCTTCCTCTTGGCCTTGTCGAATGATCAAATTGGCTTTGGTCCCACGCATCATGCTGAAGTGGGTATCACCAGTTCCTTCTGGGGCTTGGAAATTCCATACTACCCGAACCTTGGCATGCTTTCCTTTTAAGGTATACTGAAATTCTCCGTTGCTAAAGACCTCAAGCTTGTCCCCCTTTAGGTATTTGGTCAAGGACTCTGAGAAAATAGGCTTTTGGGTAGCTTGGGTAAATTGACTCAAATTTAAGGCCGTAGGCCATATCTTGGAGTCATAAACCTGGATGTCTGTGGTATTGAGCACCTGATTGGGAAAAGCTTCCCATTGGATTAAATCCACGAGATGCGTAGTCACATCGACGATTCCTGTTCCTTCTTTTTCAACATCAAAAAACCAGTCGGGTCGCACCAAGGGAACACCCGAAACAGATTTATAAAAGTGATGCACCGACTCCTTGGTGATCGCTGGATCTGCAGCAGTGCCGTTTTCCAACTCCCCAAAGACCTCTGGGATCATAGACATCTCCCGCTGAAGAAGTGTCGTGATTTCAAATCGCTCGGTCATCATGTCAAGCAGTAGCACCTTCTTTTGCTCGGCCATTTGGTAGGCCAATTGAAGTTTTTGATAGCCTATTGCATCGATCACTAATGGCTTGTCTGCATACACATGGATCCCTTGACGAATCGCCTCAAGAATGTACTCTATTTTTTGATCGTTCTTTCCAGCGACTACAAGCACATTTCCTCGCTTTTGAGCAAGCATTTGCTCCAAATAATCTGCTCCGGTATATCCCTTGATTTTCCAGGCTGTAGGAGACTCAGTACGGCTATTATAGCCTCGAATTCGTGCCAGATGATCCTTCAGTTCAGCGCCTTCTGGTGCAAATACATGCAGCGTAGAATCCACTTCAGGATACATAGATTTGTAGACCAAGGCGGCATGAAAATGCCCAGGGTCCAAGGTCATGAACTTTATTTTTTCCTCTGGACTGATCGTCATTTTTGTTACTTCTTTGGTACTACAGGATAAGCCCAGAAAGGCCATAAAAATCAGAAAACGCAAATAATTGGGCAACATGAGTTGGTTCGATTTTTTAATGGATTATCCTCTTTTTTACCCCTAAACAAAGAAAAATAAGGTTTGAAGGGAAAGATAATTTGCTGTGGACTGTGGTCGGTCAGCTGTTGACGATTAACTATTGGCTAAAACTAGGTCTGTGCCCCAAGGTCTTCTTTGGGTTCTGCTTAGGTAGGTATTTGCTTCAGGGTCGTTGACAAACTCTTCTGTAGCAGAATTCCATTCCAGCTTCCGGCCCAACTTCATTGCAACGTGGCTTATCAGGCAGACCGAACAGGATCGATGTCCAATTTCTACTGGAGATAGCAAGGCTGCTTTTCCTTGGATGGCATCCAGCCAGTTGCCATGATGAGAAGAACTACGGGTAAACCGCAATTCATTCTCTCCAAAAACGGTTTGCAATAGTTTGGGATCAGAAGCGTCCAAAGCCTTCAAACTATCCCCTTGAGCCACTGGATCCGATGTGGAAGCCACATAGCTTCCTCTTGAAACCCAAATCCATCCCTCCGTTCCTTCGTATCGAATCCCATTGGGGTAGGTTCCTGAGGTGAGCATGACCACGCCATTGTCGTAGGTGGCCTTCACCATAAAGTCACCATGGACATTCCATAGTCCAGACCTAGGAAATTCGGCTACGGCCTCAATATACTGAGGGCCCACCAACTCGGTATTCATGCCCCAGGCAGCAGAATCGAAATGATGCTGCCCCCATCCGGTAATCATGCCCGCACCGTAATTTTCGTGGCGCAGCCATCCTGGTCTACCGTAGTCGTTTTGGGGATGCACGCCTATTTCGGTGTAGGGAACTTCCGGAGTGGAGCCTAGCCACATGTCAAAATTCAAATTGGCAGGCACAGGCATAGCAGGTGCTTCAGGGCCAGAAGGATCACCCGGTAAGCCTATTCGAACCGTATGAAGCTTGCCAATTCTCCCATTTCTTACCAATTCAGCTGCCAAGCGAAACTGCTCACTAGAGCGCTGTTGCGTTCCTAATTGTAGGAGAACGCCAGTTTTTTTAATCACCTCTACCAATTGCCTTCCTTCATGGATGGTCAAGGAGGTTGGTTTCTGGAGGTACACGTGTTTGCCTGCCAGAGCCGCCTCCATGGCGGGCTGTGAATGCCAGTGGTCTGGGGTAGAAATAATCACTGCATCTATATCCTTGCTTTTAAACAAGTCTCGGTAGTCTCCCACTTGCTTCACATCCAAATAAGGACTTCCCATTTTTTGAGTGTAGTAGTCTTCAATGAATTGCTTTCCTTCGGCCATCCGTTTGCTATCCAG
>CAMDEU010000125.1 GCA_945897085.1 Spirosoma fluviale | reverse complement strand
TGCGGCATAGCCTTGGGAAAACATTTTAAACACAAACTCAAACATTCGTGAGCTGGTTTCAAGATTTTTTTCCAAAAATATTCCTCTAAAAAAAGGAGTGAAAAAATTGGTGATAATGGCATCCGAAAATCCGTAGTTTTTCAAATATTGATGTGTGGGCAAAGAGGGTTCATCAAAAATCTCCTCATTGCTCTTCTTTTTCAATTCTTGCGTGAGGGTAAACACCTTGACCTTATCCAAAAAGGAACCCACTCTTGAAACAGCCATTCCAAATAATTTGAGTGGATTTCGAATCGGATCCGTTAAAATATAGGAGTCCTTCCCTTCAAAAATTATAGCACCCGGATCAAAATTTTTAAGCTGCAAGGCTGTTAAATCAAGATACCTTTTCGCTTCAGGGTAAGCAGTGTTCAACACTTGAAATCCATGATCCAAGAGGAAGCCTTCTACTTCGTCGGTTTTCATTCTTCCGCCTACACGATCTGAAGCCTCCAAAATCACCGGCTCAAAACCTGCTTTTTCGAGTTCTAGGGCTGCAATTAGTCCTGAAAGACCTGCCCCTACAATGAATATTTTCTTTTCGCTCATCTTCAGCTACGCTAAATCAAAAGAATGAAATTGGACTCTTTTCCAGAACCAACGAGAACTCTGAACTAATTTGTAACACAAACTTCCACAAAGAGTTTGAAATCCCTGGCGCAAAAAAGATTTGATAAATGGTCAGGGTTTAAACGGTCATTGTAGTAAACTCGAAGAAAAATGGGTCTCCCTATGAAAAATTTATTCCTTTCTGCATTCCTACTCTGCCTTAGCTTCCTTCCAGCTTTTGGACAAAGCTATTTTCCAGAACCAGGAAATTGGCAAAGTAAGGCGCCCGAAAACTTGGGAATGAACGCACCCAAACTCCAAGAAGCGATCCGATTTGCTGTTGCCCATGAAAGCCAGGAGAATCCCAACTTAAAAATTGCGCATTACGAGAGTGGCTTCGGGCGAGAACCTTTTGGGTTTCCTGTTGGCCCCATGAAGGAACGAGGACCTGCAACTGGATTGATTATTTATAAAGGGTTTGTCGTCGGTCAATGGGGCGATCCTGCACGGGTAGATTTGACTTTTAGTGTAGCCAAAAGTTTCCTTTCCACTACTGCTGGCCTGGCTGTTGAAGCGGGATTAATCCGTTCTGAAAAGGATTTGGTATATCCCTATATGGCACCAATTTATCCCTATGACCCTTTTCGCTTGACAATCAACAAGGCGGATCACCTAGAAGAAGCCGATGTATTTGAGCTATTTGGCACCCCTCACAACCGGAAAATTACTTGGGACCATCTCCTACGACAAACATCCGACTGGGAGGGAACGCTTTGGGGCAAGCCCGACTGGGGAGATCGACCTGCTGAAGGGGTGAAACAAAAAAGAGCTCGCGAACAACGGGAGCCAGGCAGCAGCTACGAATACAACGATACCCGAGTCAACGTGTTGGCGCTAGCCCTGTTGAATGTCTGGAGGAAGCCACTGCCCCAAGTGTTGAAAGAAAAAATTATGGACCCGATTGGAGCTAGCCCCACTTGGCGATGGACTGGATACGAAAATTCATTTGTAGTGCTCGATGGTCAAATCGTCCAATCGGTGAGTGGCGGTTCCCATTGGGGTGGTGGCATGATGCTATCCGCCTGGGACCAAGCCCGATTTGGGTACCTGACGCTTCGAAATGGAAATTGGAAAGGAAAGCAGCTGATCCCTACCTCTTGGATCAATCTCTCAAAAACCCCAACTCCCGTTCAGCCCGATTATGGGTTTATGAATTATTACTTGAATCTAGAGCAAAAGCAAATTCCTACTGCTCCCAAATCGGCTTTTCTTCACCTCGGCGCAGGCACCAATATGATCTATGTAGACCCAGAAAATGATCTCCTAGTCGTAGCTCGATGGATTCCAAATGGAGACAAAGCCGAATTAATTCGTCTTATTTTACAGAGTTTACCTAACCAAAAATAGCTACAGTTCCCGATTCGAAATCTGGGGATTCAGGTACATTTCTTGCTCAGCAGGAGAAAGGATCGAGTACCCAAGTTCCAAGGGTGATGGACCGATCCAACTACTTTTTCGGCCCATCAGGGTGAGTTTTTTCGCTTTTCGATCCAGTGTCAGAACCCCAAAGAGAACGGCTGCATAGGGGCAAGTAAAGGCTAAAGATGGATAGGCCGAATGGGTTTTGACATCTAAACTCAAATGGGTATGTTTTTCTCCTACCCAATAATAGGAAGCAGAATTGAGATGCAAATAAGACACACCTCCCACCTTGAGAAATTGGTCCACGTGTGCGTGTCCATTGATAGCCAAGATGATTTTACTCGCATGGGCAGAGAATAGGTTTTGGAGCTCCACTGCATTGTCAATCGTATAGATGCCCGCAATCGGCTGATGAGAAATGATGATCACAGGCTCCTTCGAATCTAACAACTGTTGATTCAACCAGTCCTGCTGCACCTTTCCAATGTAGGAAGCATAGCCCCCCTTTGTCGTTGGAGAGCCTAGGTCATTTCCATCCAAAACCAAAATACGTATTCCTTGAATGACTTGTGCATAGTAGGCCGAAGGCATTCCAAAAGCTTGAAGTGCTTGCTCCTTGTTGTATCCTTCATCCATGTCGTGATTCCCCAATACATGATACGCAGGAATATTTCCTTGATTAAAGGATTCAATAAAGGATTGGTTTTCTTTTTTGGGAATGGCAAAATCTCCCAACTGAATTTTGGCATGAACCGCCACTCGATTCATTTCTTCCAAGAAGGTAAGAAGCCGAAGATCCGCATCATGGATTATATCTCGATGGAGGTCGGTAATCAATCCTAATCGTAAATTTTCTGTTTGCCCAGCCCACAGTTTCAGGATCGAGGAGGGCAATGCCAGAGAAAAGGAAGTAAGGACAGTGGATTTAATAAAACTTCGGCGATCGAGATACATAGTGAATTGGAACAGTTGAATTGAACCCTGATAAACCTACAATTTTTTGTAAAAAATCAACGCAGATACCAGTCCCAATTTCGGGTGACGATAGGCCTCAGGTATTTCTCCAAGCACTGAAAATCCCAGCGACTTCCAGAGGTGAACTGCCGGCTGGTTTGTTTGAATTACAAAATTGAACTGCATGGCTAAAAAACCACGGGATTTGGCTTCTGCTTGGGCAAATTTCCCCATCCAGCGTCCCAATCCTTGCCCCTCAGCCTCAGGAGCAACTACAAAGCCTGCATTACAAATGTGGTCACCCAAACCTTCTTGATTGGCTTTAAGATAGAAGGTGCCAACAAGCTCCCCTCCCCTTTCGACAGCAAAAGTTGTTTTCTCAGCACCCAGCCAATAGCCCATCAGGGATTCTTTGCTTTTTTCAAGCGAAAAAACATAGGTTCCCCCCTTCCGAATCACAGGCTCTAGGATTTTCCAAAGGACTTCTTCGTCATCTTTGGTGGCAACTCTAAATGTGGGTAGTGGATGCATGCACGGAGGAAACTAAGTTTGGAGGTAGCTACGCCAAGGGGATGGACTACCTTGAGGTGCAAGATTAGGCAAGTTCTGAAATAGCCGGAGATTTCACAAGGTTAGCATTCGGCCTGGTTTAACAAAATAGTTACCAACGGCAACCCATTTAACAAGTTGCTGGAATATATTCGTGTATTAATTTAACCCATGCATTCAAGCTCCTACCAAAAAATTACAGGCTTTTCGATGGCCATCGCATCCGCCATTTTTTGGGGTATTTCGGGGACCTGTGCCCAGTTTTTATTTCAATCCAAAGGAGTAAATCCTGCTTGGCTTGTCACCTGGCGCATGTTGCTAGCGGGCACCTTGCTTGTGCTTTATTCGATCGCCAAGGAGAAAAAAGCAGCCTTAAGCATCTGGAAAACACCTAAAAATGTGGGTAAACTATTGCTTTTTGGCATTGTGGGAATGGTCTCGGTGCAATACACCTACTTCTACAGCATTTCCCTATCCAACGCTGCCACCGCTACCATCCTGCAATACATAGGCCCTGTATTTGTGCTTGGTTTCTATGCGCTGAAAAATAGAACTTGGCCTGTACTAGGTGAGTATTTGGCCTTGATTTTTGCGCTCGCAGGCACCTTTCTTTTGGTGACCCATGGATCTACGGAAGTCTTGGTAATTTCAAATCAGGCATTGGTTTGGGGAATCTTGTCTGCCCTTGCACTTGCCTTCTATACCATCCAACCGGTAGGGCTACTGCTTAGTTTCTCTCCCGCAGCCATTACGGGCTGGGGCATGCTGGTAGGCGGCATTGTATTATCGATCGGTACCCAACCTTGGAGTTTTTCGGGCACTTGGGATGGGGAAACCTGGTTGGCATTTGGTTACATCGTCCTTTTTGGAACGGTGCTTGCCTTTTACTTCTTTCTGACTGCAGTTTCCAAAATTGGGGCTACGTTTGCCAGCTTGCTATGCAGCGTGGAGCCTCTCGCCGCTACTTTAACGGCCCTATTTTGGTTGGGCATCTCTTTTTCGGGCTACGATTGGGCTGGAACAATTTTGATTTTGAGTACCGTTGCCTTGCTGACCCTGTCAAAGAAAAGAAAGAAGGAATCCTAGCTCTTTAAATTCGTGCTTGGTAGGTATATAATTCAAAATACCTTCCTTTTTTGGCGAGAAGTTCTTCGTGCTTGCCTTGCTCCACCACTTGACCATTTTCAATCACCAAAATTTGGTCTGCCTGTCGAATGGTGCTCAATCTGTGCGCAATGACAAAGGTCGTTCTCCCATGCATCAACTCTTTTAAGCTCGCCTGAATCAATGATTCGGATTCAGTATCTAAATTGGAGGTAGCCTCATCTAAAATTAAGATTCGTGGATCCGCCAAAATAGCTCTAGCGATTGCGATCCGTTGACGTTGACCTCCCGAAAGTTTGACTCCTCTCTCGCCGATTAAGGTATCTAATCCTTGTTCAAAGCGATCGGTAAATTCAT
>CAMDEU010000124.1 GCA_945897085.1 Spirosoma fluviale | reverse complement strand
TCTTCAATGCCTAGTAAGGTTTGAAGCATCGCAGCAACCTGCTCTTTGGAGGCATTTCCATTGCCGGTAACGGATTGCTTCACTTTTTTTGGAGAATACTCTGTAATGGGGATTTCTTTGGAAAGTGCAGCAGCCATCGCTACCCCTTGTGCGCGGCCTAGCTTCAGCATGGACTGCACATTGACTCCATAGAATGGTGCTTCCAAGGCAACCGAATCAGGAGCAAATTCATCCAAAATGCCGCTTATCCGTTCAAAAATTTTCTTCAGCTTCAGCTCGTGCGTCTCGTATTTTTTGAGGTGAATAACGCCATATTGGAGGATCTTGAATTTTTTACCTTCCGTCAAAATCAAGCCATAGCCCATCACAGTAGTTCCTGGATCGATGCCTAAAATGATCTTTTCTGTAGGGAGTTTCTTTTCAGGGGATTTCACGAACCCAAGTTAAGGGAAATACAGGGGAAAATCATGCGCAAGCTACATTTGGGTGGCCCTTCACTTTTGAGCTGGTTTGTGGCCCATGCCAGCTAGTCAAGTTTCCAATAAGATTCCTTAATTTTAGGGACTAGCCCAAGAATTATGAGTGACGAAGAATTTGATTTATTAGACGAATTGTATTTTGTCCAACCCTATTCAACCCTTCAAGAGACCTTGGCTTGGGAGGATGAGAAAATGCTGGATACTCTCGTTTTGCTCAAGGATAAGGGGTGGATCAAATGCTTTACGACACCAGACCGAGAGTGCTTTGACTCCATTAACCTTCATGAAGTGGGTAAGGAGCTGTTGTATTTAGCTTCAAAAAAGGGTTTAATGGCCCACAATACCATCTAATTTGCAATCGAATAGCTATAAATACCAACGGAAAGAATTGGAGCTGAAGGCCTTGCTTGAAATCACGCAGGCCATCAATGAAAACCAATCGGAAGAGGTGCTAATCAACATCTTCAAGTTTACCTGTTTGGTACACCTAGATATTCGTTCTTTGATTTTATATGTAGCCAAGGAAGGCGACTTTGAGCAGCGCATCGCGCACGGGGTAAAATCAAAAACGCCTCTCTTGCTCTCCTCTTCGGAGGTCACTGAAAATAAAAAACCCGAAAGCCTATCCATCCAACTTGAAGAAGGATATTCTTTTGGAGAGCTGGAAACTTACCTTCCCGTATACCATAAGGAGAAATTGCTTGCAATTTTGTTTTTGAAACGAAAAAACAAGGACCTCGAATTAGATTTGAACTTCACCCAAGCCTTGGCTAATATTTTGGTGGTGGCCTTAGAGAATAAGCGCTTAGGCAGGCGGCAGCTGGAGCAGGAAGTTTTGAAAAGGGAGATGGAGATTGCTTCACAGGTACAGCAACTTTTGTTTCCAGCAACCTTGCCGAACACAGATTTTTTGAAGGCAGAAGTAACCTACATTCCCCATAGCAGAGTAGGGGGAGATTATTATGATTTGATCGCCAGTGGTGAGGATAAAATCTACTTTTGTGTCGCAGATGTGTCAGGAAAAGGGATGGCTGCGGCGCTGTTGATGTCCAATTTCCAAGCTGCTCTCCGTACTTTGTTGCGAAGCCATACGGACTTAGAAACCTTGATTCATCAACTGAATTTCACGCTCTTTGATCTGACCAAAGGGGAGCGATTTTTAACTTTTTTTCTTGGAGAATATGAGTTTGCCAGTGGTAACTTACGCTTTGTGAATGCAGGGCATAATGCACCGGTTTTATGCAGTGCAGCTTCGGGTGCCACTGAGTTTTTAGAGGCGGGCACCACCATTCTAGGAGCTTTTGAACTTGTACCCTTTTTGGAAGTGGGAATTCGTGAAGGATTGCGAGATTTTACAATCCACCTCTATACAGATGGCTTGACCGAAGCTATGAATCCGGAGGAAGAAGAGTTTGGAGAGCAGCGTTTTAATGAGTTTATAGAGAAAAATAGGGACCAGGATCCCGCTCAATTTCATCGAGAATTTCGATTAGCGATGGATAAATTCTCTAAGAAAGTACCTTTTCATGACGATTTAACCCTTTTGAGCCTTCGATTTTCGAGCCCATGAGATTTTACCAACTTCCTTTTTTTCTCCCTTTTCTATATCCCAATCGGCTTTGGAATGGGCTAGTATCGGAGCGAAAAATCTCCCTCACCTTTGACGATGGGCCTGTACCAGGCATAACGGATTGGGTGGTGGAGGAATTGGCAAAGCGTCACCTTTCCGCCACTTTTTTTATGGTTGGAGATAATGTGCGAAAGCATCCTGCCTTAGCCCAAACCGTAGTGGCAGCAGGGCATCAACTAGGAAATCATACCTACCATCACCTTTCTGGCTGGAAAACAGCTACACAGACGTATTTGGATGATGTGGCAAGCTGCGATGCTATCCTTGGCGATACTGTTGGGGAAAAGTCTCGATTTTTTCGTCCACCGTATGGTTGGATGAGTCCAGGGCAAGCCAAGGGTGTGGCAGCAGCTAAAAAAATAGTGATGTGGAGTTTGCTGAGTTATGATTTTGATTCGGGTTTATCTTCAGAAAACTTGATTCGCAGGACTACTGCTAGAACAGCTCCAGGAACGATTATCGTCTTTCATGATCAGCAGAAAACTAAGGATCAGCTAAAGAAGGTATTGCCTCATTACTTGGATTTTTTGGTCGGAGAAGGATATACTACCCAGCTATTGGAAGGATAGTTGACTCGGTCTGCGACAGGGTTTCGCACACTAATTTTTTAACCAATGTGTTTCATTCGAGATATTCCATCTATACTTTCTTATTTTTGAGGGATAAATGCCAGTTTAACCCTGCTTCCCTCCATGCAGTTGATCGATACCCACGCCCATATTTATTCCAGCAAGTTTGATGCAGATCGGGATCAGGTTATCGATGAGATCCGGGCTACGGGTGTTTCTACGATTTTTATGCCCAATGTCGATGTGCATAGCATCGACCGGATGCTGGACTGTGAGACCCGCTATGGGGAATTGTGTGTACCCATGATGGGCCTGCATCCCTGTGAAGTGGGTGATGATTTTGAGAATCAGCTGCAAGTCATGGAGAATTGGCTCAATGCCCGATCCTTTGCTGCGGTGGGAGAGATTGGTACTGATTTGTACTGGGATAAGACCAATTTGGATCGGCAGCTAGCTGCCTTGGAGATTCAGGTGGGCTGGGCCAAAGCCAAGGAGCTGCCCATTGTATTGCACTGCAGAGAATCCATCGATTTGACCATTGATTTTATTGAAAAAGTGCACAATGGCAAATTGAGGGGAATATTTCATTGTTTTACAGGAACTTTGGACCAGGCAAAACGCATCGTAGAGATGGGATTTTTGTTGGGGATTGGCGGCGTTTCAACCTACAAAAATGGAGGTTTAGACCAGGTGATTCCGTATATTGGATTGGAGCATTTGGTATTGGAAACAGACGCTCCTTATTTGGCGCCGGGTCCTCATCGAGGAAAAAGAAATTCTCCAGCTTTCTTACCCTTTGTTGCTCAGCGAGTAGGGGACCTCCTTCAGGTACCAGCTGTCGTGGTAGCAGAATCAACCTGTGCTCAGGCACTTCAACTGTTTACAAAGATCGAAAAATGAATTACAAGATCGTTCGACTGAATACCGGAATCAAAACAAGTAAGGCATCTTCCGTGCTGATTATTTACACGGGAGGAACTTTGGGAATGTCATACGACGAGACAGGTGCTTTGGTACCCTTCAATTTTGGTCAGATTTTGGAGAAAATTCCGATTCTGTCCAATATGAATATTGCCATCACGGTGATTTCATTTCCTGAACCCATCGACTCTTCCAATGTGACGATGAGTCATTGGATGGACATGGCCTATATCATCACGGAGAATTACGACAGTTACGATGGTTTTGTGGTGTTGCATGGGACGGATACGATGGCCTACTCCGCATCCATGCTGAGTTACATGCTGGAGGGCTTAAATAAACCCGTCATTTTTACAGGAGCGCAGCTGCCCATCTCTGCTATGCGCTCCGATGCACGAGAAAATTTGATGACCTCTTTGGAGATTGCAACGGCCAAGTCCAAGGGGAAACCTATAGTTCCAGAAGTATGCATTTTCTTCAACCACATGCTGCTGCGTGGCAACCGGTCTAAAAAAGTGCAGAGTGTCCATTTTGATGCCTTTGAATCAGAAAACTACCCCATTCTAGCGGAGGCGGGTATTGTTATAGATTACAATACGACAGTCATCCGATCCTACGAGCCCAATCGAAAGTTGGTCAATCGGAATAAGCTGGATAATGGAGTGATGATTGTAAAACTTTTCCCTGGGATTACGGACAAAATTTTGGATGCTTGTTTTGCCATTCCGGGTTTGAGAGGTGTAGTCTTGGAGACCTATGGCTCTGGAAATAGTCCTTCTATTGGCTGGTTTATGAAGTCTTTGGAATCCGCAATTAAGAAGGGCTTGATCCTGTTGAATGTGTCCCAGTGTAATGGAGGTCGCGTGATTCAAGGGAAGTACGAAACGAGTAAGGAGCTGCTTGCAGTAGGCGTGGTGAGTGGAGCCGATATGACAACCGAGGCGGCTGTCACCAAGTTGATGTTTTTGCTAGGCCAAAAGTTGAGCCGAGAAGAGATTTGCTTGCAACTCACGCAGTCCATTGCGGGGGAGATCAGCACCTAATTTTGTTTAATTTCTGAAAGCAGTTTGGAATCGGCAGGAATAATTTTTTTCTTTGCACTCCGATTCGGGTAGCGGATCAAGCCACAAACAGAGAGGTGTCCGAGTGGCTGAAGGAGCACGCCTGGAAAGTGTGTATACTCCAAAAGGGTATCGAGGGTTCGAATCCCTCTCTCTCTGCACACAAGAAAGCCCTTGATTCAAAGAATTGAGGGTTTTTTTATAAAAATACCATACTCAAGGTTCCTACAAGCATGATGGCTTTGGTAAAGGCACTCAGCTGACTAAATTGTTCCTTTCGGTCTGCACGGTAGATTAGCCAAATAAACCAGCAGAAAACTACCCCTAGCGCTCCAAAATAGTAATAGAGCAGCTGGTTGTTGAGTTGAATGGTGACCGTTAAAATCGCTCCTACAAAGGTGATGGCAATGGAGTAGATCACCTGCTTGGTCTTGCGGAAGCCAAGTACAATGGGAAGGGTTTTGGAGCCATGCA
>CAMDEU010000123.1 GCA_945897085.1 Spirosoma fluviale | reverse complement strand
AGCATTTGCTTATCAGTATGCCCATCCATTGTGAGGAAGTCAAATCCAGGAAAGAAGGATTTTTTTGCTAGTTCTAAGAACTTAATTGCTCCATGCTCCTGCAAGGGAAGGATATTTTCCTCCAAAAAAGATGCTTTTTCTCTTGGATTTGGAACTGTTGCCCAGTTCCAGTGGTCTTCATTAGACCAATAGGTCGCCCGAGGAAAAGTAAGTTCGTATTGTCCATGGGAACCATACTTCACACTTCCTCCACAGTGGTCAAAATGCAAGTGGGTCAAAAAAACATCGGTGATGTCAGTTGGGTGTACCCCGAGTTGCTGTAAACTTTTCGCTAAGCTCGCTTCACCATGCAAGTAGTAATGTGAAAAGAAACGGGCATCTTGCTTGTTCCCTATGCCGTTGTCGATTAGAACCAGCCTATCCCCATCTGAGACGAGTAAGCAGCGCATCGCCCAGTTACAGAGGTTATTTTCATCTGATGGATTGGTTCGAGACCAAATCGATTTTGGAACTACCCCAAACATGGCTCCTCCGTCCAATTTAAAAAAGCCTGTATCTACGGTGAAGAGCTCCATGAAAAATGATTAAAGCAAAGTTTAAAACTCAATTAAACTAATTTGTACACCATAGGATAACAAGAATTGGGAATTAGGAGAGTACAAAGACTTATTCCACAACCACACCCATCGCGCAGAACTTATCTATTCGCTTAGAGATACGTTGCTCCGCCTCGATTTTGTCCAGCTCCTTTAAGGCTTTGCTAATTACCTGCTTGAGGGTTTTGGCCATTCCTTTGAGGTCTTTATGCGCTCCACCTAGAGGCTCAGGAATGATGTCATCCACCAGCCCATTAGACTTCATATCCGTAGCGGTCAGTTTGAGTGCCTCAGCTGCTTGCTCCTTGTAATCCCAGGATCTCCACAGAATGGAAGAGCAGGATTCGGGAGAAATAACTGAATACCAGGTATTTTCCAACATGTAGACTTTATCTCCGATGGCAATGCCTAAAGCACCACCAGATGCTCCTTCCCCAATGATAATGCAGATCACCGGTACTTTGAGCATAAACATTTCTTTGATATTTCGTGCGATGGCTTCACCTTGGCCTCTTTCCTCTGCTTCCAAACCTGGAAATGCACCTGGAGTATCTATGAGTGTTACGATCGGCTTGTTGAATTTTTCAGCCATCTTCATTAGGCGAAGTGCTTTTCTATACCCTTCTGGATTGGCCATCCCAAAATTACGCTCTTGACGCTGTTTGGTATTTCTACCTTTTTGCTGGCCAATAAAAAGGACCGTTCTGCCATCAATATCTCCTAACCCACCAATCATCGCCTTGTCATCCTTCACAGTACGATCCCCATGCAATTCAATAAAATCATTGGTGATTTCATAGATATAATCTAAGGCATAAGGCCTGTCTGCATGTCTGGAAAGCTGTACCCGTTGCCAACGAGTGAGGTTTGCGAAGGTTTCCTTCTTTAAGGCCAAAATTTTACCCTCTAAAGATTGAATGTCCTTGCTTAGGTCGATATTTCTCCCCTTTGCCAACTCCTTCATCTCCTGCAATTTTTGCTCTAAATCAGCAATGGGTTTTTCAAATTCTAAGACCATTTTAGTAAATTTTTGAAGAACAAATATAAGGATAAGTCTTAATCTCCGATGGAAATTTTGAGTGAACAGGCAGGATAACAGCGGACTTAAAATCCAGTTTTGAAAACCAAACCTTTAAATAAAGGAAAGAACAACCTCAGTCTTTGCCTCCAGACAGGTTCAAAATGCCCGAAAACAAAAATATCCCTAATTTCTTAGGGATATTAAGCGGAATGGACGGGACTCGAACCCGCGACCTCCTGCGTGACAGGCAGGCATTCTAACCAGCTGAACTACCACTCCAAGGTTAGAAAAGGTAAGGAATCAAAGAATTTCTTACCCAAATAGAAGTACATAACTGTCTAGCAAAAAGAAAGTTATACATAATGCGGAATGGACGGGACTCGAACCCGCGACCTCCTGCGTGACAGGCAGGCATTCTAACCAGCTGAACTACCACTCCGTTTTCCTTCACTTTTGAAGTGGTGCAAAGGTAGAAAATCGGAACTTAACCGCAATAAATCAACTTTATTTTTTTAATAAAGAGCAAGTTTCTCCTTCGCTGTCAAACAAATAAATATGGTTTTGGTAGCGTCAAACGGCACGCTGGTCCACCAGGACCTGCACATTGGGATGCAACCAAAGGAAGGAAGCTGGAAATTGCCCCGATACTTTAGAATCTTTCAAGCGCTCAAAAGCATCTTTTTTCCCAGATCCAGCGATAAATAAGAGAATGAGTTTGGATTGCATGATTCCGCGAAGGCCTATCGTCATTCCAAAACTTGGCGGTTGCTTCAAGGTCTTCAACATTCCATTGGCTAAAGTAGATGCTGCCAATTCACATACATGATACGGAAGCTGATGGGTTTCTCCTGGTTCATTTAGTGCAATATGGCCATTGACTCCTATTCCCAAAATGCAGATATCCAAAGGCCCCTCTCGCTCCATCACCTGCTCCATTTTTAAACAGGCCCCCTCAGGATCTGAAGTAGTCGAGTCAATGGTCCAGTACCGATCTTTTGGAATGCCCATCGGCTGCACAAACTTCTGCTGCACATCCAATTCAGAAGTGAACGGTGATCCTGCCTCCAGCCCTCCCCACTCATCTAGTTTGATGACACGGAGCTGAGCTCCAAATTCAGCATGCACCCCCTTGTATGCTGCCAGTTGCGCATAAGTTCCTGAAGGAGATCCTCCACTGGCTACGCAAAAGAACAGGTTGGGCTTGTTCTCAATCTCTTTCTTGATTAATTCGAAGCCCTTGTTACTCATTGACTCAAAGTCAGAAAAAAAATGGAAGTTCATTCTTGGAGTTGTTTGTTTGAATTAATTAAAATCAGTGCATTAAATGTATTAATTCCTGCACTTCAAACACAAAAAGGACCGGGGAAAACTATCTCTTATCAATTAATTTCATTCAAGTCCAAAACCCTTCTTATCTTAGTTTGAATTCTACTAGTTTAAATCTTACTTATGAAAAGACTACACCTACTCCTCTTACTAGCGCTGCTCGGACTTGGGCATCAGCTGCTTGCACAGAAAAAAGCCTCTGTAAAACCGAATCCACTCAAACAAGCTGTTCAGGTAACCGTCGATGCACAATTTGCAGACATGACCGAACTGAGTGATAAAATATGGGCCTTTGAAGAGATTGCTTTTCAGGAAAGCCAATCTTCCGCCGCCTTATCTGCCTACGCAGAGAAACTTGGATTTAAAGTGACAAGAGGCGTGGGCGAAATCCCAACTGCCTTTGTGGCGGAGTATGGATCTGGAGCTCCCATCATCGGCATCATGGGTGAATTTGATGGGCTTCCCGGTTTGTCTCAGAACAAAGTGCCCTTCAAAAGCCCCTTGCATGCAGGCGCTCCTGGACATGGATGTGGACACAATCTCTTTGGCGTAGCCTCCTTGGGCGCGGCTTCGGCCATTAAGAACTTGATCGCCTCAGGAGAGCTCAAAGGAACCATTCGTTTTTACGGCACTCCTGCAGAAGAAAAATACTTCGGCAAGCTTTGGATGATCCGAGCAGGATTAATGGATGATGTAGACATCATGATGGATTGGCACCCTGCCGATGAAACCAAAACTGAAGTTCAAAAAGGTTTGGCCTTGGTTGACTTTTTGGTGGAATTTAACGGCCAAACTGCCCACGCTTCCGGTGATCCTTGGAATGGCCGCTCCGCATCCGATGCACTAGAACTCTACACCAATGGAATCAACTATTACAGAGAACATGTCAAGCCTACCGTACGAATTCATTACCATATCCAAGACGCGGGAAAGGTAGTCAATGTAGTGCCAGATTACAGCCGATTGTGGGTTCGGGTACGTGATACGAGCAGAGATGGCCTACTTCCTGTTTGGAAGCATGTAGAAAAGATGGCTTCTGGCGCGGCAATCATGGCCAATGTAGATCATAAAGTCACCTTGGTTTCAGGGGTACATGAAATTTTTGTGAACCGTACTGGTTCGGCCGTTATGCAAAAAAATATTGAAGCGTTGGGTGCGATCTCCTACACGGAAGAGGAACAAGCTTTTGCTAAAAAAATCCAGGAAGCCAATGGCAAACCACTAGTAGGTGTGATTTCTGAAATCAAACCTATGGAAGAAACACAGGAACATAGCATGGGTGGAAGTACCGATGTGGGCGATGTAAGCTGGGTAGTGCCTACCATCCGTATGGGTGCTACGGTAGCTCCAACTGGAACTCCATGGCACTCTTGGGCAGTAGTGGCCTCTGTCGGCATGTCTATCGGTCACAAAGGCATGGGCTATGCCTCTAAGGCCCTTGCAATGACGATGGTGGACCTCTACCAAAACGAAGTGTTACGAAACGAAATCAAAACTGAGTTCAAGCAAAAGAAAGGAGACTATGTTTACAAAGGAATTGTTCCTGATGGTCCTCCCCCCTTGAAATCTGGCTATTAATTTTTACCGCCCTCTCATTCGATTTAAGAACGAGAGGGCATTTTTTTTTATTTTATGAAAAATAAAACAGCTTAAATAACTTTTTTTTTAAACTAAATAACTGGTTTGCAGTTTTGTATCAATAAACTAAAAACATTATACACCAATGAACAAATTCAAACTCGTATCCCTAGCCGTTTTAGGTTTTGCTGCAACCAGCCTAGTAAGCTGCAATGCACCAAAAGAAGGTGGTGAAGAAACCACTGACTCTACTGTTGTTGAGACTGTCGTAGAAGTTCCTAAGACGGTTGTTGACATCGCTGTTGGATCTCAAGATCACACTACCCTCGTTGCTGCTGTAACAGCTGCTGGTTTGGTAGAAACATTGCAAGGCGCAGGCCCATTCACTATTTTCGCTCCAACAAACGCAGCTTTCGCTGCTTTGCCAGCTGGAACAGTAGAAGGTCTTTTGAAGCCTGAAAGCAAAGATAAATTGACTTCTATCCTTACTTACCACGTTGTAGCTGGAAATGTATTGTCTTCTCAATTGACTGACGGTCAGAAAGTAAAGACTTTGAATGGTCAAGAATTGACTGGAGCGATCAAAGGTGGTGTAGTAACCATTAATGGTGCTAAAGTTGTAGCTGCTGACCTAGCTGGTACAAATGGCGTTATCCACGTGGTAGATGGT
>CAMDEU010000122.1 GCA_945897085.1 Spirosoma fluviale | reverse complement strand
AAGTAGGGAGCAGGATTCTGCTTTTGAGGTCACTTGTTACCTAAAAAAAATTCTATTGACTTGCTGCTTTCTTAATGTCGAATGTCCAACGCCCAATTTTGAATATCGAAGTAGGGGACTGAACGAAGTACATAGAGTTATTAGGTAGTATTCTGCTTTCGAAGCTACTTGGTAAATTGTACCTGGTCCTTCGTACAATTTACTTGGTACCTGGTACATCGTACTTGTTACTTCGTACCACTGAAATTTTTAGTAATCTTTACTAAGGCTCCTCAAGGTAAGCAACAAAAAACTAATTTAGTGGAATGAACAGTTCTACGGACCGACTGGAGCTAGCGGCGAGATTTGTAAATACGACGGGAGCTCCAATTTTTTTGACGGGTAAAGCGGGTACAGGAAAAACAACTTTTCTTCGGGACCTCGCGGCGCGTACACACAAACGCTATGTAATCTTGGCCCCAACGGGTATTGCTGCCCTTAATGCTAAGGGGGTGACGATTCATTCGCAGTTTCTGTTTCCTTTTGGTTCTTTTTTACCGACTCGAGAGCCAGAAGGAAATTTTACCGATCGGCAAGGATTTTTTACCCAGCAAACCTTAGCACGACGGCATCCCTTGAACCAGCTTAGAAGGAAGGTGCTTAAAGCCATTGACCTGCTGGTGATTGACGAAGTCAGCATGCTGCGTGCCGATATTTTGGATGCGATTGATTACCGGATGCGTCATGTGAAGGGCAACTATCAGGTTCCTTTTGGAGGAGTTCAGGTGCTGTTGATTGGGGATTTGTACCAGTTGCCACCCATAGTCAAGGAAGAGGAGTGGGCCGTCTTGAGTCAATTTTATACCTCCATGCATTTCTTTGAAGCCAAGGCCCTGCAGCAGTCCGGAATGGTTTACCTAGAGCTAGACAAGATCTTCCGGCAGCAGGATGACACCTTTATCCGAATTCTGAATAACCTTCGAGACAATAAATCCACCCCAGAGGATGTTCGCCGCCTCAACCAGCAGTTTAAATCCTTGGATGAGATTCAGGAATTGATGCCTTGCATCACGCTGACGACACACAACTACAAGGCAGACGAACTGAATTTGCGCGAGCTACGGAGCTTGGCTAGCCCTTCCTTTTTTTACGATGCGGACCTAGATCGAGAGTTTCCTGAAAGCATGTTTCCACTGCCTCCCATCTTGGAGCTCAAGGTGGGTTCCCGCGTGATGTTTATCAAAAATGATTCCTCAGGCAATGGTTCCTATTTCAACGGAAAATTGGCAACGGTGATTCATTTGGCTCCAGATGAGGTACAGGTTCGAATGGATGATCAGAAGGAGGACTATGTACTAAAAAAAGAGAATTGGGAGAATAAACGCTACCAGCTCAACGCAGAAACGAAAGAGTTGGAAGAGGAAGTCATTGGAACTTTCTCCCAATACCCCATCAAACTGGCTTGGGCAGTGACCGTACACAAAAGTCAGGGGCTTACTTTTGATAAAGCCATTGTAGATGTAGGGCAGGCATTTGCTCCAGGGCAGGTATATGTGGCACTAAGTAGGCTCAGAAGCCTAGAGGGATTGATTTTACGCACCCGAATTCAAACAGAGGTGATTTTTTCGGATGCAAAGGTGGTTGGGTTTACCCAAGAAAAGTCCAATCAGCAGGATTTACCAGAGTTGCTACGTGTGCATCAAGAGCATTATTTGTTCCAGTTGGTGGAACGAACCTTTGAGTTAGATAGCTTAATCGCTGCACTCATTCAATTTCAAAAAGAGCAGACCTCCTCTTTGGAGTTTGAGGAGGAGGAGTTGCAGGCCGACCTCCCAGCCTTGTACCAACTTTTGGATGTAGAGCGTGAAAATACCCGCAAATTCCGTCAGCAGCTGCAGTTTTTGATTCAGGGTATGGAGGAGGCAAAATTGCTCGATCGCTTGGAAAAAGGGTCTGCTTATTATTTGGAATTGCTGTTGGAGGGCATGAAGATTTTACTTCGTCATTTGGTGAAAATTGAGCGGCTATCACGAGTGAAGAGTTACCAGCAATCCATGGAGGAGTTAGAACTGGAATTTCTTTCCAAGTACACTGCCATCGCTCGAAGCAGCATGCTGATTCAAGGAATTTTTAAAGGCGAAGGAATCGGATCTTTGGATGCGGTGGATTTGCGAATTAGGCAAGTTCGGCAGCAGCTAGTATCCCAATTTCGAGAAGCATTGCCTGCAACGGCCACCACAAAGAATAAATCTGGAAGGAAGAAATCCAAGGAGAAAAAATCAGTTAAAGAAAAGAAGGAAGATACGAAAGAGCAAAGCATTCGACTTTTCCTTGCAGGGAAAAGTAGGGAAGAAATTGCAACCGAACGAGGCTATACCTTGGGTACCATTATGACGCATCTCAGTCATGGAGTAAAAACGGGGCAGATTCAGGTAGAGGCCTTGGTGGACCAGGAAGCAATCTGGGAAATTCAAGGGGTAACGGAAAAACCAGGTTCCTTAAAAGCCTATTTTGAGCACTTTGAGGGCAAGTACGATTACGATACCTTAAGATTGGTTTTGTATTCGGAGAAATAAGTTCGTCACTAAATCTAAATTGTTTGGATGAAACTAAGGGTCCTTTACTTTTGGTTTAGCTATCTTCGCCCGCAGAAAAAATAGTATATCGAATGGTGATGAAGCGGATTTGGTGGTTTAGCCTCCTCTTTTTTTTGTTAGGAACAAGTACTCCTGTATTGGGTCAGAAAGACAGTATTCCTACTTCCACCA
The DNA here is from genome assembly GCA_945897085.1 of Spirosoma fluviale. Classification (GTDB taxonomy): domain Bacteria; phylum Bacteroidota; class Bacteroidia; order Cytophagales; family Cyclobacteriaceae; genus Algoriphagus. Next base: position 2,455 of record CAMDEU010000122.1, on the reverse strand, counting down.
AGTTCAAGGGAGTCGTTTCTGGAGTAGTAGATTTTTTTTATGGCTATGATTTTAACTTGCCTGAAGGCCAGACAAGATTGCCATTTCTTTGTAACCATAACCGACACAATAAGCTTGCGCTCAATTTGGGTTTGATTAAAATTGCAATGACCAAAGGGCAGTTTCGTGGCAATCTTGCGCTACATGCCGGAGCCTATTCAGTAGACAATTATGCAGATGAACCTGGGATACTGAAACATGTATTTGAAGCAAATGCAGGTGTTTTGCTTTCCAAGAAAGGCAATGTTTGGTTAGATGCTGGTGTGCTTCCTTCCCATATTGGATTTGAAAGTGCGATCTCACCTGATAATTGGACCTTGACACGTTCCATTTTGGCAGAAAATACGCCCTATTTTCTAACCGGTGGAAAAGTAAGTTTTCAGCCCACTGAAAAGTGGTTTTTTTCTGCTTTAGTCTTCAACGGATGGCAGCGAATTACGAATGTGGAGGGAAGTACCAAACCCTCTTTTGGAACTCAGGTAGTTTTTCGTCCTAAGGATAATGTGTTGATCAATTGGAGTACTTTTCTAGGTTCAGATGATCCCGATGTAAGCAGAAGGAGGCGTTATTTTTCCAATCTGTATGGTCAGTTTCAAGTGAGCGATGCGTTGGGATTAACCTTGGGGATGGATATGGGGGTACAGCAACGACTTCGGGGAAGTATTGTCTATGACACATGGTTTAGCCCAATTGTGATTGGTCAGGTGAAGTGGAATCAGCGCTTGAAATCAGCACTTCGGATTGAATATTACCAGGATCGTACCGGTATCCGAGTGAAAAATGCCCATCCGAATGGCTTTGCCACCACTGCGGTATCTGTTAATTTGGATTACTCCATTTGGAAAGGGTTGCTATGGAGAATCGAGGCGAGTAATTACCGGAGTAGGGATCAAATATTTTTATACCCAGAGACTCCCACCGCCACCAATTTTTTCTTAATTAGTTCCCTAGCGTATCGATTTTAAGTCCTTTTTGGATAGAGGTTTTCGACAACTTAAGGCTCGTCTTGTAAACGGAACAAGAGGGCTGATCAATACATCTTCTCAGTCAGCACACTTAAAATCGCGCGAATTCCTTCTTTGTAATTCCCTAACCGGAGGTTTTCGTTCGGACTATGCTGGTTGTTGTCTGCATTGACCGTAGGAATGGTCACGGCAGGAATGCCAAGCGCATCCACAAATGGAGAGATCGGAATGGATCCTCCAGAAATACGAATCTGCACCGGATCTGCTCCAAAGGAACGGTTCATCGCTTTTCTCAGCCATGCACCCACTGGAGAATCCATAGGTGTGCGGAAAGCCTGGTAAGAGATGGACGTGCCTACTTTGACGATTTTGGGATGTGCCATTCGCTCGGCATCACTTGGGTCTTTTTCCGTGATGTAAAATCCTTGCTTTCGGATATGGTCTTTGATCAGTTCAAACAAGCGAACTGGATCCGACTCGGGCACCAGACGCATGTCTAGTTCTGCTAGGGCAATGGCAGGGATGATGGTAGTCGCCTGAGCGCCGGTATATCCTGCCGATAGGCCTTTGATATTCAAGGAAGGGTAGTTGATGCTTTCTTGGTAGCTTTGACCTACCTGATCTGTGCGTCCTAGACCCAAACGCTTTTTGACAGCAGGCTCGTTGTCCGGTACGGCAGCAAAGATTTTACGCTCCGCCTCGGAAAAGGTAATGCCATCGTAAAAACCTGGAATGACCACTTTGCCATTTTCATCTTTCATGGAAGATAGCAACTGAGACATCAGTAGGGCAGGGTTGGGGGCATAGTTACCGTAGTGCCCACTGTGCTGGGGAAGTTTGGGACCGTAGGTGGTCAAAAAGAGTTCGGAGATGCCTCTGGCACCATAGCTAAGCGTAGGCAGGTTGGACGTATGCCGCGGTCCATCCATGATCAACATGAGGTCTGCAGCAAGCTTTTCTTTGTATTTGACTACAGCAGCGGGAAGTCGTGGTGAACCTTGCTCTTCTTCAAAGTCTAGGATGATTTTTATGGAGTAGTCGGGCGAAATTCCAGCTTCGGTGAGTGCATCCCAAGCGGTGAGTAGCATGGCCAAAGGACCTTTGTCATCTGAGGTAGAGCGGCCAAATATCCGCCAATCGGCATTGTATTCGGTTTGTAGCCTTTCCATGGGGAGGGCTTCCCAAGTTCCCGCTGCAGTTTGTGCCTTCAGCACAGGTTGGTAGGCATCCTTCTGATCCCACTTGCTGATATCCACCGCTTGCCCATCTACGTGAAAGTAAAATAGGGCTGTTTTTTTAGCATTCGGTTGCTTCTTTTCTACAAGAAGCAAGGGGATTCCACCTGTTTCCAATTGCTCTACAGACCAATTTCTTGAGGTGAATGCCTTTTCGCACCAGGCAATGTTCACTGCGATTTGCTCCGGAAATACCGCGTCGTTGGGCATGGAAAC
>CAMDEU010000121.1 GCA_945897085.1 Spirosoma fluviale | reverse complement strand
TGCCTGATTCCAGCACCGAAACACGTATTGATTGATCGGGATGAAAATGGGCAGGTGAAGCATTGGCTGTTTGCCAGTGATCAAAAGGAAGAAAGTATGCTGAAGATCTTAGGATACTAAAAAAAAAGACCGCATCTGCGGTCTTTTTTGGTCTTAATTTACCGATTCCTTGATCGGAAAGAGAATGGATGCAGCTACTGACACTATCAAGATTCCTCCAACCACTGAGAGTGATAGTGGTGAAGAGATATGGTAGAAGGGGGCAATGATCATTTTGAATCCGATGAAAGATAAAATGATTGCTAAGCCAAATTTCAATCGGCTAAACATGTGTATAAAATTGGCTAGCAGAAAGTATAAGGATCGTAAGCCGAGGATCGCAAAAATATTTGAAGTGTAGAGAATGAAAGGGTCATCGGGTGCAATGGCGAAAATGGCAGGGATAGAATCCACTGCGAAAATTAAGTCAGTAAACTCGACTACAGCGACTACAACTAGTAGAGGAGTGGCCATTTTTATCCCATTTTCGATGGTGAAAAAATTTCCACCATTGTATTCCTTACTTACTTTAAACAGTTTGTGAATTAGCTGAGCACCTGGGCTTTTGCTAAAATCTTTTTCGTGGTCATCCTTGTCGTCTGCAAACCAAGACTTGATACCTGCATAAATTAGAAAAAATCCGAAAACAGTCAGGACTGCATTGATTTTTACATCTTGGCCAAATAGGTTCATTTCTGGCAAAAAAGTCAAGTTAATGAGTCCTACTCCTGCAAAAATAAATATGGCCCGCATGAGTAAGGCACCTATAATTCCCCAAAAAAGGACCTTGTGATGTAATTCCCGAGGGACGTTGAAGTAGCCAAAAACCAAGATGAAGACAAACAGGTTATCCACGGAAAGGGCCTTTTCTATCCAATAAGCGGCCTGGTATTGGGAAAATTTCTCTATTCCCGAAGTTTCTGCCGTGACAATGTAAATGAAAATGCTAAAAACCATGGAGAGACCGATCCAGACAATAGACCAGATAGCTGCTTCCTGATTCGAAATGATGTGATTTTTTTTATTGAAGACACCCAAGTCGAGGAGCAACATAAAAATTACTAAAACAAAAAATCCTATAATGATACCAGGATGGTCGATTAAATTATCTGGTTGGCCGATTAAATTATCCATAATTGGGGTTGGGTAAACTTTTTTTAAGGAGGTAAAATTACTTTTTTTAGGCTAGCTCCACTAGATTAATTGAAAGTGGAGTTAATTTTTATTTCAAGATCTTTTCAAAATAGGCGATGGTTTGAATTAATCCATCTTTCAAGGATACGTTTGGAGTCCATGAAAGTTCTTTTTTTGCCAAATCCACCAATGGCTGTCTCCGCAAAGGATCGTCAGCAGTAGTTGGTAAAAAAGTAAGCGTACTTTTGCTGCCAGTCAAGTCTAGGATCAGACTCGCCAAGTCCAAAATGGTGCATTCTGATGGGTTTCCCACGTTAATTGGTCCTGTAAGGGTATCGTGGCTATTCATTAGTCGACACATGGCGTCAACAGTATCGTCAACGAAACAAAATGAGCGGGTTTGTTTTCCATCGCCAACTACCGTTAGCTCTTGCCCTTTTAGGGCTTGAATAATCAGGTTGGATACCACTCTTCCATCTGTGGCACTCATACGCGGCCCATAGGTATTGAATATCCGCATTACCTTAATCCTCAACTGATAGGTTCTGTGGTAATCAAAAAACAAGGTTTCGGCACCTCTTTTCCCTTCGTCGTAGCAGGCCCTTGGACCAATGGGATTTACATTGCCATGGTAGGTCTCTGGTTGGGGATGAACTTCTGGGTCCCCATAAACTTCCGAGGTAGAAGCTTGTAGAATTTTGGCTTGCTGTGTTTTTGCAAGTTCCAGCATGTTGATTGCTCCAAGGATGGACGTCTTAAACGTTTCTAAGGGATGCTGCTGGTAAATTAGGGGAGAAGCAGGGCAGGCCAAGTTGTAGATCTCGTCTACCTGGCAACAAAAGGGGAGGGTGACGTCCTGCACCTTCAACTCAAACTTAGGATGATCCAGCAAGTGGGAAATATTTCGTTCGTGGCCAGACAAAAAATTATCCAAGCAGATTACGGAATTACCTTCTCCCAAAAGCTTTTCACAGAGGTGGCTTCCTAAAAATCCCGCTCCACCACTAACTAGAATTTTTTTCATGGCACTATTCGGTCAGGCTTCATTGGAGCTACAAAAATAAGAGAGGTGGGACTCTTTTAGCGTTTGAGCTAACTTATACCTCACTTTTTTTTCAAAGGTACCCTAAAACCACTCATTTTTCATAGTCAGAGTTGGATAAGTAAGAGAAGAAAAGCGGGGAAGCAAACTTTTCAACTTGATGAGTTCGTATTCCATCGTGTACCGCGCGGTTTGCAGCTTACCCAAATAAAATTCCTGTTCCCCAGCTCCAATATTCAAAGCATTCTGAGCAGTAGTTGCCTGCTTAAGCCACATCCAAGCTATACATAGAATTCCAGCAGCCTCTAAAAACAAAGTAGCATCGGCCAAATAAGAATCTGGACCTTGTGCCCTCTTAAACAAAAGATGTGTAGCACCATGCCCAAATTCTTGATAATGTGTAGAAAATGTATGAACCAAGTCCTGAAGTTCTACATGTATTTTGGCTTCTTCTACTGTCTTTTCAATTTCGTTTTTTAGCATATTCCAGCCCAATCCCTCATGGATTAGCAATTTTCTACCCAACAAATCTAGTCCATGAATGCCGGTGGTACCTTCATGAATGGGGTGGATTCTTGCTTCTCTGAAGTACTGTTCCAAAGGGAAGTCGGTCGTATAACCCGCTCCACCAGCAACCTGTATGGCCATAGAGGTACTTGATACCCCCATTTCGGATGGATAACTTTTGGCGATTGGAGTCAACAGATCCAGCAGTGTTTCCATTTCAAGTTTTCGTTCTGGAAGGGTCTCCTGTGAAATTTGATCAGAAAGCAGGCCGCAATAGATAAGCAAGGCCAAGGATCCTTCGGTTACAGATTTTTGAAAAAGTAGCATTCGCTTCACATCGGCATGTTCAATGATGGGGATTTGCGGTTTGCTCATTTCCTTTTCACTTAGGTGTCTTCCTTGTGGGCGAACTTTTGCATAATCTAGAGAGCTTTGAAAAGCGGCTGTAGCAATTGCTGTTGCATTCATACCTATTCCGAGACGTGCTTCATTCATCATCTGGAACATGTACTTGAGCCCTTGATGTGCTTCACCCACCAAATACCCTTCGCAACCCTGATCACTTCCAATCATGAGGTGTACGATGGGCGCTCCCTTATAACCCATTTTATGATAAATACCTTGGGTGAGTACATCATTTGGGGTTCCGTCTACTCGAATTTTTGGAACTACAAATAAAGAAATGCCCTTGGTACCTGCTGGAGCACCTTGTATCCGGGCAAGCATCAAATGGATGATGTTGTCACAGGCATCGTGATCGCCTGCAGAGATATAAATTTTCTGCCCAGTGATGGAATACACACCTTCTTTAGCAGAAGGAACTGCCAGGGTAGACAAATCGGACAGGGAGCTGCCCGCATCCGGTTCGGTGAGTGCCATGGTTCCTTGCCAGGCTCCTGAATACATTTTAGGAGTGAAGGTTTCACGAAGTTCTGAAGAGCCAAAAGAGCGAATCAAATTTGCCGCCCCGGTGGTCAGAAATGGGAAAACGCTTGCAGAATAGTTGGCTGCTTGAAGGATAAAGCCTGCAGCGAAATGGATGGTCCAAGGAAGTTGCTGCCCCCCTTCGGCATAGGAAAATATGGCATTGATCCAGCCATCTGCACCAAATTGGCGAATAATGGCTCTCAGGTGGGGATGCACTTGGACAATGCCATCCACTAGTTGGGGCTCTTCTCTATCCATTTCCTTAGAAATTGGATGCAGGGATTTTTCAGCGATTTGGGCAGCAGCATCCAAAATTAAGGTAAAGGTCTCCTTGGAGTGATCTGAAAAATAAGGGTACCTGGTAAGCTCCAGGCAATCTTGATTTTCGAAAAGTTGAAATTGTAAATCTCTCTTTGAGTAGAAGGAGGCCATGATTTATTCTTTAGAAGTTAAATGACGGATAATTTTTGCTGGATTTCCTCCAATCAATAATACTACTGCTGTGAAACTTTTTATTACCAATTCACGAACAGGGACTATGGATTGACTAGTGACATAAAAAGGCGATTATTTTTTGTTTGCTACCCAAACCAATGCTTCTTCCACTCCTCGGAGTTCGGCTAGGCCTTTCAGCCTGCCAATGGCTGTATAGCCCGGATTTGCTATTTTCTTGGTCAGGTCATCTAATAGCTGGTGTCCGTGATCTGGTCGCATAGGAATTCGTTTTTTACGTTTCTCCTGCCATTTCAATACTTCTTGAATCACGGCGACCATGTCTACATTGCCATCCAAATGATTGTCTTCGTAGAAATTACCCGCTGCATCATTTCTAGTACTCCTCAAATGGAGGAAATGGATGCGCTCTCCAAACTCCCGTACCATGCCAGGCAAATCATTGTCTGGCCGTACCCCGTAGCTCCCTGTGCAGAAGGTAAGGCCATTGTGGATACTGGGTGTTTGACTCAAAATTCGTCTGGCATCTGCCGCTGTGCTCACTACTCGAGGCAATCCATACAGCGAAAAGGGAGGGTCGTCTGGATGTATACACAAAAAGCATCCTTCTTCCTCTGCTACTGGGGTGATGGCATCTAAAAATAGGCGGAGATGGTTTGCAAGTTGGTTTGCATCAATGCCGGAGTAGGTTTTGAGCATAGCGCGAAACTCATCCAGCGTGTAGCCAATTTCTGAGCCAGGGAGGCCTTTGAGGATATTGTCCAAAATGAGCTGCTTGGATTCTGGGCTAAGATTCTGGTAGTAGGTTTCGGTGGAAGCAATTTCTTCTGGACTATATTCTTGTCGGGCTTCAGGTCGTTGCAAGATGAACAGGTCAAAGGCTATCACTGCCTTTTTCTCATACAACAAGGCTTTAGCACCATTGGGGAGCAGGTATTCTAGATTGGTACGTGTCCAATCCAAAATCGGCATAAAGTTGTAACAAACGGTAAACACCCCTTCAGCAGCTAGGTTTCGAAGGGTTTGTTTGTAGTTGTCAATGAATTGCAGGTATTCGCCAGTCCTAGTTTTGATTTGCTCATGAACGGGCACTGACTCGACTACCGACCAGGTAAGCCCTGCTGCTTCAATTTGTACTTTCCGA
>CAMDEU010000120.1 GCA_945897085.1 Spirosoma fluviale | reverse complement strand
TGCTGCAATCGATGTGGGAGGTCTTTTAGTGGATGGACAGGGGGATGGAATTTTCATTTCGTTGCCACAAGAAACCCAGGCTAGTCGAGCTGGATTGTTGGAGCAAATCAAATTACATAACTCGGTGAGTTTTGGGGTGCTTCAAGCTGCTCGTACCCGCATGTCTAAGACCGAATACATTTCTTGCCCTTCCTGTGGGCGTACGCTTTTTGATTTGCAAATAACCACAGCGATGATCCGAAAGCGTACTGACCACCTAAAAGGGGTGAAAATTGGCATCATGGGGTGCATCGTGAATGGTCCAGGAGAGATGGCTGATGCCGACTATGGCTATGTAGGTTCTGGCAAAGGAAAAATCACCTTGTATAAGGGAAAAGAAGTGGTCAAGCGCTCAGTAGCCTCTGAAAAAGCGGTGGACGAATTGATCAATATCATCCGTGAGGATGGTAGGTGGATGGAGCCAGAAACTATCTAAGATCCAAGTCTTTCTTCTTTGGGTAGTTAAATTAAACTTAATTCCTTTCGCGGAGGTTACCTTATAAATTGAATTCCTCATGTCAGAAAAAAATCAAGTAAAGGAGTTTTTCAAGTTGGGTGCAGTTGGAAATTATTTTCTACGGGTATTCAAAAAGCCAGACCCAAATGCTCCGAGCAACATCAACTTACGTTTGATGCATGGCATCAACAAGATTTCCATTTTAATTTTCCTATTTGCCGTTATTTTTTGGACGGTCAAAAGACTCTTTTTCTAAGAAAGCTCAGCTTAATCTAAGTTGTTGGAGTCGAGGATCGTGCACTAGAACGGTGATCCTAAAATAGAATCCCCAGTTGCAAGCTTAAGCTGTGGTACAAGACAGAAGTCGAGTTTAATGAGCTAAAGCCCTCAGGTAGTGCTTTTCGTGTACGAAAAAGAGGAATTTTTGGTCTAGTCTCGGATTGGCTATGGGCTCCCTCATAAAAGTAGCTTGGCTGTCTTTTGTAACCTAAACTTGCGGTAAGTGCCCATTTCCCTTTTTTGGCTGGCATTTTTATGCCTACTGCTGGGCGTACTACTAGTCCCGACTCATGCCAAGAGCTAGACCAATCTGTTCGTTCGATTTTTTCGAGTAACGTGGACCCGTAGCCTAGATCAAGGCTACCATAAAATTGGGACCTAGCCGATTTTCCTAAAAACCCTCTCCACCCTACTCCTATAGGAAGTAGGGTGACGCTAGGGTAGTGGTCCACTCCAAGGTAAACTCCAAGGTTCTGATTTCGAATGACCTCCTTCCCATGAAAGGCAGTAAAGGAAAGTGTGGTTCTTTTATTGGTTTTTTCTTCCCACAGGTCTTTTGTTTTTCCGCCAAGAAGGCCCAGTTCAAGTTGAGTCATCCAGGGTTTTTTCTGCGCCATTGAGGAATGAAGCGCACAAAAAGAAAGGGCAATAAAAATAAAAATCTGCTTTTTCATGCCACTAGCTGACTTCAATGGGGTTGCTTACCTGGATGCAACTTAATTTTTTAAGTTGAGCAGGATTGCTGTAATCGTACTGGCATACCCCGTCTGGACCGATTACGATCAAGGATTTAGGGCCTGGGATTAGGTCTGCCGACTTCATGGATTGGATGAATTCCAACTGATTTTTGTCGATGGATTGGATATCGTTAATCTTGAAACTTTTCAAACCATACTTCCCCTCGGCCACATACAGGTAGTTTTCCGCCAATCCCAAACCATGTGGGTTGAGCATGGGATAGGCTTTTTTGAGTTTGGGTTGGTAAGGATCCTTGATATCTAGGACATGCAATTCATTGACTCCATTGGCACAAAAATTTCCACTGCGAAGCGTCACAAAAGCATATTCTTCGTTGACTACGACTGGATCACAGGAAAGGACATGTTCGTAAACAGCCATGCGAGTAGGGGCAGACGGATTTGAGGCATCGTAGATATGCATGCCCCTGTTGGAACCAATAAATAGTTTCTGTTGGAATGGAAAGATGGTCTCAATACCCCAGCCCAGTTCGATGGGCTTGAGGAACTTTGGTTCGGCAGGATTTTGGACATCAAATACCCGGAGTGTGGAAGCATCTACTGCAAAAAGATGCCCGTCCATCAGTGTAAATCGGGCCATGGATCCACCCGTACCATAGCTTTGGGAGGCTTTTGCCATATTTGAACTGAGGCTCATGTTAGGTCGTACCATCCACATGGTTTCAAATGCCCAGGAGGGGCTATCGCTAGTGAGCACGGTATCCTTGAAGGTGATGATTTTTCCAGTGCTGTGCTGGTACAAGTGGTTGAACACATCTTCCACCCGCTTCACTAGGCGGATATTTCGAATGTTGGTCAGGTCAAAGGCAAGCAAATCCACGTAATTGTCTGCGTACAAGATGTCGCTGTTGATGGCTAGGTCAATATTGCCTTCAATAGGGATAAAGCTTAGGTTGATGGGGTTTGCTGGATTTTTATTGTCGTAGACATGTATCCCTTTGTTGGGCTCGTTGATCAACAGGTAATCTTTGTAAATGTAGATTTTTCCCGCATTCTCAATCTCCTGAGCAGGAGCAATGGCGATTAACTTGGCTCGCACATCTTTCATTTCCAGATAGACGGGCATCATCGTACGGAAGGAGTAGGTGCTTTTGACCTCATCCATACATGAAAAAAGAAGGCTACTGCCAAAAAGCACGATAAAGAGGAATTTGATGCGATTTTTCATCGAGAGAGCTGTTTAAAAAGCGTGAGACAAAACTAATTTATTTCTAAACGTTTGGCTAATTCAATTCGCTACAAATCCAATCAAATTTTAAACTGAGGTAGGCTAATCCTGTTGGCGATGGAGAAAAAGGGGAGAGGGTTACGCGTCAATGCCCTACTTTTAGTTCTCCCGTTCTATTTTTTTTGAATCCAAAGGATACTTTTTAGTTCAAATGTGTAACTTAAGGGATTGACATATGCTATGAATTCACGACGAAAATTTATTCAAAACACCTCTCTTCTCGGTCTTGCTATGAGTATACAACCCAATTTATCTGTATTTGCTGCCCAAAAGAAGGTGTTCGGCCACGGGGATTTTCAGTATACCCTCGATGCCAACTGGGGTAATTTAGATCCCACAAAAGTTCCGGTGATCAACTGCCATGAAATGGTGATGGATCGAAAGGGGCGAATGATATTACTTACCGACGAGCCCAAAAATAATGTCATCATTTACAGCCAATCGGGCCAGTTGCTAACTACCTGGACTTTGGGATTAACTTCTGCCCATGGGCTCTCCTTAGTTGATGAAGGAGATGCCGAATACCTATGGGTGGTGGACAATGGAGGAAGGGTGCTCAAAACAAGCCTGGATGGCAAAGTTATCACTGAAATCCCTTCACCGTTAACTGAAGGGATTTACACAGACAAAATGCGCTGGGTACCTACTGAAACTGCTGTGGCTCCCAATGGGGACTTGTATGTGGCGGATGGCTATGGTTCGCAATATTTTTTGCAGTACGATAGCCGAGGAAATTTTATTCGAAAATTTGGCGGTGCTGGAAATCAAGATGGGCAGTTTAGTACTGCGCATGGAATTGCAGTTGATCAGCGTGCGGGTGGCGAACCTACCTTGATTTGTACTTCTAGAGGGCATAATTCCTTCAAGCGATTTACGATGGATGGAAACTACCTGGAAACAATTTTTCTACCAGGCGCTTATGTTTGCAGGCCGGTTATTCATGGAGAGAATTTGTATGCGGGTGTTTGTTGGTCCCGATTGAGGTATCTGGAGCAAACGGATAACTCTGGATTCGTTACTATTTTGGATTCCGAAAATCGGGTGGTGTCCAATCCAGGTGGGAAGGAGCCTCATTACCACAATGGAGTCTTGCAGGTCATGCTTCAGGAGGAAGCGGTATTTCAGCACTGTCACGATGTGTGTATCGACCAGGATGAGAACATCTATGTCTGTCAATGGAATGCTGGGAAATCGTATCCAATCAAGTTGACGCGGGTTTGATTTTATAAAAGAGTCTCGTAGACGGTTAAGTTTAAGGATCATATTTTTTTAATCTTAATCAGGTGCGACGAGGGCAAGGCCTGTAACTAACTTTTAAAAAATACGATCTAGTTCTCTGGGTTTTCAGGGATTTTATGCACTGAAGGAGCCTCAGTGTTTAGGAGAAGAATAAAATCGAAAGTTTAGCGAGGGGATATCTGCTGGAGGGCCATCTATTCATGCATTCATCGGTGGATAAGTATACAAAATAAGTGGATAACCTGTTCGTTTACAGTGATTTCGATGGTAAAAATTGTGGGGAACTTTCTTAAAAAATAGTAGGATTATTTTTTTCAATCAGCAATCTTTAATTCATCAAGTAAGAGAAAAAAAGACCGAGAGTAAGATTTCGGTTCGTTGATTGAAAGTTTGAGATTGGGCATAAAGGGGAGCTAACCTTAGGGTAAGTTTCTGAGACGGGTAACCGCAGAAATGCCAAAAACGATTGGCTTGAATTTGAGAATTTCTTCGGAAAGAATCGAATTTCCAGTTCGAAGGATCATTAGAGTAATCTAATGGTTGAAAGAGGCAACTCCAGAAGAGCGAAAAAGGATTTATCAGCCCAAAATTTTCTTCGGAAGGTTTTGAAAAAAAATCGGGTACAAAGGAGCCACCTCTTAGCGGAGGTAGTTTGTAACGGGAAACCGCAGACGTACACTAAAGATCGGCCTGGAAGTTTGCCGTTAGGTGAGTTTCAGGATACCCTCCACAAAGGAGCTCTTGGAAACAAGGGTTTGAAATGGGCAACCACAGAAATGGGTATGGGGTCTACAAAAACAGGACAAGTCCTAAAGGGCGGCATCATTCGATGAGTTGGACCTGGGCAACTAGGAAAAGTCTTAAACTGTAGCTTGAGGGAGGTGGTGAACTACGGGAATCTGTCGACCAAACGGGAAGCTTTCGCAAGAAATGCTTCCCGTTTCTGTTTTTAGACCATTTAGCGTAGTTTAGGGCATGAGATCGCCAATTCTTTATGTTTACCTACTAACCAGTAGCTTCTTGCTCTCTTCCTTTCAAGTCAAGGAAAATGCGGAGAACAGTTCGCAAAGGCCGCCAAACGTAATATTTATTCTTGCAGATGACTTAGGTTATGGAGACCTCGGCTTCCTAGGGCAGCAGCACATCCTAACCCCTGCACTAGATCGCCTCGCCTCCCAAGGGATGCTATTTTCTCAGCATTATTCTGGTGCGCCCGTATGTGCGCCTTCCCGATCTACGCTGCTCACCGGTTTGCATACCGGCCATACCCCCATTCGGGGAAATTTTGAAATTCAGCCCGAAGGGCAGTATCCAATGCCCGACACCCTGCTCACCTTGGGGAAAATTTTTCAGCAAGCAGGTTACCGCACCGCTGCCTTTGGTAAGTGGGGCTTGGGCTTTGTAGGAACCACGGGAGATCCTTCAAATCAAGGTTTTGATCAATTTTTTGGCTACAACTGCCAGCGCTATGCGCACCG
>CAMDEU010000119.1 GCA_945897085.1 Spirosoma fluviale | reverse complement strand
TTGGATCAGGGTGCTTCCTTGGCCATTGCCTCGGACTGGAATCCGGGATCTGCGCCCATGGGAGACCTATTGGCCCAGGCATCCATCCTTGCCACCTTTGAAAAATTGAGTACGGCAGAGGTTCTTGCTGGCATTACGTTCCGCGCATCAGCTGCACTTGGATTAACCGATCGAGGAAAATTGACCACTGGTCAACTTGCAGATTTTATCCTCTTCCCTACTGCCGATTACCGCGAAATCCTGTACCAACAGGGAAAAATGAAACCTGAGGGGGTGTGGAAGAAAGGGAGTATTGTACGAAGTACCATGTACTAAGTACCAAGTACAATGTACGAAGTACCAGGTACGAAGTACAAAGTATGAATTGGATTAGGACCAGAATTCTGCCTTTCAGCCAAATGCTCCTAAATAACCTTGGTACATTTTATTGGTACTTCGTACAAATTTAGTCTTGATACTTGATACTAGCGACTTGATACTCTTCTAATGCCGAATGTTGAGTTAAGAAGAAGAAAAACATACAATTATCCGAATGCCCTACTTGGTACTTTGTACTTCGTACTTGGTACAAATTAGTACAATGTACAAGGTACCAAGTAAAAAGTAGGAATTCGCACTAGGACCGGAATTCTAACTGCCGCAGGCAGATTCCAAAAAGAAGTGATGAATTCAAAAGAATGAAGACAATTAATCTAGCAGAATTACCCTTTTAGCAGTTATCCATACTTGGTACTTTGTACATAGTACTTGGTACTTTCTACTAGATACTTGATACTTATTTATGACATTCAAAGCCCATATCCGCCAAGGAATCCCAAGTCAACTGCCGCCAAAGAAGGAGCGGACAGCGGGGATATCCCATGCTCCCAAGCGAAAAGACCTGTTGTCGACCGATGAGAAAAAATTGGCCCTACGGAACGCCTTGCGCTATTTTCCGACCGCCTGGCACGAGACGCTGGCTCCTGAATTTTGGGAGGAACTGAAGACATTTGGGCGCATTTACATGTACCGCTTTATGCCTGACTATGCGCTCAAGGCTAGACCCATAGCCGAATACCCTGCCCAATGTGCGCAGGCAGCGGCCATACAACTCATGCTTCAGAACAACTTGGATCCTGCGGTAGCGCAGCATCCGGAGGAATTGATTACCTACGGGGGCAATGGAGCCGTATTTCAAAATTGGGCACAGTACCTGCTCACCATGCGGTACCTATCCGAAATGACCGAAGAACAAACGCTTCACCTCTATTCGGGGCATCCCATGGGGATTTTTCCTTCCTCCAAAGAAGCTCCCCGCGTAGTAGTCACCAACGGAATGATGATCCCCAACTACTCCAAGCCGGAGGATTGGGAACGCTTCAATGCACTGGGCGTCACCCAATACGGGCAAATGACTGCAGGATCTTTCATGTATATCGGGCCCCAGGGCATCGTGCACGGGACTACCATCACCGTCATGAATGCCTTTCGAAAGAAGTTGGGAACGGAAATCGCTCCCAAGGGCAAACTGTTTCTCACTGCTGGCTTGGGCGGCATGTCTGGGGCGCAACCCAAAGCAGGGAATATCGCAGGTTGCGTCACCCTCTGCGCTGAAATCAACCCTGCGGCGGCCCACAAGCGACACCAACAAGGTTGGGTAGACGAACTTATTACAGACCTAGATCTCCTCGTAGCGCGCGTTAAAAAGGCTAAATCAGACCTTGAGGTAATCTCCATCGCCTACCAAGGCAATGTGGTAGACCTTTGGGAGCGACTGGATCGGGAAGAGGTACTGGTTGAACTCGGTTCGGACCAAACCTCCCTCCACAACCCCTGGGCTGGTGGTTACTATCCGGTAGGACTTACTTTTGAGGAATCCAACCGTCTTATGGTCGAGGATCCTGAGGCCTTCAAACAAAAGGTGCAGGAATCTTTGCGTCGACAGGCTGCGGCTATCAACAGCCATGCCCGTAGAGGCACCTACTTTTTCGATTATGGCAATGCTTTCCTACTTGAAGCCTCCCGTGCAGGAGCTGCCGTGATGGCCAGCAATGGAATCGATTTTCGCTACCCGAGTTACGTGCAAGATATTCTAGGTCCGATGTGCTTTGATTACGGATTTGGTCCCTTCCGCTGGGTCTGCACCTCTGGATCTGCTGCTGACCTCCGTACCACCGACTTGATCGCCGCAGAAGTATTGAAAGGGCTACTGCCTAAGGCCCCTGCAAGCATTGTGCAGCAACTTCAGGACAACATTACTTGGATTGAGGAGGCAGAAAAGAATCGACTGGTGGTGGGTTCACAAGCTCGAATCCTCTATGCGGATTCAGAAGGAAGAGCCAAGATTGCCAAGGCATTCAATGAGGCCATCGCTGCGGGAAGCATTTCTGCCCCGGTAGTATTGGGACGAGATCACCACGATGTGAGTGGAACGGATTCCCCCTACCGGGAAACGAGCAATATCTACGATGGAAGTCGGTTTACAGCTGATATGGCCATTCACAACGTGATTGGCGACAGTTTCCGAGGTGCCACCTGGGTATCCATTCACAACGGCGGTGGTGTAGGCTGGGGAGAAGTCATCAATGGGGGCTTTGGCCTAGTGCTAGATGGCAGCGAAGCCGCAGCGCAGCGACTCCAATCCATGCTCTTCTTTGATGTGAACAATGGCATCGCAAGACGCGCCTGGGCACGGAATAGCGGTTCCATTGAAGCTATACAGCGTGAAATGGACCGCAGCCCACAATTGCGCGTCACTATACCGCAATTCGTGGAAGATCGATTCATTGACAAGCTAATCCCATAAATTAACCAACCTAAGTCCCCTTTTAACAAAATAAGAAAAGTCTACAATTTTTGTAGATTTGTAGGCAAAAAACCAAACCTTTTGTACCCATGAATTTGCATCAGAATCCCTCTCCCTCCCAATGGACCGGAAGAAAATCCAGTGAAGTGGAGTATTGGCACCAGGCGGTACGGACCCTTGCCAACTTGGCTTTGGACCAATCCACAGCTAAAAAAGTGGGCATCCTGGGTTATGCAGGCGAGGAAGGAGTCAAAAGAAACCAAGGACGATTGGGTACCATTGAGGGCCCTGCTTCCATCCGCAAGTGTTTGGGTGCATTGGCACACCATCTTCCAGCTAGCCTTCCCCTTTTTGATTATGGAGATGTGTTTACCTGGGGTGGGGATTTGGAAGCATCCCATCAGGTCATTACTGAACTCACTTACCAACTCTTGCAAAGCGCCCATTTCCCAGTTTGGCTGGGTGGAGGACATGATTTGGCCTTCGCACACGGGTCTGCTGTATTGAAGTATTCCCAGGAGCAGGGAAAAAAGTTAGGAATCATCAACCTAGATGCACACTTTGACTTGCGCCCTTTGGTGGATGGCAAGGGACATTCGGGTTCCCCTTTCTACCAGTTGGCCAGCAACCATCCAAGCGAATTTCACTACCTCGCCCTTGGGATCCAGCGGGCAGCCAATCCCAAGTCACTTTTCCAAGCGGCAGAAAAATTGAATACTAAATTTTTGGTCATGGAGGATTTCCGTTTGAAGCATTGGGAATACATTGAAGAGCAAATCTGCTGGTTTCTAGACCGGGTAGATTCACTTTACCTGAGCGTGGATATGGATGGATTTTCTTCTGCCTTTGCGCCTGGAGTTTCTGCTCCTTCGCCGATGGGCTTTGATCCCGAAGTGGCCTTTAAGGTTTTTGACCTAGTTGCCAAAAGTAAAAAGTTAATCAGTTTGGATGTGGTCGAACTCAACCCTGCCTACGATCAGGACCAGGCCACTTCACGGCTCGCTGCTCGTTGTGTGGAGTATGTTTTACGGAAGAATTTTGGATGAGGGAGATGAGGGTGGACAAAAATGGGAGTTGGATCAAAAAACAAATCCCCCCTGCCCCCTTACTAAGGGGGAGTCAACCAAATTGGCCTCCAACTATTTATTCTAAAATCAAGTCCTTTAGGTTGAAAAAAAATCCAAATCCTTAATTAATTAATAAGGGTAGCAAAAGATGCAACTCCCCCTTAAAAGGGGGTTGGGGGGATTTCTGCAGAATTTTAGGAGAGATTTAAAAAGAGAATTCGAATTTGTTGATTAATAAAAAAAAAGAGCCTGATTTTTTTAAATCACGCTCTTTTTTTACTTTAACTAAATCAAGGTATCCATTTAATTTTCTTGAAATTTGGCTTTCTCTTTTCAAGAAAAGCATTACGCCCTTCCTGGGCTTCTTCGGTCATGTATGCGAGGCGGGTAGCCTCACCTGCAAAGACCTGTTGCCCTACCATTCCATCGTCTGTCAGGTTCATCGCAAACTTGAGCATCTTGATGGAAGTAGGTGACTTGGCAAGAATCTCTTGCGCCCATTCGTAGGCGGTATCTTCCAATTGATCATGCGGAATGACGGCATTGACCATGCCCATATCCATCGCTTCCTGAGCAGAATAATTCCTTCCTAGGAAGAAGATTTCACGGGCCTTTTTCTGACCCACCATCTTGGCTAAATAGGCGGATCCGTAGCCTCCATCAAAGCTGGATACATCGGCATCGGTTTGCTTGAAAATGGCATGCTCCGCACTGGCAAGCGTGAGGTCACAAACTACATGAAGACTATGCCCTCCTCCTACGGCCCAGCCGGGCACTACGGCAATTACCACCTTCGGCATAAATCGAATCAATCGCTGCACTTCCAAGATATTCAACCGATGGTAGCCATCCTCACCCACATAGCCCTGGTGGCCTCTGGCGCGCTGATCTCCACCCGAGCAAAAGGCCCACTTCCCATCTTTGGAAGAAGGTCCTTCTCCAGTAAGTAAAATCACTCCAATCGAAGTATCTTCTTGCGCATCGTAGAATGCATCGTAGAGTTCAGCGGTAGTTTTGGGACGAAAGGCGTTCCGTACCTCGGGACGATTAAATGCAATGCGCGCTACGCCATCGCACTTTTTATAGGTGATGTCCTCGTATTCCTTGGCCGTAATCCAGTTGATCATGATCGTTTGATTTAAAAATCACATTTTTGTGCAAGTTAACCGAAGCGTTCGAAATTTGTTAATTCTCTAATTCCCTTTTGTTAGTCCAATTTGCACATGTTCCAACTTCGCTACCAGTCGCATCATTTAAGCAGCAGCCAATCCACCCTCCCCAACTTGGAGAAGCTGCCTGAGTTTGCCCAGGAGGCATTTACCTTCTGCAAGGACTGGCTAGATGGAAAGGATAGCTTTGTGCAGGCTACCTCTGGTTCCACTGGAACACCCAAACTTCAGGAAATCACCAGACAGCAGATGGAGGCCAGTGCAAGCGCTACTGGGGCATTTTTTGGGGTAGATCCCGAGTTTAAGCTGTTGTGCTGCCTCAACCCTGCCTATATCGCAGGAAAGATAATGCTGGTGCGTGCGCTGGTATGGGACTGCGAAGTAACCCTTGTGGAGCCAAGCGCCGATCCAATGGCTTCAGAGGATGGTCATTTTGATTTCGTGGCCATGGTGCCCTTGCA
>CAMDEU010000118.1 GCA_945897085.1 Spirosoma fluviale | reverse complement strand
AATAGATACTAAAGAAAAATCATCCAACCCCTGCTCTTTGCGACTTTGCAGCCTGCCCCGCAGAATTGCGGGGAGACCTACTTTTTTCTCTCAACTATACGAAGGGTTTACTTTTTCTCCTGCTCCAGCTCCTTGGGAAAACCAGAAGTAAATTCCATTCGCAGGCGGTCCTTTTCGGCCAGCACAAACATCGCTTCTACACCGCGTAGGCTTTCTGCCAGCACCTTGGCTTTTTCGGGACCCATCGCCATAAATGCCGTCGCCAAGGCATCTGCTTGCGTTGCCGAGGTCGCCAATACGGATACAGAAACCATCGAATGACTCACTGGAAAGCCTGTGGTTGGATCAATCAAGTGAGATCTGCGATTGCCTTCAGCATCGATGTAAAATTTACGGTAATTGCCTGAGCTACTCAAGGCCAACTGGCTCAAGGTAACCTTAGTCAGCATGGAGTTGGTTACTCCTAACTCCGCTTGCGATGGATCTTCAATGCCAATGGTCCAATTTTCCCCTCTAGGATTGTTTCCTTTTCCCTTCATCTCCCCTCCGATCTCCACCAAGTAGTCCAAAACACCCGCTTGGTCTAATACCGCTGCAAGTTTATCAATGGCGTAGCCCTCACCCAAACCTGTAACATCCAATTTTACGCCTTCTTCAGCAGCATAATAGCCCGAATCTGTTACGATAAGCTTCGTTTCGAAGCCTACCAAGGCCTTCAAGTCCGCCACCTTTGCGCTATCCATCTGCTCACGCTGCTCAAAAGAAAAGCCCCAGGCCTTAAGCAAAGGGAATAAGGTAGGTTCAAAATAGCCTTGACTTTGCAAATGGAACTTTCGACTAGAATCAAGCATATCTCGGAAGGTGAAGGATGGATCTTTTAAAATCCCTTTCATATTAAAATCCGAAACTTCAGACTCTTGGACATACGAATTTGCAGCCGTATTGATTAGCGCAAATACCGAATCAAATTGAGTTTGAAAATCACGATCGGTGTCCCCTACCTGAATCCGGTAATAGGTTCCAAAAATCTCTCCCTCGTAATTTTTAAAGGCAATCTCCTTTTTTTGTTGGCAAGCAGTAAGCGCAAAAAATAGGAGGACAACTACTAGACGAATCGGTGACATATGGGAGCTGGGTTTAGATTCTCAAAGTTAGACCTTCCCAAATAAATACGCTAAAGAATAGCTATTTGAATTTCTTGCTTTGTAATTTTCCATCCTAGAAGCTCATTTTCTTGGACTTGATATTAATGCAACTGATTTTAGTCCAAAGCGGATCACTATGCTAAAACCTTTTCTTTTACTTTCTGTTTTTACGTTCATTTCTTTTTTGACCTTTGGTCAAGATACAATTCGTACCTACCATGAGGAGGATACGCTCAAGGTCAAAGAAGTAGTCACATTGGTAAATGGAAAGGCAAATGGAACTGTTTGGCGCTATGATTTGGATGGTAGGTTGGTGGTGTTAGGCCAATTAAAGGACGGCCAACGGTATGGAATTTTTTACGATCTGGATCCAGAGACAGCTGATACCCTACGCCAATTGACTTTTCAAAATAACCAGCGCGAAGGGGAAGCCTTGAGCTTTTTTCCTGGTGGCAAGTTGAGCCAGCGCTCTTTTTTTGTGGGAAACAAATTAGAGGGAGAAGTCCTCTCCTATTTTGAAGACGGGACTTTGTCTGAAAAGACACCCTTTAGAGCGAACAAACCCGAAGGGATTTCCCTCCAATACTATCCAAATGGATCGATTCAATCCAAAATCAGCTATTTAGGAGGTCAATTTAACGGTCCACGAGAAGAATACAACGAGTCCGGTATTCTGCAATACCAAGGAAATTACGAACGTGGAGTGCTGCACGGCAAAGAGGAAAGCTTCTTTCCTGATGGCAGCTTGCGCTCACGGCTATTCTTCAATTATGGGGACCTAGATGGCCCTTACCTACTCCACCATCCCAATGGGAAGCCTGAGCGGGTAGGTACCTACAAAAAAGGAGCTCCTGACGGAGATCTCCTCAGCTATTATTCAGGAGGTACCCTCAAACAAAAAACCACCTTCTCAAAAGGAATTCCCAACTCACCAAGCATCAGCTACTACGAAACAGGCACCTTACAACAGCAGGAGTTTTATTCCAAAAAAGGAGAAAAAATCAAGGAGGAAAACTACTATCCCTCTGGACAACTCGCCTCTAGCATCCCTATCCTCAATGACTTGGAAGAAGGCAAAGCGATACTTTATTACGAAACTGGTAAGATACAGGAAATCAGAAGATTTAGTAAAGGTAGATTGAATGGATTTCGAGAGTTCTACAATGCGAATGGGGTCCTAGAACGAACGGAAACCTACGAACTTGGAAATAAAATCAATAAATAACTTGCAAGTTCACCGCTAGCCAAATCGATTTTTCTATTTTTGCTCAAACGAATTGTTCATGAGTAACGCGATAAAAGAAACTCACTTTTCCTTTCCTGAACAGAAAGGCTTTTACAAGGGTAAGGTACGGGATGTGTACATGTTCGAAAAAGAGCTCGTAGTGGTCGCATCGGACCGTATTTCGGCATTCGATGTAGTGCTTCCTCGAGCAATTCCCTACAAAGGACAGGTATTAAATCAAATTGCTGCTGGCTTCTTAAAAGCCACTGCAGATTTGGTACCTAACTGGGTAACAGCCACTCCAGATCCAAGCGTGACTATTGGCAAGCGCTGTGATCCCTTCAAGGTAGAAATGGTGATTCGTGGCTACTTAGCTGGACATGCTGCTCGGGAATATGCGCTAGGCAAGCGGATCTTATGCGGGGTAGCAATGCCAGAAGGATTGAAAGAAAACGATCCATTCCCTAGCCCAATCATCACTCCTACCACCAAGGCATCTGAAGGGCATGATGAGGACATTTCTCGTGAAGATATTTTAGCCAAGGGAATAGTTTCTGAAGCAGATTACATTGTTCTTGAGCAATATACCCGGGCCCTATTTCAAAGAGGGCAAGAGATGGCCAAAGAAAAGGGTTTAATTCTAGTCGACACCAAGTATGAATTTGGAAAGGCAGATGGACAGATTTACCTAATAGACGAGATCCATACCCCGGATTCTTCCCGCTATTTCTACGCAGAGGGTTACGAAGAGAGTCAATCCAAAGGACTGCCACAAAAGCAGCTATCCAAAGAATTTGTACGACAGTGGCTAATTGCCAATGGCTTCCAAGGCAAAGAAGGGCAAGTAGTTCCAGAAATGAGCGACGAACTTGTCACTAGTATATCAGAACGCTACATCGAATTATTTGAAAATATTACCGGTACAACGTTTATCCGTGGAGAAACATCGGAACTATCGGCAAGAATTGAAAAAAGTATTTTAAACCACTTGGCTAGTTAATCCAACAAACATGAAATATACCATCGATAAAAAAGAGCAGTATGTCATTTTTTCCCCTTTGGAGGAAAAAATTGATTCCCTTTTAGCTCCAAAACTGAAGTCTGAACTGTTAACCATTCATGCAGAAGGTTACACCAACCTGGTTCTAGACATGAGTCAAGTACAGTATGTAGATTCCAGTGGATTGAGTGCATTACTCGTAGGCGACCGGGAATTTGGCCGCAATGGAGGGATTTTTGTGATCTCCGGCGTTCGCGACCACGTAATGAAGTTGCTCAAGATCTCCATGCTCGATAAGAAGCTTCATTTAGTCAACAACTTAGAAGAAGCGGGAGAAGCTATATTTATACACGAGATAGGTGGTAGAAAAGGTGAGGAGGGTGCTTGAATTCAGAATTTGAAGTAACCATTCTTGGAAATACCTCTTCCATCCCCATGCATGGAAGAAATCACACTGCCCAAGTCGTTCGATTTGGGCAGGAGTTTTTTTTATTGGATTGTGGAGAAGGTACCCAAATTCAATTGCGTAAGTACAAGGTAAAGGCCTCCAAAATTTCAACCATCTTCATCTCCCATCTCCATGGAGACCATTACCTAGGCTTGGTTGGCTTATTGTCCAGTTTCCATCTATCTAAGCGAACCGATGCACTTCGAATAGTTGGTCCAAGGGGACTAAACGAGATCATTACCACTCATTTTAGGTGGAGTCAAACCCGCTTGAATTACCCCTTGGAATTCACTGAAACCACTACAGAAGGAAAAGTATCACTTCTCGACAGTCCTCAATTCACAGTTTCCAGCTTTCCGCTACAGCACCGCATCCCAACTACAGGATTTATCATTCAAGAAAAGGCAGGTATGCGCTCCCTAATCAAAGATAAACTGCAAGAAAGGGCTTTACCCTTGGAAGCCATCCAACAGCTTCGTTTAGGTCAAGATTACTTAGCCTCTGATGGAACCCACTACTTGGCAAAGGACTATTGCCATCCATCGGCTTATTTAAGAAGTTATGCCTTCTGCTCGGACACGACTTTCAATCCTTCAACGGTTCCCTATTTCGAAGGGGTGGATCTGCTTTACCATGAAGCCACCTTTATGGAAGCGGATAGCCACCGTGCTGCCGAAACCTTTCATTGTACAGCTAGACAAGCGGGGCAACTAGCTCAGCTTGCAGGCGTAAAAAAATTGCTTCTAGGCCATTTTTCTTCCCGATATTCAGATTTAAGTGAATTATTGGTCGAAGCACAAACCATTTTCCCCAATTCCATCTTAAGTGAAGAAGGCATCACCTACCCCATACCTACGTCATGAATGAATCTCCTCAAAGCCGCAAGACCAACCTCTTTGTAATTCTAGGAGCTATTTTCCTAACCAATGCCATCTTGGCTGAAATTATTGGGGTGAAAATCTTCTCTGGAGAGCGTACCCTTGGGTTTGATCCGGTTCAATGGACTTTCTTTGGGGAGTTTGTGCTGGACTTCAACCTCACTGCCGGTGCTGTAATTTGGCCAGTAGTCTTTATTACTACGGACTTGATCAACGAGTATTTTGGTAAAAAAGGAGTTCGTAAAATTAGTTTTTTGACTGCCGCACTAATCACCTATGTGTTTGTGGTCATCAGCTTAGTTACGGCTCTAGCTCCAGCAGACTTTTGGATGCAGGTCAATGCCAGCATGCCAGATGGAACTGCCTTTGACATCAACTATGCCTTCAATACCATTTTCAGGCAGGGCCTGGGAATTATCGTGGGTTCCCTTACCGCCTTTTTGCTTGGGCAACTGATCGACGTGTATGTGTTCCAAAAGCTCCGTGCCGTAACGGGTCCAAAGATGATCTGGCTACGCGCCACAGGCTCCACCCTTGTATCCCAGTTCATCGATTCATTTGTGGTGCTGGGCATCGCCTTCTATGTCTTTGGCAACTGGAGTCTCCCCCAAATCGCCGCTGTGGGTCTGATCAACTACGTGTACAAGTTTACCGTGGCCTTGGCACTTACACCGCTGCTCTACCTTGCACATGGGCTGATTGACCGGTACTTGGGAAAGGAACTTGCTGAGAAGATGACGGAAGAAGCGACGGAGGACCAATCGTTTTTATAGAATCAAGTACGAAGTAGCAAGA
>CAMDEU010000117.1 GCA_945897085.1 Spirosoma fluviale | reverse complement strand
TTTTTGACTCCGTGTTCTCAATTCCCTTCGCCGGCATTACCCGGATCAGGTGGTATGGGTATGATCTCAGCCCGTTGTATTTAAGGCACCCCTATGATCTGATACAAATGTAGTCGCGAAAAGTTTTTTTCCAAAGTTTCTCTGGAACTCTCTTTTTCCTAACTTGACGGCTCCACCTTAGCCACAGTTGTGATGCGACTATACAAATTAATTTCAGGCACCTTATTGGACATAGACGGCACCTACTTCTTGGGACCAGAGTTTGACTGGGACGATCTATTGGGCAGAGAACAGCTCCCCAAGCTACTAGCAGCAGAATCGCAGCACTGGGAAACCATCTCTCAAGAAAAAGCGGAAGAGCTGATTCAGGAAGGATTGCTTGCTCCTATGGGGAATCAAGAAATCTGGGCTGCGGGGGTAACCTATTACCGAAGTAGAACGGCCCGGATTGAAGAGTCTAGCGATTCAGGTGGGGGGACTTTTTACGACAAGGTCTATGTGGCGGAGCGCCCTGAACTCTTTTTTAAAGCCACTGCTAGCCGCGTGGCACCTCCTGGTGGAAAAGTCAATATTCGGAAAGACTCGAGCTGGAATGTCCCCGAGCCTGAACTAACCCTGCTACTATCGCCCTCCGGCAAGGTACAGGGATTTACCATTGGCAACGACATGAGCAGCCGAAGTATTGAGGGAGAAAATCCCCTCTACCTCCCCCAGGCAAAAGTTTACCTAGGCAGCGCATCCATTGGCCCATGTCTACTGATCCAGGAAGAGCATTTGCCTGATTCCACGACCATCCAACTTGAAATCCACCGCAACCAAATCAGCGTAGTATCTGGGGAAACTACCCTAGCACAGCTCAAGCGACGACCTGAAGAGCTTGCACAATGGCTCTACCGATCCAACTCCTTTCCCATTGGATGCCTGATGATGACTGGTACGGGAATTGTTCCCGATGATTTTACCTTGGATGTAGGAGACCAGGTGTTTATTACCATTTCCGGTATCGGTACATTACACAATGTAGTAGGCAGCATTTAAGTTTTTTCGTGTTGAAAAATCCAAGTTTATCTACTAATTAAGGAGTAGAAAATGAAATAACTAATGCAATAACATTCCTATTGGGGTACAGGAATAGTCGTACTTAATCCTATTTTTTGAATACCAGTTACATCCAAAAAGTCCATTGGAACAAATCACCTGCCATTGGTAAAATTCCACGTCCTCTCCCACAAATAATGTGTAGTTTTGAGGCTTATTGATGCCATGAAAATTTTTGTTTCTGTTCTTTCTCTAGCATGTCTCCTACTCAGCCTGCAACTAGTTGCTCAAACTAGCACCAAGACGAATGCTTTAGCCTTCAAACTCAAAAATCCCATCACGCTGGATGGCGTGTTAGATGAAGAAATTTGGAAAGATGCCGAGGGCTGGAACGGGGACTTCATGCAATATTTCCCCTCTGACACCTCCTTGAGTAAATTACCTACTCGAGTTAAGATCGCTTTCGATGATACCAACTTGTATATCGCTGCGATCATGGAGAATACCGGTCCTAGAAAATATGTAACTACCTCGTTAAGAAGAGACTACCGTGGAGAACAAAACGATGGGATCACTTTCGTTTTCGATACATTCAATGACGGTACCAATGCATTCCATTTTGGAGTAAACCCCTACGGTGTACAGCGTGAAGCCTTGCTCGCCAATGGAGGTTCTCGCCCTGACGACCTCAACCAGGCATGGGATAATAAGTGGTATTCTGAAGCAAAAATGATGGAAAATCAGTGGCAGGTAGAAGCCATTATTCCCCTAGCTACCATACGATTTAGAGAAGGAACTGAAAACTGGAATGTCAACTTCTACCGAGTAGATAGTCATACAGGTGAGCGATCCACTTGGGCTCCCATTCCAAGGAATATATCTATCATTTCTACCGCATTTCTTCGAAAATTGGTGTTCGAGGAGCCTCTACAGAAAAAAGGAGCCAATGTTTCACTCATCCCTTATCTGGCAGGACGTACCTCTAAAAACTTCCTGGAGAACAGCAGTGAATCCCTTAGACCTGCTATAGGTGGAGATGCCAAAATCGGCATCGGACCAGCCATGAATCTAGATCTGACCTTCAACCCGGATTTTTCGCAAGTTGAGGTGGATCAACAGGTAACCAACCTGGATCGATTTGAAATCTTTTTCCCTGAGCGACGGCAGTTTTTTCTAGAAAACGGTGATCTATTTGACAGTTTTGGTCAGCGAAGATCCCGTCCCTTCTTCTCTAGACGAATCGGCGTAGACATCGACTCGGCTACTGGCCAAAATGTGCAGAGTAAAATCATCTATGGTGCTCGCCTGAGTGGAAAATTGAATGAAAACTGGCGCTTAGGAGTCATGAATATACAAACGGCTACAGATGAGGAAGCTGGCATTGTAGGCAAGAATTTCACGGTATTTGCGCTTCAACGAAAGATATTTGAACGCTCCAATATAGGATTGATTTATGTCAATAAAGAGTCTTTGGCACTGGATGAGTATCAGCAAGTGTTTGATCCTACCGCCTATAATCGTCTGTTGGGAGTGGATTACAACCTTAACTCCTCCGATGGAAAGTGGACGGGAAAAGTATTTTACCACCGCACCTTTGAATCGGTTGAGG
Organism: Spirosoma fluviale; assembly: GCA_945897085.1. GTDB lineage: Bacteria > Bacteroidota > Bacteroidia > Cytophagales > Cyclobacteriaceae > Algoriphagus. Next base: position 2,852 of record CAMDEU010000117.1, on the reverse strand, counting down.
TAGAAAAGCCCTACTCCTTCAATGCCTCCTTGCTCTTTTCCGATTTGCATTGGAACTGGACCTTTAGCTTCCAGGATGTGGGGAAGTCTTTCAACCCCGAAGTGGGCTTTTTACAAAGAGCTGACTTCAAACGCATCAACCCAGACCTCAGCTACCTCTTTTACCCCAAATCCAAGCTGATCAACCGGCATGGTCCAAAACTAGAGTTTGAAGGATATTGGAACGAAACCTTGGGGACTACAGATCGGGACATCAACCTCGGATACCTGATCCGGTTCAACTCACTTGCTGAGCTTGAAGTAACCCAGAAAAATAGCTACGTCTACTTGTTCAATGATTTTGATCCTACGCGTTCCAAAGGCACACCTTTGGCCGCTGGCACAGATTATTCTTTCCGCAATTTCCTTGTGGAATACCGGAGCAATCCCCGCAAAAAATTGAATGTGAACTTGATTGGGGAGTTTGGAGAATATTTCACCGGGTCTATTCAGCGCATTACTTCCCAAACGGGCCTTCGACTTGGGTATTTGGCGAATATCTCCATGAACTTCAACTATGCACGTATCCGTTTGCCTCAGCCACAACGGGATGCGGATTTGATTCTAGTAGGGCCACGAATTGATTTGACGCTCACTAAAGAGTTGTTCTGGACTACCTTTGTGCAGTACAACAGTCAGATTGACAACATGAACATCAACACGCGAATTCAATGGCGCTATGCTCCTGCATCAGACTTTTTCTTGGTTTACACGGATAATTATTTCCCTGGAGACTTCATGCCCAAGCAGCGTTCGCTGGTGTTTAAGTTGAACTACTGGTTGAATTTGTAAAAGTTTTACTAAAAAATTCACAACACTTTTCTTCCACAGTCTGTTAACCAGACATGGCGCACAAGAGGATAGTGGTTTGGTTTCGTAACGACCTTCGTCTCTCGGACAATGAGACGTTGGTGAGGGCAATTCAGCAGGGGGTAGAGATTATCCCGGTCTATTGCATTGATCCTCGACAAGTTGAAAACACCAAGCTTGGCATTCCAAAAATAGGCGCTTTTCGTGCCCAGTTTTTGATAGAAGCTCTGGAAGATCTTCGAAACTCATTCATTCAAGTAGGCGCCAATTTGGTATTCCTTCAGGGCAAACCAGAGGAAGTCTTGGTAGATTTTGCCAAACAGGTCCAAGCTTCAGCCATCTTTTTTTCCAAAGAAGTGACTTCAGAGGAGCGACAAGTAGATAAATGCCTAGAGGAAAATGCTTTTTCAAAGGGAATCGCCTGCGAAAGCTTCTGGCAAAGTACCCTTTACCACAAGGATGACCTCCCTTTTCCCATCAAACAAACGCCTGAAGTATTTACACAATTCCGCAAAGAGGTAGAAAAGCAGAGTAAAATCCGTGCTCCTTTTCCTACACCAACTGCTATAAACTACCCTGGAGAAGCGCTAATTCCCGATGCGGGACCGCTCCCCCAGTTTACCGATTATGGACTGGAGAAGCCCAAGCGAGAGGAGCGCTCGTGGTTGAAGATACGTGGTGGTGAGTCTTCCGCGCTGGGGCAACTTCAGTCCTATATTTGGGAAAAAGACCTACTCAAAAAGTATAAGGAAACGCGCAATGGCTTGATTGGCATGGACTACAGCTCCAAACTATCACCTTGGCTGGCCTTAGGGTGCATTTCTCCTCGTACCATCTATACAGAAGTAAAACGATACGAGAAAGAGCGCGTCAAAAATGACAGCACCTATTGGCTAGTCTTTGAATTGATCTGGCGAGATTATTTTCGATTTATTGCCAAAAAACACGGTACTAAACTATTTCAAGTAGGCGGCATCCGAAATCAAGTGGACTCCTGGCGAAGGGATAAAGCACTATTTGTCTGCTGGGCGGAGGGGAAGACAGGAGTTCCATTTGTAGATGCCAACATGCGTGAACTAAATGCGAGCGGCTTCATGTCAAACCGAGGTCGCCAAATCGTTGCGAGTTTCTTAGTCAATGACCTAGGGATCGACTGGACCTGGGGAGCGAGCTATTTTGAAAGCCTGCTAGTGGATTACGATGTTTGTTCCAACTGGGGCAACTGGATGTATGTGGGCGGGGTAGGCAATGATCCGCGTGAAAACCGCTATTTCAACATTTTGAGACAGGCCAGTAATTATGATAAAAAAGGGGACTTTGTCCGCCTGTGGGTTCCAGAACTTGTGGCAATCCCCGGATTTGACATCCATCAGCCTTGGGAGTTATCCACAGCCACCTTGCGCAACTTGAAAATCCAATTGGGGCATAGTTATCCACAGGCATTGGGGAAAATTCCTGCCTTGGAAAAGACTTATTAAAAAATGGCAGCACGTACAAGCTGCCATTTTCTCTTTTCAGGTTTATCGGATTGAGTTGATTCACCGAGGTGGACTGATCCGCCTTCGGTAGGTCAACCCGCCTTTGCGGGTTGTGCAGAAGACGCTAATCGTTTTACCCCTGGTTCACCTGCCGTTGGCAGGTAAACCAGGGGCTATGCAAGGTTTGATCCGCCACGGCGGATCCTTACTCGATTCAATTTTGGTGCAAATAGATTATCCCTATTTTTACCAATAACGATTGTTGTTTTTGACTAGGTTCCACCACGGGGGAATGATCCGCATTTGCGGATCCAACTTTGCATAGCCGCGGGTGCAACCCGTGGTAGGTTGAACCGCCGCGGCGGAATGAAAGTTTGGATTGGTATCCACAATCCGCAGCAGCGGATCGAACCATCTTCCTGACGTCGGGAAGACGATCGCGCTCTTAGTAGCTCAATTTAAATCTGTTCAAATCTGGTGAGATTTGTTTCTTTCTTTTTAATTCCAGTTGATACAGGTATTCACC
>CAMDEU010000116.1 GCA_945897085.1 Spirosoma fluviale | reverse complement strand
GTAGAAATAATCACTGCATCTATATCCTTGCTTTTAAACAAGTCTCGGTAGTCTCCCACTTGCTTCACATCCAAATAAGGACTTCCCATTTTTTGAGTGTAGTAGTCTTCAATGAATTGCTTTCCTTCGGCCATCCGTTTGCTATCCAGGTCGGATACGGCCACAATTCGGGCTACATCATGCTTCCATACGCCTGGCAAATCATGATCGCGAGCGATCCTACCACAGCCAATCTGAGCAATCTGAATTTTGTTGCTTGGTGCATTTTTCCCGAATACGGAGGCAGGAACAAGGGTTGGTATCCCAAACGCTGCTGTAGCGAGGGCTGTTTTTTTCATAAAATCTCTTCTTTGCATGGCGATGGAATTATTTGACAAAGGATTTCCAATAGTTTTCAGCTTCTTGAACAGTCAATTCGCCGTCAAATACAAGCATTCGATAGGTCAAACTGTAACGCTTACCTGGCTGTATCTCCCAAGAAGTATGGCGAATGGGGCAAAATTCAACAAACACATTTCCTTTTCCCTCGTATTGCCCAGGAGGCCACACGCGAAGGGGCTCGGGATGTGCCTGATTCGTGTTGTGACTCATAAATAGGATTCCACTTTTTCCTGAGGGGTGATCCGATTGGCCGGTTACCAAGATCCAACGCGCATTCGAACCATCAGCTGTTGCTCGGTCCTTCCCCTCTGAAGTAAGGATGGTGCTGTTGGCATCTCCCCAAACCTCAGTGGCACGGAAACCAATTCCACCTCCATAGCGGTAATCATCCAATAAAATCCCTCCCGGAATGGCAGTTTGCAAGGTGCTCGTATAATCCACAAGATATCGTCCCTTATCGGCAGGCTTCACCTTGATTCGAAGGTCTTCCTCCATGGCAATTCGTGATTCTGGAGCTGCTTTGAGATCAACATGATGCTGCCTAACCGTTAATTCAGCGGCACCTCCAGCTTGTTTCTTGGATAGCACATGAGAGAAATCCACTCTGCCCTTTTCATCTCCAAGGTTCCAAAAATCGACCTCCTTTCCTCTTATGGTTGCTCTAGTATAAGGTCCCCAAATTCCATAGTGGTGGTAGTGATCTGCTGGCTGTATCCTGCTCAATAGCTGTCCACTTGGCGATTGAATGGGATGAATAAATCCAGATTTGCTATACGCCTCCTTGATTCCCGAGGGAACAGGCTCTTTGGTCATTTGGTAGCTGAGGACCAGCTTCTCATCCAAAAGAAAATCCATTCCTTTGGAGGATTCTTTAAGGGTTACTTCCTGGGAATAGGTTTGAAAAATAAAAACAACGGAAAATAATAAAAGAAGGAGGTTCCTTTTGAAACGCATGAGAAATTCTGGTTATTGGGCTTTGAGATTCAATATAGGGTATATTGAATCAATATGTCAACCCTGAGTTCTAAAACTATGTGTAAAAAACTACTGTTCGCACTCTGTTTTCTACTTCTCCCAAAATTGACTATTGGTCAGGATTTGGCAGTTGTTCCTTTAAACGAAGCTTGGAAGGAAAAAATAGAAGCACTTGCTCCTTCCCAAACCCGATTTCCTAGTCCTTCACCCAAAAAAATCCTCCTTTTTTCACTGCACACTGGCTTCGAACATTGGGTCATCCCTCATGCCGAAGAAGTTTTCAAAATACTCGGTTCAAAATCAAAGGCCTTTGAGATTACTGCAAGCAAAGACATCCACCAATTTGAAAAGGCAACACTTTCAAATTACGATGCAATCATCCTGAACAATACCTGCTCCAAGCCCGACCATCGCCATCTCTTTTGGGATCAGTTGCGAGCAGAATCTACAGGAGACTCAGCGATGGCCATGGAAAAAGCACAAGAACTTGAAAGCAACCTAATCGAATTTGTGAGTCAGGGTGGTGGACTCCTTCTTCTTCATGGCGCAGTAACTACCTTGAATAACTCTGCCAGGTTCAGTGCCTTGGTAGGTGCTAGCTTTGATTACCACCCACCTCAACAGCAGGTTGAAGTCAAAGTTGAAGACCCCAGCCATCCCTTGGTTGCCGCATTCCCAAAAGAAGGCTTTTCGCATGTGGACGAACCTTATTTTTACAAAAATGCGTATGCCAATTTAAATTTTACTCCCTTGCTCTATTTTGACAATGCTCAAATCCATAGTCAAAGACCAAATCAAGAACTTAAAAGTGGAAAAACTTACGTCGCTTGGATTCGCCCAGAGGGTAAAGGGAAAGTGATGTACATTGCCCCCTCCCACAATGCGCAAAGTTTTGAAAATCCAGCCTTACTTCAATTTTTCCTCGATGGAATGCAGTATGTAGTTGGGCAAGTTGCCTGTGATGAGAAACCAATAGGTTCCAAAAACTAGGCATCAGTTGAATCGAAGAGGTTGCTTTTGCCAAACCTTAATTTTTAACCATCTTTAAACATGGAAAACGAGAACCTTGCCGCCCTGGGATCCTTTATAGACGAACCTCTTTTTCTTCTTCCAGAAGATCGAAAAAAAATAGAAGAGGAATTAGTAGGTCAGGGTTTCACACCTGCGCAAGAAGAAAAAAGCAACGGTGCCAGCTTTACAACACCTAGCCCCTTGGCCGAAATTGAAATTACTCCAGCAGCAGATGCTTTTGAGCCAATTCCATTAAAAGGAGATTTTACCAAAGGAATTCTCATCCTTCACGAAGAGTCCGCGCTAAGTCCTTTAGTATTGGAAATGTTAGTCAATATGTTGCGCGCTTGTGGGCATTCCATGTCAGAGGTAGGCATGGTTTCTTCAGAGACGATGGAAAATCGAAGCATGGAAGAGTTTCAGGCCATCAATGCCCATGTGGTTTTGAAATTTGGCCGAATAAAACATCCCGTGAATCAGCTCCCCTTTCCGGCTTATGAGATTCATACTGAGGATGCAACAGAGTTTTTATTTGCCGATGCGCTTAGTAGCATCTCAGAAGATAAAGTGCTAAAACGAAAACTTTGGAACGCACTCCAACATCTTTTCAACCTTGGAACAGGAAACTAATGAACGCATCACAACTAAAATGGGCGAAGCGGTTTAAATGGATAAGTTTGGCCGAAGGCCTCTCCTTTCTTTTGCTTTTGGGTATTGCTATGCCCTTAAAATATGGATTTGACATGCCTATGGCTGTGAAGTATTTAGGTTGGGTGCATGGAGCATTATTTATGGTCTACATTTATGTGGTCTTTCCAACTGCCTTAAGTTTAAAATGGAGCTTTAGTCGTGCTTTTTTTGCACTGGTCGCCGCAGTTTTGCCCTTTGGGCCCTTTATTTTTGACCGCAACTTAAACAAGAGCCAACAAACCAAATTTTGATATGGCACTGATCAGCAAAAAAAAGATAATCTATCCGATTGGCACTGGTTTAAGACGCTACCTCACCCAGTACGGCAGGGAAGTAGATATCCCAATTCACTACCACGAGCTTCTTCGATATACCAATTCCATTGCGCTTTACGATTCGAAAGAACAAGATACCTATTGGGAAACTGTCTTTTATGACCAAAGTGACCGGGAAGAAATCCATCAGAATGTAAAGAAAATTTATGCCCTGCTTAAAGCAGGTGGAGATCTTTCGGTGATGGAGCACCTGTACATTGATCGGATTGATCTTTGCGTCTTTGGAAATACGCAACCTTTTCGGGTGCGCATGGTCAATCGAATCAACGACAACTTTGATTACTTCTACATCAAAAATGCAGACGCTTCACGGGTGTATGGCTTGGAATTGGAAGATCTCCTTTCCCCGAATCGAATTAGTTACCTCGTGCATCAAAACACACTTATTGAGGAACATATTGCGGGAATCCCTGGGGAAAAATTTATGCGACTTCACATGTCTGACCCTAACCTAAACCCCATCCGATTGGCGAAGGAATTTGTGAAATTCAACGAACGCTGCTTTGTTCGCCTACTTGGAGACATGCATTCCTCCAACTTTGTCATCGATATCACTCCAGATTTTGAAGAAACACACTACCGCATTCGTGCCATCGACTTTGATCAACAGTGTTACGAAGGAAAAAAATCCATCTACCTTCCCCAGTATTTCAAAGAAAACAATGCCTTGATTCAATTGGGAATGGATGTGATCACACCCGAGTCCATGCGTCAATACCAGCGTGAAGAACGCTCGCTCATTGCTACACGAGTGAAATCCTCCCATCTCGAATTGGAAGACGTTCTTCAAACCATGGAAAATGACCAGCTCGCACCTAAATCCCATGTGGATCAGCTAAAAAACGAACTCACAAAGCATTACCAAACCAAAGATTTTTTGAAATGCAGCTCCATGGGAGAGATCTTAAGAAAAAGTCTTTCCTTAGTTACACGTTAATTGAACCTGTGAACTAGAATAAAAACAAAAGGTCATGAAAGAAAACCGAATTGATTTTGCAAGTTTTCAATGGATAGATTTGGAAAATCCAAAACTAGGCGAGCTTACAGAATTCATTAAACCCTACGGTTTAAGTCCACACCTACTTCAAGATTTAGTACAAGTGGGTCACTTACCTAAACTGGAAAAAGTGGGGGAATTCAACTTCTTAATTCTACGCGCATTTAGTGCCAAACCAAACGGAAAATTGACGACCATACCTGAGCTAAGCAATAAGATTGGATTCTTTTTCACAGATGAAATCCTGATATCGGTACATCAAAAGCCGTTTCAATTCATGGATGAAATTTCTGGACATTTTGAAAACCCAGAATCCCTAATCTTAAAAATCACAGAAAAAATGCTTGAAACCTATGAAGCACCAGCAAATTGGTTGTCAGAAGAAATGGATCATTTCGAAAGTGATGTTTTCCTCGGCCGTAGAAAACGATTCTCGGTTGAGCAACTCTATTTTGCGAAAGCAAAAGCCCGAGCCTGCAAAAAAGTTCTTCACTTGACTCAAACCTTGCTGCTGCACCTCACCGTACAGCCGAGCAACGAAGCGCAACTTCAGGACTTAAAAGAAAGTGTATCCAGCCTAATTCTTCAGTTCGAAGATTTTTTGGATGAAGCCAACTCCTTGCTGAACATTTACTTATCTAGTAATTCCCAGAAGACCAATGAAGTTATGAAGCTTTTGACTGTTTTTTCGGCATTCTTTCTACCCCTGACCTTTCTTGTGGGAGTTTACGGGATGAACTTTAAGTTTATGCCTGAGTTGAACTGGGAATATGGGTATTACCTCACATGGGGAGCCATGCTCAGCATTTCAATAGCAATTTTCATCTGGTTTAAGGTTCGGAAAATCATCTGAAGCGAACGATCAAAACAAAAAAACCTCCGATTGGAGGTTTTTTTGTTTTAAGTCAAAAGAAAATCAATTCACCAAACGTCTTAGGTAAGCGCCGTAACCGCTCTTCCCTAGTTTGGTGGCAGCTTCTAGCAACTTTTCCTTGCTAATAAATCCATTTCGGTAGGCGATCTCCTCGATACAGCCGATTTTCAATCCTTGACGCTCTTCGATTACTTCTACAAACTGAGCGGCTTGCAATAACGATTGGTGTGTTCCGGTGTCTAGCCA
>CAMDEU010000115.1 GCA_945897085.1 Spirosoma fluviale | reverse complement strand
CAAAGTTTCCACAACTCCGGAGGGATGATTCTTCGAGGCCCAGGAGCTGAGGAAGATATCAATACCTATAATAGAGAAGACATACGGATCTACGATGCCATAGGTAAAAAAGGAGAAGAAATGATTCCGGGCTACCGTTACCTGACTGTGTACAAGGATTTGTACTCCGTATTTGGTGGGGAGCTGGATTGGTTTTATGGCAATAGAGGAATCTTTACCTACACCAATGAGCTGATGGTCTCTTACCTGTACTTCAATAAAGAGGCAGGTCGAGGCAACCAGGAGGAGCAACTCAAAGTAGATGAATTACTGACTTTTGGGGATGCCTTTGTCAACTACAAAGAATACAAGCATCCGCAGTTTGGTACGGTGGAGATTGGCGGCTTCAAAAAGACCTTTGGACGTGCGCATCCAGGATTTCTCTTGGAGCAGGATGCACATCGCAATGCAGCCTTTACCATTTACCATGCCTACCATACACCCAAGCTTTCCATCACCGAGGTGAAGGAAGAAGAGTTGGGAGGAGGATTGAAAGCCATTACGGCCACGATCTTTAATGAGCGCATGATGCCGACCCACGCCAGTCAAGATTTGAAGTACCGCATCGAGCGTCCAGATTATGTGACGCTATCTGGAGCTAAGGTGGTGGCAGGCTTTGTGGTAGAAGACGCCGACATGAAGAAGTACAAAGAGCAGACTCATTCACCAGAAAAAATGGCGGTAGCTAATGTGCCGGGTATGGGTGCAGTACAAGTAAGATGGATTGTTTCTTCAGGATCAGCTTACAGTGTCACTGTGGATTCTGCCAAGGGTGGAAAGGCTAGCTGGAAGAAGTAAGTTAGCCTAAAGCAACCTTTAATCCCCGTCTCAGTAATTGAGATGGGGATTTTTTTTCTCAAATTGGGAGCTGTAAACTAAATCGTATGCGACGGATTCTTTCTTTGTTTGTGGGGCTCTTTTTTCTTTCTCTGTCAGTGTATGGGCAGCATAAACCCCTGGTTTTGATTGCCTACTACAGTCAATCTGGAAATACAAAAACCATGGCTCAGGCGGTAGCCGCAGGAGCACAATCGGTCCCAGGTGTACGGGTGCTTTTGCTTCCCATCGATCAGGTAAGTAACCAAGAGTTGCTCGAAGCCGATGCGATTGTGGTTGGATCGCCCGTGTACAATGCAAACGTTGCCCCTGAGGTACAGCAATTTATCAATAGCTGGCCTTTTGAAGGGAGGCCATTCAAAAATAAGCTGGGAGCTGCCTTTGTGACGGGAGGGGGGATTTCAATTGGAGAGGAACTGGTACAGCTCAACCTGCTGCATTCCATGCTCATTTTTGGGATGCTGGTTATGGGTGGGGAGGAGACAGAAGCGGCCTTTGGTGCTTCGGCGATTACTGGTGAGGCACCTTTCCAAGCGGGCACTGTGGAGGAGCAATTTTTAGAAAAGGGTAGAGGGCTTGGTATGCGGGTTGCAGAGGTGGCGGCATCTCTAAAAAAGTAAGGTTCCTCAAGCCTTCAGGTTGGCCGAATTGAACTTTATGAAACATGCCCAACAAATTTCATAACTTCTAGTTCTTAAGTAGTGGAAGTCGAATTTTTAAGGAGTCTTCCCCAGTAGAGAGAAAATTCAAAGCAGTAGTAAATTTAAATTTTGGATTAAAAATAGTATGCATGCAGACTATTTTATATTTTGGCATTTAAAATTTAAGAAGATAAAAGATGCCTAGAAAGGGGAAAAATATAGGGCAAAAAAAACCCGATCTGTAGAGACCGGGGTTGTGGTGATAAGTGGACTCGAACCACCGACTCACGGATTTTCAGTCCGATGCTCTACCAACTGAGCTATATCACCATCCTTTTAAGTGTTGCAAATGTAGAAAAATGAGTATTCTCTACAAATCCTTTTCAGAAAAAATAGACCCAAAATTTATAAAAACTAGTTAATCAGATCAATATGAGCATTTTACCACAACTCGCGTTTGTCCTAATTCTGGGTGTTGCGGGCTTTATCTTGAGTAAAAGGATCCGATTTCTTCGACGAAACATCCTGCTAGGCAAGGCAGAAACCCGAAATGACCAACCTGAAAACCGTTGGAAAGCCATGCTTCTTGTAGCCTTGGGTCAGCAGAAAATGTTCAAACGCTTGGTCCCCGCATTTTTACACCTGTTGATTTATGTGGGATTTTTGGTCATCAACTTGGAAGTACTGGAGTTTGTGCTCGACGGACTATTGGGAACCCACCGCCTCTTTGCTCCACTCTTAGGAGGAGTGTATACGGTAGCGATTAATGTATTTGAATTTCTAGCCGTTGCGGTATTGGTGTCTTGTGTTGCTTTTTTGGTGCGGAGAAACGTGATGAAGGTGGAGCGATTCACCAAGCCGGAACTCAAAGGTTGGGCGGCGCTGGATGCTAATTTGATTTTAGTGATTGAAATCATCTTGATGTTTGCCATTCTGACCATGAATGCCACGGATCAGATTTTGGCTAGCAAAGGAGATGCGCATTACCTCGCGCTGGGGCCTCTTTTCTTCAGCAGCTTCCTCCAACCACTCTTTGAGGGCCTTTCAACAGGTGCTTTATTAGTCGTGGAGCGATTCGCCTGGTGGTTTCACATTGCCGGCATTTTAGCTTTTTCGGTGTATGTGACCTATTCAAAGCACCTCCATATTTTCTTGGCTTTCCCCAATACTTGGTATTCTAATCTAAAACCAAAAGGAGAAATGGTAAATATGCCCGAGGTGACCCAAGAAGTGAACATGATGTTGGGAATACCTGTAGAAAGTCCTACCCCAGCTCCTGCTGAAATTGGAAGATTTGGCGCCAAAGATATCAATGACCTCAGCTGGTTGAATGTGCTCAATGCCTACTCCTGCACCGAGTGTGGTCGATGCACTTCCGAGTGCCCGGCAAACCTGACTGGCAAAAAACTATCCCCTCGTAAAATCATGATGGATGTCCGCGACCGAGCCGAAGAGGTGGGCAAAAGCCTTGACGTTGGAGGTCTAGGCCTAGCAGACGGGAAGTCACTCTTGGGAGACTATATTACCAAAGAAGAGATCAATGCCTGCACCAGTTGCAATGCCTGTGTGGAAGCCTGTCCCATCAATATTGACCCCTTATCCATTATTCTACAGATGCGCCGCTATGTTGCCATGGAGGAATCAGGGACCCCTGCACAGTGGAATGCGATGTTCCAAAATATGGAAACGAGCTCTTCACCATGGAAATTTAGTCCGAGTGACCGCTTCAACTGGGCGGATAAACTAAAAGAAGAGGAAATTAAATAAGGGAGTATCGGATGCTTGAGGGCTTATTTCCGTTGAAACTTTTTCTCGGTTTGGGTCTTGCATCTTGTGTCTAACGTCTAGTATCTAAAATATGTCTACCTACCAAGTTCCTACCATGGCCGAGATGGCCGCCAATGCACAGACTCCGGAAGTACTTTTCTGGGTGGGTTGTGCCGGTTCCTTCGATGACCGATACAAGGCCGTCACCCAGGCTTTTGTAAAAATCCTGAATAAAGTAGGTGTAAGTTTTGCAGTGCTCGGCCCCGAAGAAGCCTGCACAGGAGACCCCGCTCGACGAGCCGGCAATGAGTTTCTCTTTCAGATGCAAGCTGTAGCCAACATTCAGGTCATGAATGGATACGAAGTAAAAAAGGTAGTGACCGCCTGCCCACACTGTTTCAATACCATCAAAAACGAATACCCTGCCCTGGGAGGTAACTACGAGGTGATTCACCACTCCGAGTTTCTTCAACAGCTGATCAACGAAGGCAAAGTAACCCTGCAAGGTGGAGGGGAATATAAAGGAAAAAAAATCACCTTCCACGACTCTTGCTACCTCGGACGAGCCAATGAGGTCTATGAGGCTCCCCGCGAGGTGATCAAGGCCTTGGATGTGGAGCTTGTAGAAATGAAGCGCTGCCGTACCAAAGGACTCTGCTGCGGAGCAGGAGGTGCACAGATGTTTAAGGAGCCAGAAGCTGGAAAAAAAGACATCAACATCGAACGAATAGAGGAAGCCTTGGCTACTGGTGCACAGGCTATTGCGGTCGGTTGTCCCTTTTGCTTGACCATGATGACCGATGGAATCAAGAATAAAAATAAGGAAGCGGAAGTAAAAGTCTATGACCTTGCCGAGATGATTGCGAAGGATATGGGAATTTAATTTTTTAGATTTGAATCCTAAAGACCCTTTTTGTCGTTATGCAGAAAGGGTTTTTCCTTGAAACCAAACTAGCAGTATGTATCAACCTTTTGACCAACTTCCAGACTCTTCCCGCATATGGATTTATGCTTCGACTCGCAGATTTTCAGCTGCTGACCTGCTGGTGATTCGAAAAGCACTTCAAGATTTTTGTGCCGGATGGGCTACCCATGGTAAGGTGATGCCGAGCTCATTCGAAATTTTACACGAGCAACTCCTAGTTTTGGCTGTGGACGAAAGTCAATTGGGAGCCTCTGGATGTTCGATCGACTCTTCGGTTCGTGCGCTTCAATCCCTGGAACAGATGCTTGATTTGGATTTGGTCAACCAGGGGAAAGTCACTTTAAAAAATGAAGATGGATCGCTTCGAGTGGTATCTGCTCTGGGCCTGAAGTCTAAAATTTCACTTGGAGAAATTACGCCAGAACTAGAGGTGATGCAGCCCTCTCTGCAGATCAAATCCGATCTAAAAAGCCTGTGGCAGCCTGTTCGAAAAAGCTGGCTGGCCTCCTATTTTACAAATTAATTACCCATATTCACCCAAAGATTTCAGCTGCTGTACGATGAAACCATTTTTTTTTCACCTAGCTCTTTGCCTTCTCCTCCTTGGAGCTTGTAAAAGCCTTTTGGAAAAAGGGAACGAACAGTTTCTTTCCGGTCAGTACCAGGTTGCCATTGGCACCTTCAATCAGATCTTAGCCAAAGACAGCAGCAACTTGCGTGCTAGGCAAGTCCTTGCTGAGAGCTACCGCCTATCCAATCGCATCGAAGCCTCTACCCCACATTACCAAGCTTTGGTAGCGGAACAACCCACCTTTGAATCCTACTTTCACTTCGGCCAAAGTCTCAAAGCCAATCAACAAATTGAGGCGGCAAAGCAGGCCTTGGAGGAAGCAGCCTTACTCACTTCTGATGATCGTCTCCTTGCTCGGGTGAAGCAGGAGATTGCTTCGCTGAGGTTGGGTTCTTCTATTGGAGAATATTTTCCGAATTACCAGCTAGTCAACTATCAAGAGTTAAATTCAGCTGGCGCAGATTATGCTCCGCTAGCTAGTGAAGATTTTCTTTATTTCACTTCAGGAAGGGCTTCTTCCAGTTTATATGCCGCCACGGGCACTCCTTACCACCAGCTCTTTCGCACCCGTGCTGATGGATTAAAGGTCGATGCAGGAGGAGTGCAACTCTTACCCGAATTTCAAAATGAGGAGGGGCTCAACCAAGCCGCGTTGGCCATAAGTCCTGATGGGAATACCCTGATCTATGCGAGGGGAAACTCAACTTCTACCAAAGATTTTCCCGAGACAACTCTATTTGTATCCTACTTCCGTGGGTCTGGATTTACCGAACCCATTTGGATGCCTGTGAATGAGGACGAAACCTGGTGGAATTCTACCCCTGCTTTTAGTGCAGATGG
>CAMDEU010000114.1 GCA_945897085.1 Spirosoma fluviale | reverse complement strand
GAATTTTGGATTTAAAAAGACAAAGTTTATCGAAGCGGTCAATGCACCAAACTATGCAATCATCGAAATTACCTCTCAAATCAATAAAAGTTCAGCCAAAAATCCTTTGGTAATTCTTGCTGCTGGTCCAATGGATATTATCGGCACAGCTTTAGGCGAGGCAGATTCTACGAAACTCGAATTTGTACGCATCATTTCTCATTCCATCTGGGATCAACAGCATTCAGATAGCCCTGAGGAAGGGGAAACACATAAAGGTTGGACCTGGGAGAAGCTTCGAGAAAGTTACCAAGGAAAAGGATTGGAATTGATCGCTTTACCTGAATTAGGTGAAGGAAATTTTAAGGGACCTCTAAGTGCGTATTCTTGGTTAAATGATTCTTCGAAAAAGGAGCCGAAACCTTTTGGAAAAGGGTCTTGGCAATGGCTTTACAGTCGTATTGAAATTGCAAAAAGTGGAGAAGAAGTCAATCCGTCGGATGTACGGTTGCTGCTCTATTTACTCACAGGCAAATCGAATACCGGTATACCGGACTTGCGTGAGATGCTAGAGAATCCGAGCAAATGGGACTAAAAAAGAGAGCCCCGACGGGGCTCTCTTTTTATAAGTTGATTCCAGGTAATTTCCTTATTTGAATGCTTGAATTCCAGTAATTTCGTTCCCTAATATAAGCAGGTGAATGTCATGCGTACCCTCATAGGTAAGCACTGATTCCAGATTCATCATGTGTCTCATGATGGGATATTCTCCAGTGATACCCATACCTCCATGAATTTGGCGTGCCTCGCGAGCAATGTTAATCGCCATTTCCACATTATTTCTTTTGGCCATGGAGATGTGAACGGTCTTTGCTGTGCCTTCATTCATCATTTTACCTACTTTCCAGGCTAGAAGCTGCGCCTTGGTGATTTCGGTGAGCATTTCAGCTAATTTTTTCTGTGTCAGTTGAAATCCAGCAATTGGCTTTCCAAATTGAATTCGCTCGGCAGCATATCTCCGTGCAGATTCGTAGCAGTCCATCGCAGCACCGATAGCACCCCAGGCAATGCCAAAACGGGCGGAATCAAGACACATCATGGGAGCTCCCAATCCAGATTTACTAGGCAATAGGTTTTCTTTAGGAATCTTTACATTATCAAATACTAGCTCTCCTGTGCATGATGCACGAAGTGACCATTTGTTGTGCGTTTCGGGTGTAGAAAAACCTTCCATTCCGCGTTCTACGATCAGGCCATGGATTCTTCCTTCCTCGTTTTTGGCCCATACCACTGCAATGTCTGCTTTTGGGGAGTTGGAGATCCACATTTTAGACCCATTGAGGAGGTAGTGATCTCCCATATCTTTGTAGTTCGTGGTCATACCACTCGGGTTGGAACCGTGGTCGGGCTCTGTCAATCCAAAGCAGCCCAAAAGTTCACCAGATGCGAGTCGAGGCAAGTATTTTTTGCGCTGCTCCTCGGAGCCAAACTTGTAGATCGGGTACATCACCAAGGATCCCTGAACGGAGGCGGTTGATCGCATGCCAGAATCGCCACGCTCAATCTCTTGCATGATCAGGCCGTAGGAGATGTAATCCAAACCGCCGCAACCGTATTCGACCGGGAGCTGGGGACCGAAGGCACCTACTTCGCCAAATTTTTTAACGATTTCATAGGGGAAATGTGCCTTTTGAGACCAATCTTCGATGTAAGGAGAAATTTCTTTTTTTACAAAATCACGGATGGATGAGCGGATCAACTTTTGCTCTTCGGTCAACAGGTCATCCAGATCCAGAAAATCTACCCCTTCAAACTGGTCTTGCTTTAGTGATTTTTGGATGGTTTGGGTCTCCATAGTTTATTTGGTTTATTAATTGGAATCGCTCACATTTGCCAGTGCTTTTGTGCTTCAATTCTGCTGTAAAATTAAGCAGAAAGGTGCTGAAAAAACTACCTTTTTTTAAAAAATCCTATGCCTGATTCCCAAATAGACCCAAAGATTTTAGCCAAGATTGACCTCCTTCAAGAAAAATTCAAAGCCTCAGGCCAAGACATGCTTTCCTACTTGGAGGGCCTACTGTATGCAGATTACCTTACCTACTGGGAGTACATCAATTTGGACACCTTACTTTCCTTACAGCAGCCCAAGACGAGTTTCAAGGATGAGAAGATCTTCATTATCTACCATCAAATTACTGAGCTTTATTTCAAACTTATTGTTTCAGAATTGGAACAAATCGCTGACGAGAAACCACTTTCCGAAGAATTTTTTAAAGCTCGACTGGAGCGGGTGCTGATGTATTTTGACCATTTGATAAGTTCCTTCGCCATGATGTGGAAGGGGATGGAGAAAGACCAATTTTTAAAGTTTCGAATGTCTCTTTTGCCTTCCTCAGGATTTCAAAGCGCACAATTTCGGGAGATTGAACTGATGTCTACGGATGCCTGGAATCTGGTGGCAGTGGCTAAGCGAACTCAGTTCGGACCCAAGTCTTCGGCAGAAGAGCTCTTTGAAAATCTGTACTGGCAGCAGGGCGCCATCGAATTAGCCACGGGTCAAAAAACCTTGACCTTAAAGAGTTTTGAGGCCAAATACGGAAAGCACCTGATGGAGTTGATTGAAGTATATAGCGGAAAAAATCTTTGGAAAAAATACTTAGAGCAGTCCAATCCCTCTGCTGAACTCAAAGAATTTATGCGTCAGGTGGATCTCAAGGCAAATGTATTTTGGCCTTTGGCGCATTACAAGTCTGCCGTTCGCTACCTACAGCGCGATCCGGTGGATATTGCTGCTACCGGGGGCACCAACTGGCAGAAGTACTTACCACCTCGTTTTCAGAAGGTTATCTTTTTCCCCGAATTGTGGAGCCAAGAGGAGCAAGCCGAATGGGGCAAGGGCTGGGTGGTAAAGGAAATTTTCGGAGAAGAGGTTTAAAAAGGGTGAAGATTTAAAATAATATATGATTATCCGCAATCATGCCAGTAGCTCAGCTCGCCTATTTAAAACTGCGGATAATCGTTGACAGACCACAGTCAAAGGTCCACAGCTCACCTAATTGAACCTCAAATCTTTTTTTTTCTGGTTAGTGGTGAAAAAGCGGATAATCAGAAGATAATAAATTCTTAACAGCCTAAACCGAACCTTATTCCCTTGTTTTCTTAGCTTTAAGAAATTTAAAAAACAAGTAATGAAGAATCCTCGACTCCTTGTATTAGGCCTATTATTTTTAACCCAAGTGACTGTAAGCCTGGGTCAAAATAAGAAGCTTGACCGATTTG
Source organism: Spirosoma fluviale (assembly GCA_945897085.1). Taxonomy (GTDB): domain Bacteria; phylum Bacteroidota; class Bacteroidia; order Cytophagales; family Cyclobacteriaceae; genus Algoriphagus. The sequence continues at coordinate 2,465 of CAMDEU010000114.1, read as the reverse complement.
CTTTCGGCTCCTGCAATCGCCAAGATGCTCCTCAGCCTCTTTGGAAGCCAATCTTGGCAGATCGGCCGGATCTTTGGATTTGGATGGGGGACAATATCTATGGAGATTCTCCTGTGATGGATACCCTCCGTGCCAAGTATGCGAGGCAGAATGCCAATCCAGATTACCAGCTCTTAAAAGCAAGTATCCCAATCATTGGCGTTTGGGATGACCATGATTATGGGATCAACGATGGAGATAAGCGCTTTGCGCAAAAAAAAGAATCCCGTGACCTGATGTTTGATTTTTTGGGAATGCCAGCCGATGCGCTAGAGCGGCGTAGAGAAGGTGGGTACTCTGCGCATACCTATGGGACTGGGGACCAACAGGTGAAGGTGATTCTGCTTGATGGTCGCTATTTCAGAGACACACTCAGCCGTTTAGATCGGCAGTACCAAGTTAATCTTACCGGTCAGATGTTGGGCGATGCGCAATGGAAATGGCTTGAAAATGAATTAATGACGAGTACCGCGCGCGTCAATTTTATTGTATCAGGAGTTCAATTCCTTCCTACAGAGCATGCCTATGAAAAATGGGCAAATTTCCCCAAGGAAAGAGAAAAATTGCTAGACCTAATTGCCCGAACCGGAGTACAAACTCCTATTTTAATGAGTGGGGATCGACACATTGCCGAGATCATGAAGTTGGTAGATTCACGATTTCCAAAGGGTCTTTACGAAGTCACTGCTAGTGGCCTGACCCATACCTGGAATGGCATTGCGGAAGAAAAAAACAGCTTTCGTGTGAGTAACTTGATTGCTAAGCTCAACTATGGCTTGGCAAGTTTTGATTGGGCCAAGGATGAAGTGCTAATTGAAATCAAAGGGGAAAATGGGAGCATCTATGCCAAACAAATCATTCAATTAGCTAAAAACAAGTAATTATCCAGCTCATGTTTAAAAGAAGAGATTTTATTAAAAGCTTAGGCTTAACCACAGCTGCTTACTTTACACTTGGTAAAGACGCATTAGCAGAAGTTCAAAAAAATCAATCAGCGGTAAGCTTTCCTGGATTTTATCCAATACGCATCCGCGGAAAAGTTTCTTCCGGAGGTAAAGGCATTTCTGGTGTGGTGTTGTCTGATGGTCGGGTTGTGGCACAAACCAATGGGAGTGGTGAATACGAACTGATTTCAGGGTCAGACCGTGAATTTGTATTTGTTTCCCAACCCTCAGGTTTTGAAATAAAAAAATTACCCAACGGTTCATCCTCGATTTTTAAACAAATTGAAAAAATAGGAAAGGACCTTACTTTGAATTTTGAGTTGGTGAGAACCGGATCATCTGATGAGGGGCACCATTTTTTGCTTTTATCAGATACGCAAATTCAAAATGAGTATGAGGCCAATCAATTATTGACCGTGGCTGTTCCCGATGTTGTTGAAACTATCAAATCATTGAATGATCCCAATGCCTTTGGAATTGGCTGTGGGGATTTGGTTTTTGACAAACTAGAGCTTTTCAAGGAGTACAACCAATCCATTCAATCGTATAACCTTCCATTTTTTCAGGTAATTGGCAATCACGACATGGATTTTGGTGTGCGGTCGGATGCTTGGACTGGAACTACCTTCAAAGGACATTTTGGCCCAACTTATTACTCTTGGAATAGGGGAGAAATCCACTACGTGGTGTTAGATGATGTTTTTTATTTAGGTACCGGAACAAAATACATCGGGCATTTACCCGAGGAACAATTGGCTTGGTTAGAGCAGGACCTTTCTTTTGTAGAAAAGGGTCGAACGGTGGTCATTTCCCTCCACATCCCAACCTACACTGGCGCAGTAACCCGCTATCCCAAGAATGATACGCTTGGAGGAACTGTCAGCAATAGAGAATATTTGTACCGAATTTTGGAAGGCTATCAGGTACATATTCTTTCGGGTCACACACATTTTAATGACAACATGATTCAAGGCAATATTTACGAACACTGCCATGGAACAGTTTGCGGGGCCTGGTGGTCCGGTCCAATTTGCTATGATGGTACACCCTCTGGTTATGCAATCTATGAGGCTTCAGGTTCTGAGCTCCGTTGGAAATACAAAGGAACTGGCATGGATATCACGGAGCAATTCCGTGTTTACCCCAAAGGCTATCAAACTGATTTCCCCGATCATTTCTCGATAAATTGCTGGAATTACGACCCCAAATGGGAAATTTCCTGGTATGAAAATGGCATAAAGGTGGGATCACCTAAAAAAATAGTAGCGCTAGACCCTTGGAGTGTAGAATTGCACACGGGTCCAACCCTTCCTGCCAGGAGAACTTGGGTGGAGCCTCAATTAACTGATCACTTATTTTTCTTTCAACCCAATTCCACCGAAAACCTTGTGGTTGAAGTAGTCGATCGATTTGGAAATAAATACGCAAAGAAGGTATAATCTGCTTTGCGTATTTTCCTTACCAGGCTATGCCGTAATCGTC
>CAMDEU010000113.1 GCA_945897085.1 Spirosoma fluviale | reverse complement strand
AGGGGCTTTTCAATTACCCCCCAGCTATGGTGAATTCCCCTCCCTTCTTTTTTAAACTAGAGATTTTTGAACATCTCTGATGTTACTGCCCGGAATCCCATTCCTTGCTTGGAGCCACTCTCTTCATTCCACGTTTCCTTTTCTGTGTTGCCCAGGGTGTTTGACATCGATCAATCCTTCACTATAACTTAGTTTGGCAGTTTCTACTTGCTTTTAATTCTCCAAAAAAATTGAAATATTTTAATAAAAAACTAAAAAATAATAATTAAAAAAAAATAATAATTTAAAAAAAATAAGTAATTATGTAAAAAATAATAAAAGAGATAAATGGTGCCTCTCTTTATCTCATTCTAATCTGCTCTTTTTAAATAAACTGGGGATGTGTCCAAAAACAAGAATCACCAGTTACATTTTTTTGGTATGGGGAGGCTTGGTTTCTCTCCCTATCCACGCACAATCCCTTCGCAACGAAAGCTGGGTGGCTATGGGTTCTACTGCACAGGCTATTCAAGGGCAAGGGGTGGTGGTCCAACAATCCATTGGTCAAAGTAGTGTGACGGGGGTATTTTCCAATGCATCTACTAGACTTAGCCAAGGCTTTTTGCGCGGAGGAATCTCCTTTTCAAAAGAGATTAAACGTCCATTTGGAGTCATTGCATTTCCCAATTCTTTCTCAGAGCACATCAACTTTAGGTTTACCACAAACCATCAGGAGGAGACCGTGCTCCTACTATTTGACGGAAGGGGAAGCCTCGTTTACCAGGCTACCCTGGTTCCAATTGCCAACGAGGTCCAACTCAATCTTCCTTTTTTGGCTTCAGGCGTCTATGTGGTCCATTTGAGATCAGGAAATAAGTTTGTACAAACACGCATAATCAAAAAACCATGAGGACTCTTTTTTTAGTATGCGCCTTCCTGATAGGAATGCAGCTTCCCTCGTCGGGGCAGGAAATTTTCATCAAAACAGGAATTAATTCCACTACCTACGATTTTCGATCTGCTGATGGGGCAAAGCTCCTTGATTTCACGTCAGGAATGGGGAATTCCATCGAAATGGGTATGGGTTTTCCCTTTGTTCCAAAAACAAAAAAGGAAGGAGCTCCAGAAAAAGAGCGCTCCTATTCTCCAAATTGGTTAAAAAATGAAGTATCCCTCAACCTAGATTCCTTCAATTCCTTCGGGGGGGATCAAAACAACAATTACAGTTGGGAAACGACCTACGGAGGGATTACCAATACCCTTTCATTTTTGGCACATATCGGTGAAGTAGAACTTGGGGTTCGGGGGCATGTAGGCCTTTATGGCATGCTTTCAGGTACTCAGGTGATCAATAGTTCTCGCTTTCCTCTGAAAGGGAACGAGGATTTTAAGGGAGTATTTGCGAAAACTGGTGTTGGGGCTTCTGCTTCTTATCCCGTATTCCAGCGTGCGTTTTTGAATCTTACCTACAGCTATTCAAAAAGCTCCCGATTGGGAGGCTCAGTGGAGGAGCAAGTGCGCTTTCTTTCCCATGGGGTTTTATTCGGTTTGTACGTTCAATTGAAGTAATATGAAAAAGATCGGTTTTATTTTTTGGATGTGGGTGCTAGCGGCGCCTGCATTTGCCCAAGTGCCTGGGATTACCTATCAGGCTGTGATCCTAGATAGCCAGCTATTGCCTGGAGAAGATAATCGAGCGGCTCCACTGGGAGACAAGGATTTGTGCTTGAAGTTTGTTTTCAAAAATGGTTCAGGATTAAGTGAATACGAAGAAGTGATTACGACGCGTACGGATGCATATGGAATGGTCAATTTGATCATTGGTACGGGTAGACGTACCGGAGGTACAGCAACTTCTTTTTCTCAGATTTTATGGAATGCGCAAGCTAAATTTTTAGAAGTGTCTTTTGATAAATCAGGAAGCTGCTCCACGTTCGTTTTAATCAGTAGTCAGCAATTTACGGCTGTACCTTTTGCGCTATACGCGGCGAACTCAGGAACTCCAGGTCCAGTGGGTCCAGCAGGCACTCAGGGCATTACAGGTCTCACAGGTGCATTAGGCCCAATAGGTCCAGCAGGAAGTACAGGCTCAAGTGCCTATCAAGTTGCGGTTGCTGCCGGGTTTGCCGGAACAGAGGCACAATGGCTGGCCTCCTTGCAAGGTGTGGCTGGAGCACCGGGACCTCAAGGTGTTCAAGGTTCTGCCGGAGGCAATGGAGCCAACGGTACGAATGGGAGCAATGGTGTAAGTGCCTACCAACAGTGGTTGAATTTAGGAAATACAGGAACTCAAGCAGAGTTCATAGCAGCCTTACGCGGTGCAGCCGGTGCAGCTGGGGCTACTGGTCCTCAAGGAATTCGTGGTACGGATGGAGCAGCGGGACCGCAAGGCGCTACTGGGACGGTGGGGGCTGCGGGCCCGCAGGGGGCCCAGGGTACAAGTGGTGCCAACGGCCAAAATGGTCAAAATGGACCTAGCGCCTATCAAGTGGCTGTCAGTACTGGCTTCGTGGGAACAGAATCGCAGTGGCTCTCCACACTTACGGGTGCCTCGGGTCCAGCAGGCCCCGTAGGTCCAACGGGTATACAAGGAGCAGCAGGACCAATTGGGCCAGCAGGATTGACTTGGAGAGGTGCTTGGTCAGCGACAGGTAATTATGTTAAAGACGATGTGGTTGGCTTTAATGGTGCTTCTTGGTTTTGTCTTGCCCCAGTTAATAATTCGAGTTCTACCCCTATCAGTGACCCTACCAACTGGGCCTTGTTGGCCTCTCGAGGGGCAGATGGTCCCCAAGGGCCCACAGGTGCTTCGGGTGCTGCAGGCGCTGCAGGTTCCATTGGATTAACGGGACCTAGTGGATCACAAGGAGCCACAGGTGCTCAAGGGCCTACTGGAGCTACAGGTTCCCAAGGTCTTCAAGGCGCTGCAGGAACTATTGGTCCTCAAGGTCCTCAAGGTCTTCAAGGAGCTACCGGTGCACAAGGTTCGATTGGATTGACAGGCCCTACAGGGCCAAACGGAATCAACGGTAGCAATGGAATATCAGCCTACCAAGCCTGGTTAAATTTAGGCAATACGGGCTTGGAGTCCGTCTTTATAGCCTCGCTTACTGGCCCTGCAGGAGCGGCAGGCACTGCAGGAGCACAAGGCCCTAGTGGTCCTACTGGGCTAACAGGTCCAACTGGTCCTTCAGGTACTCCAGGTATCCAAGGGGCTACTGGTCCTCAAGGGATTCAGGGTATCCAAGGGACTACCGGAGCTTTGGGTCCAGCGGGTGATGCCGGTCCACAAGGAAATGTTGGGACAGCAGGTTCATCCGGTGCGCAAGGAGCTACGGGAGCGAAAGGGGATACTGGTTTAACCGGATTGCAAGGGGCGGTCGGAGCTACAGGTGTCACCGGCCCGGCAGGCCCTACTGGTACATCCGGCGCTGATGGAGCCCAAGGTCCTGCAGGTGCTACCGGAGCTCAGGGACCGAATGGCGCTACTGGTTTGGCGGGAACTAATGGAGCGGCAGGAGCTACGGGTCCTTCTGGTCCAGCGGGCCCTAATGGCTTGACCGGGGCAACTGGCTTAACCGGAGCTTCTGGTACACAAGGCGCTCAAGGTCCATCAGGAACAAGCGGTACGAGCGGAGCAACTGGTCCTACAGGCTTGACCGGAGCAACTGGCTTGACCGGGGCTATAGGGCCTCAAGGTACTGCAGGAACAAACGGCACGAATGGAACCAATGGCACAAACGGAGCTATCGGTGCTACTGGACCCGCTGGTCCAGCACCTGCAGGGACGGGTATAGTTACAGTAAGTGGTGGTACGTTACAAACGGCCGGCGCACTTTCAGGTGATGTGACCACTACGGGCGCGGGCTTAGCGACGACCATTGGGGCGGGTAAAGTGACCAATGATATGCTGGCAGGGAATATTGCGGGAAATAAGTTGGTAGGAACAGATATCACGACGCTTGGAACCATTACAACGGGTACTTGGAATGGCACTACCATTGCCATCGCTAGAGGTGGTACAGGATCCACTACTCAAACCTTTGTGGACCTAACTACCGATCAAAGTATTGGCGGGACCAAGCAATTTCAAAAAGCTGCGACTAACTCCGTTGCCTACAATGCGGTAGCGAGTTTGACTATCGATTTTGGACAAAGCAACTTGGCCTATACAAGTGGTGGCGGTACCGCCCCTGGTTATGTACTTCAGAATATCAAAAATGGGGGTGCCTATTCTCTGATTTTGACAGGTACGACCAACTCGGGTGTAAGCACATTTACAGCTACCGGATTTACTTTCAAATACATGGGAACAAGCGGTATGACTTCCGGAAAAAATCACATCTATTCCTTTATTGTGGGGGGAACGGTAGTCTATGTCAGTATGGCTGCCGAAAACTAAGCTCTTGATGAAAAAATTGCTACTATTTTTCTTTCTCCTGTCGTGTTACCAGGTAGAAAAGGTACAGGCCCAACTTTTTGGAGGACAGCTCAAGACAACTATTTCTCCCTATCCTCCTGGAACGGTTCATTGCAACCCGCAAAACCGAACTGCTTTGGTGGAGGTAACAAACCCCACAACAGGAAAAACTTGGATGGATCGGAACCTTGGCGCAGAGCGTGTAGCAGCTTCCAGTACCGACGCCTTAGCCTTTGGGGATCTTTACCAATGGGGTAGAGCGGCGGATGGACACCATTGTCGAAATTCAGGAACGCGCTCCACAATCAGTTCGTCGGATCAACCTGGGCACGATGATTTTATATTGGTTCCCTCCTCTAGTGCAACCGATGACTGGAAAAATCCTCAAAATAATAACCTTTGGCAAGGATTAACCGGAGAAAATAACCCTTGTCCAGCAGGATTTAGAGTTCCTACAGAAGCAGAATTTACAAGCGAGCGACAATCGTGGACCGGGGGTAATAATTCGGCAGGGGCATTTAACTCGGTTTTGAAGTTGCCTTTGTCGGGATTTAGGGAACGGGATACAGGAATAGTTTCCCTCGTGGATGATTTAGGAAGGGCTTATGGTATGCTTTGGACAAGCACGATTGCTTCAGGTGAAAATGAGGCCCGTTTTTTTGCCTATTGGTCAGGAAATGTCTTCGTCAATTCCTATCCTCGATCACGAGGCTATTCGGTTCGCTGCATCAAAAATTAATTTTGAGGAAGGTTTTTCCAGGATGTAGTACTCAAATCGTCTCGATTTTGGATACATTTGAAGGCACTATTTACCAGTAATCCCCATATGAAAAGAAGCCTTGTCCTCTTGTGTTGTTTGTTTTTGGGTATGGGTTATACCATGGCCCAAACTATATCTGGGACCTTTCCTTCCCTTGCCAATCAAACCCTTAGCCTGGAAGGCACAAAGGGCTTAGATACCTACTCCATAGGGAGCACAAAAGCAGATGACAAAGGGCAATTTTCGCTCTCCTATTCTCCCCAAGATTATGGAGTCGCCTTTCTTTCTGGCGAAGATAAAAAGCCTTTTGTGGTGATTTTGGAGAAATCGGCTGTTCGCTTGGAAGGGCAAGTGCTCAGCGAGGCAAGCAGCATCCGAATTTTGGAAGGGCAGGAAAACCGCTGGTTTGAACAGTATACACAAGAGCAGGGGAAGCGTGAACAAGCCTTGAGTGCCTGGGCATATCTGCAAAATCTCTATCAAGTTGACCCACTTTTTGCAAGCCAGCAGGTGCCCAATCAAGCCATTGGAGGGGAGGTCATGCGGCTTCAGCAGGAGGATGGACAATTTATAAATGCGCTTCCTTCCGAGAGCTTCGTCCGATGGTTTTTACCCATCCGAAAATTGGTGAGT
>CAMDEU010000112.1 GCA_945897085.1 Spirosoma fluviale | reverse complement strand
AAAAATGGAACCCCCTTCCTAGAAGGAACCTACCAAAAATTCAAAGAGACCCCGAGCAAGGCCTCTCATGTCATCGCCCTGCTGATGAAGCGTACCGAAGGTTCGGGTATTCCGGTGATGGAAGAGATATCGGCTGTTGCGATGGCGGTGCAGAACATGTACTTGACGGCCTGTGCGCATGGACTCGCTTGCTACTGGGGCACCGGCGGACCTACCTTCTGGGTAGAAGCACGGGAAGATTTTGGACTCGAAGGCGAAGACATGCTGATGGGCTTTTTCTATGTAGCCAAGCCTGCTACCGATCAATGGCCAGCAGGTAAGCGTGAGCCGATTGCAGAAAAAGTGAGTTGGGTAAGGGAGTAAATTTCTTCCCAAACCAACGTATAAAGCCGAACATCCTTCAACCAGATGTTTGGCTTTTTTTATTGAAAAGTCTTTTTATGATCAAAAATATGGTAACTTATAAGTTACTATGAAAACTACATCCTGGGAAGAAATCAAAGACAAGGTCTACGGGGAAAAGGTCCACCCGCGCCGCGATGCGCTTGAACGAGAAACGGCCCCCTTCAAAATAGGTTTGCTTCTAAAAAAAGCACGGGAAGAACGACTTCTTACTCAAGAGCAGTTGGCTCAACTAGTGGATAAAAAAAGAACCTACATCTCAAGAGTCGAAAATGACGGTGCCAACATGACCCTAAAAACCCTCTACGAAATTGTAGAAAAAGGTCTCGGCGGAAAAGTACAGATCAAGATTGACTTGTAAACTTTACCAATCAGCCGGCCTTCTGGCCTGATACGCAGCCATCTGATCTAACAGATCAACTGGGTCATCGGAGATAATCAGCATCTCCTCTTGCTCGGGATAAAGGAATCCTTCCTCCATCGCATGGTTAAGAAAGTCAATCAACTTGTTGAAGTAGCCATGTACATTGTAAAGCGCCAAAGGCTTTTGGATGTAGTGCAGCTGGTTTAAGGTCATGATTTCAAAAAGCTCCTCCAGCGTGCCTATCCCTCCCGGCATGGCGATAAAGCCGTCCCCTTTTTCGGCCATAAGCCACTTTCGGTCCCGCATGGTCTCTACGATGATCAACTCTGTACAGCCTTGGTGCGCCACTTCCCGGTCTACGAGCTTTTGAGGAATGATTCCGATCACTTCCTTCCCCGCAGCCAATAACTCATCTGCGATCACGCCCATCAAGCCCACACGACCAGCACCATAAACGAGGCTATGCTCACGTAAAATCATTTCCTGAGCCAAGGACCTCACCCCTGCTTCGTAAATGGAATGGTTCCCCTTTTTTGAACCACAGTAGACAGTTATCTTTTTCATACCCGAAAAATAAAGATTTCACCCGATCCCTAAGCAAGAATTTGCAAGAAGGTTTGCAAGGGCAAATTCCAGCCCCCATTTTTGGGGCTCAAGCCCGCCACCATGAAAATCTGTTTCGCCACCAACAACGCTAAAAAAATCGAAGAGGTCGCCGCTGCGCTGAAAGGCCTCATCGAAATTGTTTCCCTTCAGGATATTGGCTGCACTGCAGAACTTCCCGAAACAGGTGACACCTTGGAGGACAATGCCTTTGAAAAAGCTCGTTATGTAAACCAACATTTTGGGGTAAGTTGCTTTGCGGACGATACCGGCCTGGAAGTAGCGGCCCTAAACGGTGCACCAGGCGTGTATTCGGGAAGATTTGCAGGAGAGCCTCGGAGTGACGCCCGCAACCTAAGTTTGCTTTTGGAAAAAATGCAGGGGCAAACCGATCGATCCGCTCGTTTCCGAACCGTTATCGCACTTATTCTAGATGAAAAAGAGCACCAGTTTGACGGAATTGCCGAAGGGGAAATCACCCTATCCCCCAGCGGTGAGGGAGGCTTTGGCTACGATCCCATCTTCCAAGCCCAAGGGCATGTACGAACCTTTGCCATGCTTTCTTTGGAAGAAAAAAATGAAATTTCCCATCGTGGAAAAGCCGTAAAGGCCCTCTTAAATTTTCTGCGTGCTGGAAAATTCTGAGATGCGCATAAAAATATGTTAATTTGCCCCCCATGACCAAGCCCTTCATCGTCGGAATCACCGGGGGATCTGCCTCTGGAAAAACCTTGTTTTTGGAGCATTTGCTGCGCAGCTTCTCGCCCGAGGAACTCTGCATGATTTCCCAGGACAACTATTACAAGCCGCGGCACCTACAGCCTGTGGACGAGCAAGGCATCGCCAACTTCGATACCCCGCATAGCATCGACTTTGACCAGTATGCCCAAGACATCCGCATCATTCAGGGCGGGGGAACGGTCATTCGTGAGGAGTACACCTTCAATAATGCTTCCAAAACAGCTAAAATGCTCACCTTCGCACCAGCTCCAGTGGTGGTCGTGGAAGGAATTTTTGTACTCTACTATCCAGAGCTCGCCGAACTCCTGGATCTGAAGATTTTTATAGATGCCAAGGATCATATCAAACTGAAGCGGCGCATCATCCGAGACAAGGTGGAGCGAGGCTATGACCTAGACGATGTACTGTACCGCTACGAGAATCATGTGATGCCTACTTACGAAAAGTACATCAAGCCTTTTAAGAATGAGGCGGACTTAATCATTCCAAACAACCTCAACTTTGACCGCGCCATGGATGTACTCCGCACTTACCTTCGTGCTAAATCCGCCGGACAGGTATAAAAAATCAAGGGCTAGCAGGTGATTTTCAAATATTTTCTATATTTGTCGGCCATGAAAAATAGGAACACATACTACAGCACCAGCAAGCAGCGATTTTCGTGGGCTTTGGTGTTGTTCTTTTGCCTATTTGTATCCAGCATCGAATACTTCCCCTCAGAAGGAAATCAGTCCCGAACAGAGCAGTCCTCCGAAAAGCCAGGACAAAGCTTCTTGGATGTTGCTGTAGATGCAGTCGTGCCATTTGCGCTGGAAGTAGCAAACACCGTTTTTTACTTGATTTCCCAGCTTTTTCGAGTTGACTTTTTGGTACACCTGCCTCAAGTAGCGGCGGCGTCTTTTGTAAACTCATTTACAGAAATCCTTTTAGAGCGAATTATTTCCCCGCAAGGGCCTTAAAAATCATCCCCCCATTTCCTGCAATTCCTTCCCTCGTTCGACGAAGGCAACGAGACCATTAAATAGTATTTCAATTCCTTAAATTTTATCAAAATGCAAAACAAAGGAGCCATTGTGTTTCTGACAGTAATTATTACAGCGCTTTGCCTGTATTACCTGTCATTCACCTTTATATCAAACGGCATTCAAGAAAAGGCGACAACCTATGCAACTGATGCCACCGGCAATATCGACTTTGCCAAGAAAAGAGCCTATCTAGATTCAGTCTGGAGACAGCCTGTGTATAATTTTCTAGGTGCTAGCTATACCTACCAAGAAGTAAAAGAAACCGAGCTTGGACTTGGACTTGACCTTCAAGGAGGCATGCACGTAACCTTGGAGGTTTCTCCCGTAGAAATCGTCAAGGGCATCGCAGGAAATCCTAAAAACGAGCTATTTAATGCGGCTGTGGCCGAAGCTAAAGAAGCCTCAAAAACTTCCGATGCTAAGTTTGCAGACTTGTTCTATACCGCTTGGCAAAAAAATAATCCAGGCAAAACCCTCGGTTCTGTATTCGCAACTGCGGCCAACAGAGGGAAAATCTCTTTAGAGTCTACCGATTCTGAAATCCTTGATATTATCGATACGGAAGTTGAAAACGCCATCGGCCGTTCGTTCAACATCCTAAGAACGCGTATCGACCGTTTTGGTACTTCGCAGCCTAACATCCAGCGTATTGCTGGTTCGGGAAGAATCCAGATCGAACTTCCAGGTGCTGACAACCAGGAGCGTGTGCGCAACTTGCTTCAAGGTGTTGCCAAATTGCAGTTCTGGGAAGTTCTCGAACTAAACGAGTACGGTGGATCCATAGAAGAAGTTAACCAAGCATGGGTGGCCGACCAGAAAAATGCAACTGCTACTACAGCTGCAGCGGATTCCACCGCTACCGACTCTACCGCTACCGATTCCTTGTCTGTTGAAGACTCCTTAAGAAATGTTTTGGAAAAGCAGTTGGAGCTGATCGATCCCCTTAGCAATGCCAATGCGAGTATATCTCCACTGATCAATCTAAGAAAAGTAGACTATGGATTGATCTATGATGTACGCGACACCGCAATTGTCAATCGGATTCTGAAAAATGAACGTTACCTGTCTTTCCTTCCAAAAGACCTTCGTCTTCTTTGGGGAGTGAAGCCCACCAAAGCTGAAGATGGAACAGAGATCCTGGAATTGTATGCAATCAAATTGAGAAAAGGTTCTGATCAAGCTCCTTTGGAAGGTGATGTGGTGACAGATGCCCGTCAGACCCTAGACCAAACTTCTCAGCCTGCGGTATCCATGCAAATGAATGCCGATGGGGCCAGAAAATGGAGAAATCTAACCGCTGAAAACGTGGGTAGAAGAATTGCTGTTGTCCTTGACGACTATGTATACACTGCTCCAATGGTAAATGGAGAGATTCCAAATGGTCAGTCTGAAATCTCTGGAAACTTCACACTTTTGGAAGCACAAGATTTGGCGAACATTTTGAAATCTGGTTCCCTACCTGCACCTACACAAATTGTAGAAGAAAGCATCATCGGCCCAACCTTGGGTAAAGAGGCACAAAGCCAAGGTATCATTTCCATGATCGCAGGTCTTGCCTTGGTGGTCTTGTTCATGGTTGCCTACTACGCAAAAGGTGGCTTGGTGGCAGTTGCCGCCTTGGTATTCAACATCTTCTTCATCTTGGGTATCCTCGCTCAGCTGAGCACTGCCTTGACCCTACCAGGTATCGCAGGTATCGTATTGACCATGGGTATGTCTATTGATGCGAACGTATTGATTTTCGAACGTATCAAGGATGAGCTCCGCAATGGAGTCAACTTGCTATCCGCAATCAACATCGGTTACGAAAAAGCATTCTCAGCTATCTTGGATGGTAACGTCACGACCTTCTTAACAGGCGCTATTTTGTTTGCCTTAGGCCAAGGCCCTGTGAAAGGCTTCGCTATCGTATTGATGATTGGTATTGCCTGTTCATTCTTCACTTCCGTATTTATTACACGCGTGATGGTCACTTGGATGACCAAAAAAGGAGACAAGAGCAACATGTCCTTCTCTACTCCATTTGCCAAAAACTCACTTTCTTCCTTGAACATCGACTTCATGAGCAAAAGAAAGCTGGCTTACATCGGCTCCTCCACCATCATTTTAATTGGATTGGGGCTAGCGGCAGTCAATGGTTTGAAGTTGGGTGTAGACTTTACTGGAGGCCGTTCCTATGTCGTTGCCTTCAACCAACCGATGGTGCCTTCAGAGTTAAAAGTGGGACTTGATGGGGAGTTTGATGGATCGGTGGAAGTGAAAACCTACGGTTCCAACAACGTCTTGAAAGTCACTACTTCCTACTTGATCAACGAAGACGATGATGCTTCCAACAAAGAAGTAGAGAGCAAAGTGAAAGAAGGCATTACAGCAGTAACTGGATTTAGTTTCGTAGAAAATTCTACTAAACTTGGAGACAAGCAGTTCTCCATCACTGGATCCTCTAAGGTGGGTGCAACGGTAGCGAATGATATCAAATCCTCTTCGGTGCAGGCAATCATCCTCGCATTACTTGCCATCTTCCTTTATATCTTGATGCGTTTCCGTAAGTGGCAGTTCTCCTTGGGAGCAATTGTTGCCTTAGCACACGATGCGCTCTTCGTGATTGCAGCATTTTCAATTGCTGGTACCTTTGGCGCCTCCTTTGAGATTGACCA
>CAMDEU010000111.1 GCA_945897085.1 Spirosoma fluviale | reverse complement strand
AGTTTTCTCTACAAAGGCCGTTTCGCTAAGGTTCATCTCCATGGCGATGGCTTGCATCTCCTCTTTCATTAAGGGGCTATCCAAAAGACAAACAGCTGCAGGGTTACCTGAAAATGGCTTTTCTGAAAAAGAATCTACAACTGCAATCGATAGGTTTCTCATGAATAGTGTTGTTGAAGTACCTGGAAATGATGCATAAAATGACCGGGAATAATCCAGAGCAAGGCTCTAGTGGTCATCGGATTTCCATTTGCATTACCAATTTCAAGATAGGAAGCTGCAGGTATGGTTCGGACCAAACTAAGAAGGGCCTTACGTTGTGTTTCAAAATCAGTGAGTAAATCATCCAGTGAAACGGCATTAAACTGCCCCTGACTGACATAGGGATCTTGGTCAAATCCTGGCAGCATTTTTTTTTCTCCTCGAGCAATACAAAGCGCCCGGAAAGTCATGATGCGCTCCGTATCAATCAGGTGGCCCAGAACTTCCTTTGGAGTCCATTTACCTGGAGCATAGGGAATAGTATCCCAGTCATCAGGTTTGGAAGTAAAAAAAGCCTTCAATTCCTGGATTTGAGACAAAACTAGCTCTGAAAAATTTGGACTCCCAAGTTTTGAAATATAGGTTTCGTAATAGGTCGGAAATTCGCCTTTGCTAGGCAGGGAAAATGTGTTCATGTAAAATAGAATGAAAGGTTTTAAAATTCTGAACTAAATTTAGGATGAACTTAAGATAGGATCCCCACCATGCGTCACATTTTATTCGCTCTTGCCCTCATCATTTTCGCTGGCCAAGCTTTTGGTCAGCAGGTCGTCATCCGCAATCCGGAAATACAACAGCTCGTACAGCAGGTTAATGCGGATAGTTTAAAAAAATACACAGAGAAACTGGCTTCCTTCCATAGCAGACATACCCTAAACCGGGATGATAAAAATGGCATGCTTGCCGCTCAAAATTATGTGAAAACAAAATTTTTAGAGTTTGCATCTCGATCAAAAGGAAGGATGACTGCAAACATCGAGGAATTTGTAGTGCCAGGAGATGGGAGAAGAATTGTAGCCGACGCCACTGTTGGGAATGTCATCGCCAAACTGCCTGGTACAAATCCAAATGATCCCCGAATTATCGTGATTTCAGGACACTTGGATTCTAGAAATAAGGATGTAATGGATGCTACCGGTGCAGCTCCAGGTGCCAACGACGATGGCAGCGGCGTAGCCCTAGTCCTAGAACTCGCCCGAATACTTGCAGGCACTGAGTTTCCAGCAACCCTCCTCTTTGTAGCCTTTACTGGAGAGGAACAAGGCCTAAAGGGAGCTACCTACTTAGCAGATAAAGCAAAAGCGGATTCTTGGAAAATTGAGGCAGTGCTTAATAATGATATTGTGGGAAATAGCAACTCCTCCGAAACAAAAATCAGCAATAACACGGTCATGCGTGTATTTTCCGAAACCATCCCCTTGGCAGAAGATGAGCGAGGAGCAAGTATCCGCCGCTCTATCAATTCGGACAACGACAGTCCTTCCCGACAACTGGCTCGCTACATTAAGGAACTTGGAGAGCGCTATGTAGATCAGATGGAAGTAAAGTTAATCTACAGAAACGATCGATTCCTCAGAGGAGGAGACCAAACTCCCTTTATGAAAAATGGGTTTACAGCAGTTCGTATGTCCGAAATGAATGAAAATTTCTTATACCAGCACGAAAACGTACGGGTAGAAAATGGAATTCAGTACGGGGATTTACCCGAGTTCATGGATTTTGAATACCTACGAAAAGTAGCCGCTGTCAATCTTGCTGCTGCTGCTTCACTCGGTCAGTCTGCAGGAATGCCCCAGGAAGTAAAAATTGATGTGCGCGGGTTGAGCAACTCATCGACCTTGAGTTGGAAAGCCCCTATCCATGGCAAAGCAAAAGGATACTACGTACTCATGCGTGAGACCTCTTCGTCCATGTGGGAGAAAAAGTTTTACACCGAAGACACCCAACTCAAGCTCCCTTACAGCAAGGATAACTACTTCTTTGCAATACAGTCTGTTTCAGAGCATGGAACTGAAAGTTTGCCCGTAATTCCTTCTCCTTTAACACGCTAGACTCCTACAGTTCATCTTTTTTGCCGATGCAAAGAGGTTAAACTAGCCGACCTGAGTTCCACTGCCTACAGCGAAACCTGAGCTTGTGTAGCCTATTGTTATATTTGAATCAGTATTTATTTATTCAAAAAAAACATATTTTATTTATATTTTTTTATATTTATTTTATTTATTCAATTTTTTATATTTATTTAAAACAATTATTTTTTTCAATCAAGTTTATTGATTCCCCTAACCCCTATTTTTAATGAATACGCAGGCCCAATTTTTTCAAAAGTTAAAACCAAGTATTCCCGGCTTTTCTTCTTTGGCAGCAGAAGTAGCCGCTACACTACAGGTCAGTTTGGACAGTGCCTACCGAAGAATTCGTGGAGAAAAGCTTCTTGATTTCAATGAAATCAGTATGCTCTGCAGGAGTTTTAATACCTCTTTAGATGAGTTTTTATGTTTGAACACAAGCTCTATCCTATTTCAAGGAAGCGCAATGCCTGTTCTGGAGGACACCATGAGGCAATGGATGGAAGAATTGGATGCACAGCTACAGTACATCAATGGGCACTCCGAGCGGCACTTGTATTTCCTAATTAAGGACCTTCCGCCATTTCATCACTTCTACCACCCGGTATTGACAAACTTCAAGTTCTTTTTTTGGACAAAATCCATCTTACCACAGGGTACATTTCTTGCTGAAAAATTCAGTTTAGATACCAACTACCTACTGCCCTACGAGGACCTAGTCAAAAAAATAGTACGGGCCTATGCAAAGATACCTAGCACAGAGATATGGAACGAGGACACCTTAAACACCACGCTTAGGCAAATCGAAGCCTACCACGACATGGGAGTAATAGTAGACCTGGAAACTACCCGGCAAATCTATTCCAGTATTTTGGAGGTCATTGATCATCTGGAAAAAATGGCAAGGCAAGGTCAAAAATCGCTTTTAGGACATGCACCAAGTTTAGAACATGCTGAATACCGGCTATATCTCAACGATATCGTATCGGGTGACAATACGCTACTCGCAGATTTTGGGGGAAGTAAAATCACCTATCTCAACCATAGCATCCTCTATTTTCTAGGCTGCAAGGACAATGCATTCAATGAAGGGGTGTATCGAAATATGCAAAACCTCATTAAAAAATCGAGTTTACTCAGCGGCTCAGGTGAAAAAGAGCGAACCCAGGTATTTAATAAACTTAGAAAAAAAGTACAAGCCAAAATATTTGCCTTAGGTACCTAAAGTAAAAATCAGGATGGTCTATTCGTGTGAATAGCACAAATCTTGTATCTTAACCCCATGAATTCATTGCGACAACTAGTCTGGGCCCTCTTTCTTCTAGGAGCCTTTGCCTGCAGCACAAAAGCCAATAACAACATTAACCAAAAAGAGAAGATTTCCAGTTTTCTCACCAAAAAAGCCCTTTCAGGACATGCAAACATGGTTTGGATACCTGGTGGCGAATTTTCAATGGGAAGTGATGACCCGGAGGCATATGCAGCGGAAAAGCCTTCCGTTAAACTAACAGTGAAGGGATTTTGGATGGATCCCACTGAAGTAACCAATGCGCAGTTCCAACTATTTGTAGAGGCGACGGGATACCTTACTGTAGCAGAGAGACCCATAGACTGGGAAGAATTAAAGAAGCAACTTCCCCCCAACACCCCAAAGCTTCCTGAAGAAGACCTGGCTCCTGGATCCATGGTTTATATTCAGCCCAGCAAGCCCGTTTCACTACAGAATATAGCCGCATGGTGGATATGGGTACCAGGTGCAAGTTGGAAACATCCCGAAGGACCAGAAAGTAATCTAAAAGGCCTAGAAAATCATCCAGTAGTTCATATGGCTTATGAAGATGCGCTAGCTTATGCCAACTGGATTGGCAAGCGATTGCCTACCGAAGCCGAATGGGAATTTGCAGCTCGTGGGGGCCTTAGTGAGCAGAAATTTTCTTGGGGAGATGAATTTAACCCTGAAGGCAACTATCTCGCGAATACCTATCAAGGTAAGTTTCCAATTCAAAATGAGGGGATAGATGGGTTTATCTCCACAGCCCCAGTCAAATCATTTCCTGCGAATGGCTTTGGGGCACACGACATGATCGGGAATGTATGGGAAATCACCTCTGATTGGTTCGATGCACTAAGGCACGCCCGGATGGCTGGAAAAGTAGCCAAACTGGATGTAGAAATGAATCCATGCTACAATCCCAGTAACCCCTATGCTGTAGAACGGGTAATTAAGGGTGGCTCATTTTTATGTGCATCCAATTACTGTGTGAATTACCGACCCGCAGCTAGACAAGGGCAGGCAATTGACTCTGGAACTTCTAATGTAGGTTTTCGCTTGGTTGCAGATGGGATCTAATTTTCCGTTCCTACACGAAAAAAATACCTACAACAAACAATTTTCGAGTACTTTTTAACGAATCCCTTTTTCTGGATATTTGGGTACTACGGTCCTACCAAAGGCTTTAAGTTCCTCAACTTGACCTTCCATATCACCATTTGGGTACAGACAAGGTCCAATACCTGCTTCCTTCTTTTTGTAATCCAAGTAGCCAATCACAATCGGTACATTTGCTCCAAGTGCGGTATGGTAAAAACCTGATTTCCATTTATTTACTGCACTTCTAGTTCCTTCGGGAGTCACCATCACCACCAGCTCATCTCTCTCGTTTAGCATTTGGATCATGGCTTCCGTATAGGTTTGTTTCTTTCCTCCAGGAATCCGCTGGCGGTCGATTGGAATCGCACCCAAACTGGTCAACAGCCAGCCTAAGGGCCCTACCATCACTTCCTTCTTTATCGTAAATCGAACGGGGATATCCATCAAAAAAAAGGCAGCTCTGGCATACATAATATCCCAGTTGGAGGTGTGTGGAATCGCAATTAAAACTGCCTTTTTCACACCTTTAGGCCAATTTGGGTTCAAGCGCCATCCAGCCAACCAAAATATAAATCGGGAAAGTAACTTCATCATAACTCGCTAGGTAGGGGTTGTAACTGGTTGGAAATTTCGAGTAAACTAGGGTTAGCTTCAATAACTTTCATGGCTTGGTTGTACCCCGCTTGAAAGAATTCCGGAGCCTTTTTTAAGTCAAATACTCCATACTTTCCTAAGCCTGGAGCTTCAATGAAATAAGTGCAGGCCCCTTTACGACTATAAACATTGAAATTCAAATTCATCATGACCGCACGTTCAAGTAGATTTTTTACGTTTCGAACCTTTCCTAATTCTGGTAGATGGTTGCAATTCACCCCAATCAAAATGTCACAAGTCTCCTGCAGCGGTTCCACGGGCAAGTTATTAAGTACTCCCCCATCTACAAGGTACCTTGATTCATAAAAAATAGGTTCGAACATTCCTGGAATGCAGGATGATGCCAATATGGGTTCGATCAACTTACCTGAATTGAAAAAAACTACCTCTCCCTTTCCTATGTCTGTAGCCGCAACATGCAGGGTTGTTTTCAGTGCTGCAAAATCATTATGTGGTAGGTAGGTTTTCAGTAGCTCGGCCAAACTATCCAAATTAAATAACCCCTTCCAGGAGATTGCTGGTCGAAGCAACTTAAAATAGTTGGTTTCAATTATAATCTTCAACACCTCATCTGGCCTATATCCTTGGCAATACATGGCACCCACTATGGCTCCAGCCGAACTACCACTGACTTGATCTGGAAATATCCCCACTTCATTAAATGCCTTTAGGACCCCCAAATGCGAGATCCCTCTGACTCCTCCACCGGAGAAGGCAATTCCAATGCTTGGCTTAGAGTTCATCGAGTCGGAAAGTTTGATCCACACGTACGCCCTTTTCGGTCATTTTTACCGTGCAACATTCATGCACCGAATCGTGCTCTAGAAAAAGCACATA
>CAMDEU010000110.1 GCA_945897085.1 Spirosoma fluviale | reverse complement strand
TTAAAGTTCCTCCCAAGTTGGAAATGTATTTTGATAGAAAGGGCTCAAAGATCACCAAGTTGGCTTCGGTGAGTTTGGCATCGAAGTCTAGGTTTTCAGAGTCCAGATCTACGGTTCCATCAATGGCGATTTTCTTCTGCCCATTGAAGTAATTTTCTAGGTTGAGTTGTAGGCCCCTTTCTTTCATGGCTGTTGAAAGGTCTACCTCTCCGATTGGAAAATCATTGATTTCTAGGCCTTCCACATGAAGGGAACCAGCTAGGGTCGCTTGATCTTGGATAGAAGCCAGTTGGAAACGGCCATCGGCGATCCCTTCCACATCCAAGGCGCTGATGGTATTGAGAAGGTCAAGGGAGACACCCTTGATTTCAAGTTCTAGCTTTTCTTCTGGATTGGGACTTATTTTTCCTTTCAGGCTAAGGGACTGATTGGCATTTGTGATGCTCAAGTTGGAGAAGGAAATAGCACTGTCTTGTAGGCTAATCAGGTTGCTTGGGTCAAACTGCCAATCTCGATTCAATACGCGAAGGAGTGATGGTTTAAACTTTAGAAAGGTACCACCGCTGGAAAATTGCGTTTCCGCTTCAATTCTAGCCTTACTTTGTGTAGAATCCTGGTCCAAGCTCAGCAATAGATCCAAGTTGGTTTGATCCCAAATTGCTTCTATGCCTAGGTTCGTAAACCCTAGGTTTTTCCCCACGGTTTGTTTTTTGGAATACACATAAAAAGAAGCCAAAATATCGTTGCTATTGATGATTTTAGAGGTATTGAAGTCAATATTGGTATCAAAAGCAGTATTGCCTTTGTAGGTGATGGTGTCTAAGGAAGTAAAAAAGTTGAAGACCGTATTTTCTGTGGTTTGGTAAAAAGCCCCTTCCAAGATCGTGTTCTTGGAGATACTCAATTCTGGTTCAAACAAGTGAATCAAGGGGTTGATGTCCCGCATACGGATATTCAAGTCCAGGTTGTAGTCCTTAGCAAAATTCTCCTTCAAATCTGCCAAGGGTGGAGCTTCATTCAATAGAATGGAGAGGTATTGCTTGCCGAGTACTTGAAGGTCTTTACTCATTTGCTCCAGCTCAAATTGCCCTGAAGCGGCCATCACCAAGTAGTCAGAATTTAGGGAAAGGGTGCGGGTGCCACCTGCAAATAGGGATTGAAGGAAAAAATCACCAGCATCCAAGGAGCGATCTTTGTATCCTACCTTCAGGTCTCGAACCCGCGCAATTCCTTGCACATCATCCAGCGTAATCCCTTGGGTATCCATATTCAACTTGCCGCTGATAAATAGTGGCGTTTTGGACAGGTTGATCCGATCCAAAAAAGCGGTTTCTAAGTCTACCAAAAGTTTGACGGAGTCAATGCCTTCGTTGAGATTGAGGGAGCCACTTATCCGAGATTTAAGGTTCGGGTCGTCTATGGATAGGTTGCCTCGAAATAGGTTGAGGCCATAGATCGCGTCAGTTTGAATTCCAGTATAGTTGTAGTTGTTGATTCCAATTTCACTAATAATTGCATTGAGATCCACCAGTGCAGTTTCTATTGATTTGCCCTTGGCCTGTATGTTTCCATCCAAGGAGAGCTTTTGAAATAGCTCCCGATCCTCAGCCAATACACCCAAATCCAAATTTTCGATGCGCAAGCGGGAGGTGATGGTTGAGATCTGGTCGTTGCTTTCGTAATCTATTCGGCCATTTAAATTACCAATGCTGGTTTTGAATGAGCCATTCGTAGTGAAGCGATGCAGCATGCCTGTTAGGTCTGCATCAAAACGGATGGTATTGAATTTATTTAGTTCCTTTTGGGCCTCTGGATTGAGGTAAGGACTTAAGTCGTTGGCGGAGATCACCGAATTCTTTAGATCTACCCGAAGAAAAGTGCTATCAAGTTGGGGTAAACCATCAATTTGAAAAGATCCAAAAAGTGCGGTTTTCTTTCCCATTCGAACTAGAAACTCATCCGTGGTAAGATCAGAAAGCGTGCCTTTAAGCTCACCACTCAAATTAAAGGCATCTTCGATGGCAGGCAGGGTAGGTGCAAAACGGCGGATGTCGGAAAGGTCAAGAACAGTTTCTTTAAAGCCCAGTGTGAGTTGCACCTGGTTAATAAAATCTCCATATCCTTTTGGACCCTTTGGTTCGAGGCGCAGGTAGTTTTTGATTTGGCTTTTTTCCGTCCGTAGGTCTAGATTGTTTAGCTCCAATGCTTCTGGACTAAAGCGGAGTACAGTTTCAAATTTGGTTATTTGGAGACCTGTGAACCGTTCTTTTCCAGTTAAACTACCAAGTTCAAGCCCCAAATTGGGCCCTTCCAAGCGGAAGTTGTCTGCATTGGCCGTTAGTTCGATCCATTCCATCCGGTTGTAATCCCATCCTTCTGTAATGGGAGCAGATTGGAGGTTGGTATAGGCTAAGGTGGATTGGCGAAGCTCTAGGGAATTGATATAAAACCGAGCGGTAGGCGTTTCAGTGGTTGTACTTCCAAATGCTTTTCCAAGCGCGGAAATCCATCGGTTGATGTTTAGGGTAGAATCACCAGCGTGGTTGATCAGGTGAATGCGTGCTTTTTCTATCCGGATATGGTCTAGCTGTGGATCTCCTGGGGGGAGGAGGGAAAGGATAGAGAAGTCGGCGTAAAGCTGTTCAGCTCCAATCATCAGGCTGTCCTGTTGATCAAATACCTGCACCTTTTCAAAGGTAACCGCATCCCACCAGCTGAGTTTGATTGTCCCTATTTCCGTGCGGAAGTTTGTTTTCTCGCTTAGAGTTCGCGTGACTTTGTCGACAAGCCAGTTTTGAACGAAGGAAGTTTGAAGGAAGAGGCCGAGTGCGATGAGTAGGAGTAGAATGGAAAAGACAGACCAACTCACTACTCGGAAAGCTTTGTGTAAAAAATCCGTAACTTTGGTCTTATTTTCCAATGGGTACAACCGATATTTCTATACTTGCTATTGAGTCCTCCTGTGACGAGACCTCTGCTTCCATTATAGTCAATGGCAAAGTACTCAATAATATTGTGGCTACACAATCAGTTCATGAAAAATATGGGGGTGTAGTTCCAGAATTGGCATCTCGAGCACATCAGGAAAATCTAATCCCAGTCGTTCATGAGGCACTTTCAACTGCCGGAATTTCAAAAAAGGAGCTCTCTGCTATTTCGGTGACCCGAGGTCCAGGCTTGATGGGTTCCTTGCTGGTAGGTGTAAGTTTTGCCAAGGCCTTTGCCAAGGCCCTTGACATTCCCTTGATCGATGTCAACCACATGCAGGCACACGTGCTGGCCCACTTTATAGAGGAACCGAAGCCGAGCTTTCCATTCATTTGTTTGACCGTCAGTGGGGGACATACCCAGTTGGTGTTGGTGAAGGATCACTTGACCATGGAAGTGATTGGAGAAACTCAGGATGATGCTGTGGGTGAGGCTTTTGACAAAACGGCCAAGCTACTTGGGCTTCCGTATCCAGGCGGGCCTTTGCTCGATCGGCATGCAAAAGAGGGCAATCCCAAGGCCTTTACTTTTCCGGTTACTCGGATGCCGGGGTTAAACTATTCTTTTTCAGGGATCAAGACGGCAGTTTTGTATTTTCTTCGGGATCAACTGGCGGAGCATCCAAACTTTATCACCGATAACCTTGCTGATTTATGCGCCAGCATACAGCATACTTTGGTGGAGATGCTGCTGATCAAGCTCAAGGAAGCCATGAAGCAGACGGGTGTCACCGAAGTGGCCATTGCAGGAGGGGTATCTGCGAATTCAGGATTGAGAGCTGCACTTTCGTCCCTGGCACAGCGCAAGGGATGGACCCTGTATGTGCCCGAGTTTGAATATTGCACCGACAATGCAGCGATGATTGCTATGGCTGCGCATTTCAAGTACCTTCGCGGAGAGTTTGTAGGGTATGACATCGCTCCACTGGCCAAAATGAAATTCTAATATGTCCAAGTCCAGTAGATTTGAAAAGGTCATCAACATACGTAACAAGAAGGCAAACTTCGAGTTTGAATTCATAGATACCTATGTGGCAGGTTTGGTGCTGAAGGGAACCGAGATCAAATCCATTCGGGAGGCGAAGGTTTCACTGACGGAGGCGTTTTGCGTATTTTTTGAGGACGAACTTTTCATCAGGCAGATGCACATTTCTCCCTACAGCATGGCGAGTAGCTACAACCATGTGGCGGTTCGGGACCGTAAGTTGTTACTTCAGAAAAAAGAGTTGGCCAAACTCCAAACTAAGTCCCAAGAAAAGGGGTTAGCAATTATACCTGTTCGTATATTTATAAACGATCGAGGTAAGGCCAAACTAGAAATTGCCTTGGCGCGAGGGAAGAAAAATCACGACAAACGCCAGGACCTGAAAGAAAAAGATGCAAAAAGGGAGCTCCAAAGAATGGCCTTTGATTGATGCCTTTGGCATTGTGAGGCAGACCGTACTGCCTGTTTACCTTCGTCCCAAAACAGATTCTGCACTTGTCACCCAACTACTTTTTGGAGAGTGTTACTTGCTTACCGGACTCACCTCCGACCGGGAATGGTTTAAAGTGTACCACGAGGATAGCGCCACTGGGGGATGGGTCTGGGCGAAGTCCATCAAAGAAATCACTGCCGAAGCCTACGATACTTTTCTCAACCAAGATTTTCAGGTTGTTACAAGCCCTATTGCTGCGATAGACTACCAGGAAACGCACCTCTACTTGCTGCCGGGCAGCAGACTCCACTTTTCAGAAAAAGAATTATTCAACTGGCAGGATCATTTGGGATTTACGGGTACCTATAGACCCTTTGCACTCAAGGCCAATCGGGAGGAATTATTGGACTTGGCCTTACGGTTTTTGAATGCTCCCTTTCAAGCGGGTGGTAGAAGCATCTTTGGGATGGATGCCACGCATGTATTTCACTTGATTTTTGCGATGGGGGGCTATTCTTGGCCAACCGGAAAACTTCCTGGCAGGCTAATCACTCCTGAGGAAGTGGAGCCTGGAGACTTAATGGTGGCTTGGGATGGGGTGGAGGAGCAATCCTACTATGCCATGTATTTGGGTGCCGAACAAGTCTTTTGGATGGATCACCGCATGCAGAAGACTGATTTGGAAGATTGGGAGGATTTTTTGATGGATAGCACACCCACTGAAGTGGAGTTGAAGATGTATAGACTTATCAATAATTGATGGAAAAGCGGGTGTTGGTATTGAATTTGGATCATTATCCCATTGCCGTGGTGCCAGTACAAAAGGCTATGGTCTTGCTGCTAATGGAAAAAGCTCAGCTTCTTGCCAGTTACGAGCTGCTAGAGATCCGAACTGTATCGCGTAGCTATGCTTATCCTTCGGTCATCCGTCTGACGCATTACAAACACATTCCCTACAAAGGAGTGCTGCTCAACCGGGCCAACTTGTTTCGGAGGGACCGAGGCCAATGTCAGTATTGCGGTAGCACAAAGCAGCTGACTATCGACCACGTCATCCCGCGATCCAAGGGAGGCAAGACCTCCTGGACCAATCTGGTGACCGCCTGCAACCGCTGCAATGTGTTCAAGGGGGACAAGACGCTGGAGCAGGTGGGCATGCAGTTGCGAACGGAGCTTTTTGTACCCTCTTTGTCCTATTTTTTGGCTTCCTATGCGGAGCGGCAAGCGCTGGAATGGCTGCCCTATTTGGATACTGCAATGCTTGAATCGAGATCCAAGTAGAACCATTTCATCTTCTAAACTCAGGGTTTTAAAGGTAAATCTGCTTTTTTTTGTAAAAAATATGTTACCAACTTTCTCGAATAGAAAAATACTCCATCAGGGAGCAATATGAATTTTTTAAACAGGATTTTCGGTGTAAAAAATATGCCCACCCCAACTTACTTTAATTGGGAAAGCCATTGAGGCTTTTGGAATAATTCCCTAGAATACCTTACTGTTAATTAAATTTTAAATCAAGGTACTCAAACTCCAAATTAGTTGACAATTATTTAAAATTTATCCCAAATGAAGGGATTATAAATTCATGGAAAATTAATTTTTAAGTGAATACGAATGGTTTTTAAGGTTTCAATTTTGTACGAAATCTATTAAACTATTTTATTCATGATGAAAAATTTTACAAATGGTCTACAAGCAAAACTGTGCCTGTTTTTATGCAGTGCCCTAATGTTTGCCTTGCCTCAGATGAGTCAGGGAGCCACCGTATTAAAGACTGTTACTTTCGAAATTGAAAAATTCGGGATGGTTACAGGCACGGTACTTGATGAAACAGGA
>CAMDEU010000109.1 GCA_945897085.1 Spirosoma fluviale | reverse complement strand
CGAATAGCTGTTTTGGTGGCCCTTGGAGCCTTGATTGCAAAAGGATTGCCCAAAAACACCGCTATTCAAACTTACATCGATTCTTGCTTGGCAGACGAATCTGCCTTATTGCAAGAGGAAGCAGGAAAGATTAACTAATTCCACTTCCCAAAACAAAAAAGCCCCGCATCACTGCGGGGCTTTTTTTGTCGTTAGCTACCCTCTTTTGATTTGCAATTGGATATCGGAAAACTCCTTTTGCTCAATGAAAGGCTGACTGCGTAGTCTTCTGCCGGTGGCCGCAAAGATCGCATTCGCAATCGCTCCTCCAGTCGGTGGCAGCGCAGGCTCACCCAATCCAGTTGGATCAAATCCCGAGTCCACAAAGTGAGTATCGATTTCAGGAACTTCTTTCAAACGAATCAATCTATAGCTATCAAAGTTTCGCTGCTTAGGTACCCCCGCTTCAAAAGTCAGGTTGGTGTACATCGCATGACCCATACCGTCCACGATTCCACCGCGAACTTGGTGATTGGCACCGGTAGGATTCACAACTAAGCCGCAATCCGTCACTGCAGTGATTTTCTTCAGGGTAGGTACACCGCCAGCCACCTCAATGTCAGCTACTTGAGCTACATAAGATTTATGGGAGAAGTAAACACTGAACCCTTGCTTTACGGAAGGATTTTTGCCCCAATTGGACTTTTCCTTCGCCATTTTCACGACTCCAATCATGCGATCCACATCGTAGCCCAACTTCCCTACTGGGTTGGTTTTGGCACGGTTGAGTAATTCCAAACGGAAATCAACCGGATCCTTACCTGCAGCTAAGGCTACTTCATCTAGGAAGCTTTGCTCAGCATAGGCTAGGAAATTGGTGATTGGTGCTCTCCAAGCGTTGGTCGTAATGCTCGAAGCATGTTCAATGGTTTCAATCAATAGATTGTCTACGGCACCAGAAGGGAAATTAGCTTCTCGGGTGGTATTGCCCGCATTCATTCCGACACCACGCAGCTTGTAGCCTACAAGGGTTCCAGTAGCATCCAAGGCAGCTTCAAATCGGTAGCGAACAGCAGGTCGATAAGCTCCACCCGTCAATTCATCTTCTCGGCTCCAGGTAACTTTCACAGGAGCATTGATGGCTCTGGACACTTCTACTGCTTCGACCACATAATCTGCACGAAGTCTTCTTCCGAAACCTCCTCCTAGTCTAGTGATGGCTACGCTGACATTCTCAGGTGGAATCCCGAGCAGTGCAGCCGTTTCTTGACGAGCACGGTCTGGTGTTTGTGTTGGACCGACGAGCTCTACCTTGTCTCCTTGCACATGTGCAAAGAAGTTTTCCGGCTCCATCGGCGAATGTGCTAGAAATGGACACTGGTATTCCGCAGATACGATTTTAGCAGCTGATTTAAATGCAGCTGCTACATTTCCATCTTTTCGTTTTTCTTCAGCTTTGCCGGAAGCAAGTAATTCTGTAAAAATGCGGTCGTGGTCGGTAGTACTTTCTACGATTCCATCGGCTTCATAATTAATCTTCAGTAATTTTTTAGCCTTGAGTAAGGGCCAAGTGGAGATTCCTACCACCGCTACGCTGGATCCAAAAGTAACCACGTTAGTAACTCCAGCTACAGCCCGTGCTGCACTGTCATCTACCGAACCTAGTTTCATTCCAAATGGAGCGCGTTGGATCATGGCGTATTGCATTCCCTCTCGCTGGAAATCCAGACCATACATGGGCTTACCAGTGTAGATGTCTTTTGCATCCACGTTTTTGACAGGAGTTCCGATGATGGTAAAGTCTTTCTTGTCTTTAAGCGTCACCTCTTCAGGCGCGGTAAGAGTGGTAGCCACTGCTACAAATTCTCCAAAATGACCTTTTTTGCCTGATCCTTCGTGGCTAATCATTCCCTTAGAAACGGTGATTTCTGTTGCGGGAACTTTCCAGGTTTGTGCGGCGGCTGCCACCAAAAGGAATTTGGCAGTTGCACCAGCTTTTCGCAGTCTTTCCCAGCTGTGGGGCATTGCTCCTGATCCACCTGTTAGTTGGCGCTCATATTTCTCTGGGTCCAGGTTGGCTTGAACAACCCGTACTTTTTCCCAATCCGCCTCCAATTCTTCGGCTACTACCATCGGAAAGGAGGTTTTGATGTTTTGACCCAATTCTGGGTTGGGAGAATAAATGACTACATCTCCTGCTGGGGAAATGGACAAAAAGCTATTGAAGGATTTGGCTTGCGCTAAAACTTGTTCGATGCTGAGCACCTCCATTTTTGGAGAGTCACAGCTAAACCAATTGAATCCAATGACCAATCCACCTGCAGTGGTTCCAGCGATTTTCAGAAAGTCTCTTCTGCTTGCTCCTATCTGTGTTTTCATAGTTATTTGGATTTAGCGGCTACTGCCACAGCTTCTCTGATTTTATGATAGGTGCCACAGCGGCAGATATTTCGGTTCATCGCATTGTCGATTTCCTCTAAAGTTGGCGTAGGATTTTGTTCCAAAAATGCTGCTGCTGTCATGATTTGTCCCGATTGGCAATAACCACATTGTGCCACATCGACCTCTTCCCATGCCTTTTGTACCGGGTGATCTCCTTCTTTGGAAAGTCCTTCAATCGTCGTTACTTCTGCATTTCCAACGCTAGAAATTGGCGTAACACAGGAAAAAGTGGCAGTTCCATTGATATGAACGGTACAGGCTCCACATTGTGCGATACCGCAAGAAAACTTAGTTCCAACGAGATTTAAGTTATCCCGCAACACCCATAAAAGTGGGGTATCGTCTTCGACATCTACCGATTGAGATGTCCCATTTATTTTTAAGGTAAATTTTGCCATAGCAGCTTTGATTTAGGACATTAAACTACAAAAAAAATGAAATAGAAAACAAACTTTTTTGTGAGCGGATATAGAGCAGTAGGAATTGATCTTTCCTTTGAATCTAAAATGCTTTAGTCGCTATTGGCCTGCTTTCAATCCCAAAAAAATCTCCGCTTCATTAAAGTCATTTTGTTGGGGAGAGATTTTTTTTAACTTCGACTAATGTTTTTTTAAACCTAATCAGAAACACATGCCTCAAACCATCAAAGCAGCCATAGTCGGAACTGGATTTATTGGTCCAGCACACCTAGAAGCACTCAGAAGAATCCCGAATGTAGAAGTGGTCGCCTTGGTAGAAGTTAATCAAGCCCTGGCAGATGAAAAAGCAAAGCTATTAGGCATTTCTCGTGCCTATATATTTGCCGACATGCTTCGCCAAGATGACATCGATGTGGTGCACATCTGTACCCCAAATTTTCTCCATTTCAGCCAAGCAAAAGCCGTTTTAGAAGCAGAAAAGCACGTCATCTGTGAGAAACCTCTTGCCATTAGCTTAAAAGAAGCGGAAGAACTGGTTCGAATAGCAAAAACTACTGGCTTGGTAAATGCAGTGCACTTCAACCTAAGGTACTATCCTATGGTAAGGCAAATGAAAGTGATGCGAGAAAAAGGGGAATTGGGTGAGGTATATTCCATCATGGGTTCTTACCTCCAAGACTGGCTTTTCTTACAGAATGACTACAACTGGAGGCTGGAGCCAGACAAGTCTGGCGACTCTCGTGCTATTGCCGACATTGGTTCTCACCTACTGGATATTACCGAATACGTGACCGGACTTAAAATCACCCAGGTAATGGCTGATTTTTCCACCGTCCACAAAACGAGACTCAAACCACTCAAGGCCATAGAAACCTATTCTGGCAAAATGTTAAACCCTTCAGATTACCAAGAAGTGGCCATCAATACCGAAGATCATGCAACGGTACTTCTTCGTTTTGACAACGGTTCCAAAGGTTCAATTACCGTATCCCAGGTAAATGCTGGACGTAAAAATAGACTCAACATTGAAATTGCAGGATCGGTATCCGCTTTTGAATTCAATTCAGAACGTCCAAATGAATTGTGGATTGGCAAGCGTGAAAAGGCCAACGAACAATTGATGAAAGACCCTTCCTTAGTGCATCGAGAAGTAAGTTCCTTGGTAAGTTTTCCAGGTGGACACAACGAGGGATTCCCAGATACTTCCAAGCAGCTTTTCAAAGAAGTATATGCCGCAGTCGCTGTAGGGAAACAACCTGAGCAACCTACCTTCCCAACCTTTGCAGATGGCTTGCGAGAGTTACTCATTGGAGAGCGAATCGTGGAAAGCAACAAAAAGCAAGCTTGGGTAACTATTTAAGGATTTTTAAGGGGATACCACTTTAAAAACCCAAACTATTCGAAGCTTTTAAAGGTTAACTTATTATCCAATTTGAACTAGAGCCAATTTATTATTTTACTCAAATCACAACCTCATGAAAATTCAAAAACTAATTCTTGCCTTTACCCTCAGCCTTTTCTTTGCCATGTCAGCGCAGGCACAAGACAAGCCAAGCCCAGCAGAAACTGCAGAAGGTGAAGCTGCAGGAGCAAAAATCACCATCAAGTACTCTTCTCCCGCAGTGAAAGGAAGAACCATTTGGGGGGATTTGGTTCCTTTTGGAAAAATCTGGAGAGCTGGAGCAAATGATGCAACCACGTTCACCACCTCCAAAGACATCACTGTTGAAGGTCAAAAGCTGGCAGCTGGTACTTACAGTTTCTTCGTGATTCCTGGAGAATCTACTTCCACTTTTGTTTTCAACAAAGTTGCCAAGCAGTGGGGAACTTATACCTATGACGATAAGCAAGATGTGTTGCGCGTTCAGGTATCCTCTCAGCAATCCTCTTCCCTAGAAGAGCGATTGGTGTATGAAGTAAAAGGCGATTCCTTCGAGATTCGTTGGGAATACGGAAAAGCTGCCGCTAAAATCGGCGCTTAATTCGTCCTATTTTCTAAACAGAGCCCATGGGAACTTTTCCTGTGGGCTTTTTTTTTGAATCAATAAAATTCTAGAATCCAGGTTCTGGATTTGTATTTTTGTGCTCCATGCCTGATTTTAATCCCAGTTCCTTCGATTTACCTGTAGCGGAAATTATCCCTGCAGTCAAAAAAAGCCTCTCTGCTACTCCGACCTTAATCATTCAAGCCCCACCCGGTGCAGGAAAAAGTACGCTATTGCCCTTGGCTTTACTAAATGAACCCTGGCTTGCGGGTAAAAAAATCCTGCTGCTGGAACCGCGCCGCTTGGCAACCAAAAGTATTGCACAACGAATGGCAAACATGCTGGGCGAGGAATTGGGACAAACGGTGGGCTACCGCATTCGCTTTGATACCTGTATCAGTTCTTCCACACGATTGGAAGTAATTACAGAAGGTATTCTCACCCGAATGCTTCACCAAGACAATGCGCTCGAAGAAGTTGGAATGGTGATTTTTGATGAGTTTCACGAGCGAAACCTTTTTTCAGATGTGGGATTAGCCCTTTGCAGAGAGGTGCAACAGGTACTTCGGGAGGAGCTTCGAATTGTGCTGATGTCTGCCACGATAGACTCGGAGCAGCTTTCCAAACTTTTGGATGCGCCCGTCATCCAAAGTAAAGGAAGACAGTATCCCGTAGAAGTCAATTACCTATTGGAGGTAGACGAATATGCCATTGGAGAGGATGCAGCAAGGCAAATTATCCCCCTGACCAAGCAGCACGCCGGTGATTTCTTGGTGTTTCTACCCGGTCAAGGTGAAATCCGAAAGGCCGAGGAGGTCTTAAAAAAGACCTTACCTGCGGATGTTGTAGTTCCGCTTTTCGGACAACTCTCTTTCTCGGAACAGCAGCGGGCGATACTCCCCCATCCCAGTGGAAAGCGAAAGATCGTACTTGCCACAGATATTGCAGAAACATCCTTAACGATTGAGGGAGTGACGGTGGTGGTAGATACTGGGTTTGTGAAGTCCAACCGTTTTGATCCACGCTCAGGACTCTCCAAATTGGAACTACACCGCATCAGCAAGGATTCAGCCGACCAACGAAGCGGTAGAGCAGGAAGGTTGGCAGCAGGTCATTCTTACCGACTATGGTCTAAAGGTACACAAGCGCAATTGGCTGATTTTCGCACACCCGAACTCCTAGAAGCCGATCTCACTTCCTTGGTGCTGGACATGCTGGTTTGGGGTAAAAAAGATATACGCAGCATGACCTGGCTCAATCCTCCCCCAGTGAATTCCTTGGTGTCGGCAGAAAAAGTGCTGGAAGCCATTGAGGCCCTTGACCAAGGCCAACTGACCCCACATGGGAAGGAGTTGCATCAGGTACCCGCACATCCCCGTATTGCACACATGCTTCTGTATGCTAAAAAAGCCAATCTCCTGCCTCTAGCCACCGATATTGCGGCCATT
>CAMDEU010000108.1 GCA_945897085.1 Spirosoma fluviale | reverse complement strand
CCGTTCGCTACCATCCTCTTGGGGGAAATACATTCGCAACTGGCCCCCATCCGCTTCCGTCCAGGATTCGTTGAGATACAAAATCACCGTTACCACGCGATGGGGTACCGCGTGAAACTGGTCCACGTGGCGCTTGTAAAAAGATCCGATGGGGTAGCGTGCGAAGTGACCTTCAAACGATTTTAATCCCAAGAAACAGCGGCGATTGAGCACCTGCCGGAGTTCCTCTATTTTTTCCCAAAAAATCGCCTGCAAGGGACTCAATGCAGTTGCTTCCATCCAAAGCACCTCATCGCTTCGGATTTCGGCTCGTACCTGCTTCTGATCCCCCTTTCCAACGGCTGCCTTTTTAAATTGACCCTGATTCAATAAATCGGTTTGCTCCTTCAAAAGGGCCTTTCGATACGTTTCGTCCACAAAATTATCCACGACAACGTAGGAGTTGCTGTAAATCTCTTGGCTGATGTAATCGATTAGGTCTTCCATGGATATAGACTTGGAATGGCAAAATAACCAGTTAAATCCCTAAAAAACCATACTTTTGTGAAAAGCTATACCGATGAGTTTACCTCCCGCTACCACAGGACTTATGTTGGAATACGATTCAGGAATTGTCCCCCCACCGTTCAGCCATGTTTTTCGACTTGCCTTGGATTGGTCCAAGGGTGACCTGAGTGCCCAGCTTGACTTGCATTACACCGACCGGGAGGAACTTACGGAGGAAGAAATTTTTGACGAGGGCTTTAGTTTGGAGGATAATTACCGGTACCAAGGCAATGTACCTTCGGTGTGGATAGGGCCAGTGAAGCAACTCCTGCAGGCGAGTCGTTGGACCAAAAAAGGAATAGACGAGGGTGGAATTACCTTGACGCCCATGGAAGGAGCCAAAAGTGAAGGATTGAAGATTCCTTCCAACCAGGAAGAATGGCAGTTGATGGCTCAGGATCTGATACAGGCCATTTACGAGCTTGAAAAGAAAGAAGCTCCGCTGACTATTCAGTATAGAAAAGTAGAGCGAGAGGAAATCAGCGATCTGAGTCTGACCATCCACTTCTCGAACAGAGAGGCAGTGGTCGTTCGCGCTGAAGTTTCCAAAACCATTTCCTGGGAAGGAGCCATTGCTTTGATGAAGTTCGTTTTTATGCCCGACTACCGCTATGAACAAGCCAAAGATACCCCGGGGAATAAACGCGGGGCCTACATCGAATGTGGGGATGGCTTTTGGCACGAGCTGGGCAAAGGCGTGATCAACAGCCATGCTTCGGTAGATGCAGTAGGCAAAATCAAGGCTGGCTTTGATCGATTGCTGGATGTCAACTAAGTTCCCCTAGAAACTTCAACCCTCTCCCTAAACTAGAATTACCGCTGATTAACCAGTAATGCGCTTCAAATCCGCATGAATATCTCGAATCATCTCCCCCAGATCGTCTAGGTTTAAGGGCTTCTTTTTATCCCCAGGGTTGGGAAAGTCCGTACTGATAAATGCTTTGGCTTCCCATATCTCCAGTACCTCTTCTGCGCGTATTTCGTAGGGTTTGTAGACCTCGTTGTCCGAAACCAAAAACAGCTTCCCGTTTTCTGCTAAGTAATTGAACACCCGTTTGTAGACCACCCCTTCGGTTTGAGTGACCAAGACGTAGGTTGTCCCACTCTTGATCTCTTGGAGCTGGTCCACATAGGTACCAATAACGATCGTTCCCGAAATCAAGGGCAACATGGAGTCCCCTGCCAATTCGAAGGCTCGGTAGGTCGCCTGCCGAGAAAGGTTGGGTAAGTGAAACTGAGGAAGTGTCTCCATAAACTCAGGATCAGCAAATCCATTGAGGTAGCCTGCAGATGCTTTCTGAGTAACCCAGGTGATATTCTCCCGATCGGAATCGTCCGCAGCAATGGTCAACACCTGCAGGTTGCGTGGCTGTAGGGCCATTCTACCACTAGACTCAATGTCATGGGACAAGAACTCCTCCACTCCTATTCCAAGCAAGTTGCAAAGCGTCAGCAGTGTAGCCAACTTAGGTTCAGAACGACCATCTTCATAAGCAGAGATCATCGTGCGCTGCACATCCAACTGCTCAGCCAGTTCGGTCTGAGTCAGGTTTTTCAGCTTTCGCAAAAAGCGAAGGTTAGCGGCTAGGTAGCTCATGCGGAAAAGAGGTAAAAATGGTGATCGTCTTGACTCGGCGTAATGGATAAAAAAGGATTGGATTGCACTAAGGATTCCCTTCTGCGTGCCAACCGAACCTTGATCTCTTCTAGGATATCCCCGATGGACTTGGTCTCATGCATCAACAAGTACCCGTACTGGGGATTCTCGTCATCTTCAATAAAAAACTTTACCTGACAATTACCCGAAGATAGGGCCTTGGTAGTAATGCGAATGGAAGCTGCTTCGTTCATGTGTGTCTCGTTTACAGGTGCTAATGTAGTAATGTTACTTTAATAAACATTATTTTGTTTTTAAAATAAACATATTATGAGACAGTAATTGTCAGAGAATAGAAAAATGGACCTCGAAACAAGGGTGAAAATTCAAAAAAGGGTCGTATTGCTCGTTAAACCGAAAAATCAACCGCTCAGCCAATACTCGGAGATTCTAAACCTTTTCACTCCTTTCTTTGTAATTAGAAGTAGCGGATGGAAAGAACTCCAAGAGCACTTCTGTCCCACACCAACTATGAAATACCTTTTTCTTACGATTGCCTTACTTTTTGGAGTGCTTGGCTTGCAGGCACAAACCTATAGCCTCAAAGGAACGGTCCGAGAGGCAGGCAAATCCGAACCAATTCCCTATGCAAATATCCTACTCCTTCGAGTTTATGATTCTACTCAAGTTGCCGGGACCATTTCAGATGTAGAAGGACAATTTGAGATCCCTTCCATTAAGGGCGGAATCTACCTGTTTAAAATTCAGTACCTCGGCTACCAAACCCTATTCAGAACTTTGGAAATCCAAATGGACATCCAACTGGGAACTCTCTCCCTCCGGGAAGGAGAGAAGGCGTTATCCGAGGTGATTGTTGCTGCTAGTCGGGCAACAGGCTCCCAAAAAAATGACACCACCCTATTTAACGCGGATGCATTCCGCACCATGAAGGATGCAAGCGCCCAGGTTTTGATTGAAAAATTGCCTGGAGTAATTTCAGAAGGGGGCATCCTGCAGGCACAAGGAGAAAATATTGCCCAAATTCTAGTGGATGGCAAACCTTTCTTCGGAACGGATGTACGGGCCGCACTTCAAAACCTTCCCGCAGAAGTGATTCAAAGCATCGAGATTTTTGACCAGAAAAGCGAAAAATCACAAGTGAGTGGCTTTGACGATGGAGAACGCCTCAAAACAATCAACATCATCACCAAACCCAACCGAAGAAAAGGGCAGTTTGGGAAAACTACCGCAGGCATTGGTACCGAAGACCGCTACCTAGCTGGAGCAAGTATCAATGCCTTCGATGAGGATCAACGCATTACATTCACAGGCCTTGCCAACAATGTCAACCTCCTCACCTACTCCAGCGATGCTGCCACCCAATCCCAATCCGATGGCAGACCCCAGGAAGGCATTGTCACCACCTCCATCTTAGGCTTAAATTACAGCGACCTCTGGGGACCTCACCTCAAAATCACCGGGAACTACGGCTACACCAAAAATGAAAATGTGGGGATCGTCAACCGTGTTCGTGACTTTGTTACCTCCGACCAATCGAACATCAGCTACACCGAAGACGCGCGAGATACCCGAACCAACCACCGCCACGAGGCAAATTTGAGACTGGAATACAGCCCCAATGACAAATTCAAGATTTTCTATATCCCCCGGTTTTCGGCCAACCTAGAAACGGAAAATTCTTCTTTCCTTGGACAAACGGCTGACCAAACCAAGCCCATCAATCAGGTAGAAAACCAGCGGACTGGAACCTACCAGGACTATGATTTTGCGAACCGCCTGATCGTAAGCCGAAAATTTAATACCGAAGGCAGGTCATTAACCTGGAGATCCATCTTGAACCGAGGATGGAACCAGGATGATTCCGAACGATTGGCTACCAGCCAATTTTTCGATCCAACAGGAACCCGAACCGAAGTATTGAACCAGCAAACCAGTAGAGAACGCCAGGGTAATCGCTGGGAAACGGGCCTTTCCTACACGGAAAAAATAGGCAAGAATGGGCAGATAGAAATCGAATACGAGATTGGAAACCGAACTAACGATTCCGACCAACGGGTATACAATAGAAAAGAGGAAGATTTTGGTTTCATTCAAGAACTGGATACCCTACTCACCAATGTTTACTTCAGCGACTACCTCACCCAAGAAACCGAATTGGGATACCAGTACAGCACGGAGAAATTGAAATTCCAAACGGAGCTGCAGTATCAATATGCCAAACTGGACAACCGACAGGATTTTCCCAAGACCTTTGACTTGCAACGGAACTTCTCCGCTTTTCTCCCTACGCTCCGCTTGGAATACAAATTTAACCCCAACACCAACCTGCAGTTCGATTACGATACCCAAACGGCAGAACCCGATATTCGCCAGCTTCAGCCTGTCATCAACAACACCAACCCGCTTCAGGTGCGTGTGGGAAACCCTGACTTAGACCAATCCTACAGCCAGGAAGTTCGACTTCGCTTCCGCAGCCAAAATCCCGACTCCGATAAAAACTGGTTCCTATATGCCAGCTCCACCCTCACCAATCGGTTTATCAGTAACAGCACCCTGATCGCTAGCCAACCGATAGACTTAGAAGAAGGCATCACCTTGCAGAAGGGTGCCCAGCTACTCAAGCCGGTCAACTTGGATGGCTTCTGGGAGATGCGCTCTTGGGCCAACTATGGGATGCCGCTGGAATTCATCAAATCCAAGTTAAACATCAATGCAGGTGGTGGAATGACCCGTAGACCAGGTCAGGTCAATGACCGGATAGGGTTCACTAATTCGCAGCGCTTGAGTACAGGAATTTCCATAGCTAGCAGCATCAGTGAAAACCTGGACTTCAACCTCTCCTCACGCTCCTCATTCAATCGCTCGGAGAACACACTGAATACGAATTTAAACACAAATTTTTTCCAGCAGCGCTTCCGACTCAACTTCAATTGGATCATTTGGCAAGGCATCATCTACCGACTTGATTTGAATCATCAGATCAACTCGGGATTGAACGCAGGATTCAACACCAATTTCTCGCTAGTAAACATGAGTTTGGGTAAAAAAGTATTCAAAAATCAGCGTGGAGAGGTCAGCCTCATGGTCTATGACCTACTCAATCAAAATGCAAACGTGCGTCGGAATATTTCTGACACCTTTATCGAAGACATTCAAACCAATGTCCTTCAACAATACTTTATGCTTTCCTTCACCTACAACATCCGCCGATTCAGCAAGGGAATGAATGAAGATACCTATAATGAAATGTACAAGGATGAGGAAGGGGACTAACCTAGGGCATAGTCCCATTCGATGATCATTATTTTTTAAATTGTCTCTTGAGAGATGATCTAAAAATACCTACCCTAGCGCAGGGGACCTGCTGAAGTAAAGAAAATGGATTGGAAAAAGGAAGTGAAGTCTTGGGTAGCAATTTTGGCTGTTTTTGCCTTTCTCTATTTCACGGGACTGATTCCTGTGATTCAAGGGGCCTTGCAATCGGTATTGCTGGCAACAGGTTTGATGAAGCCCAGCATCGAGACGCCTGATCTTACCGACCAAAAGTTTGATTATCGTGGACAGTTTACCGATTTTAAAGGAAATACGATCGACCTCCAGGCCTACCGAGGCAAGACCCTATTCATCAACCTATGGGCTTCTTGGTGTGGGCCTTGCCGCGCGGAGATGCCCCATATTTCCGACCTCTACGATGCGGTTAAGGATACCCCGGATCTCGAATTTTTGATGATTGGGCTAGACGAAAACAAGCAGAAAAGTCAAGATTTTATGGAGGGAAAAAGTTGGGCCTTCCCTGTAGTCCATGCCAGTTATGGATTGAACGCGAGTTTGCAAAGCGAATCCATCCCCACCACCCTAGTGGTCAACAAGGAAGGAAAAATCGTCTTTTACCAGCAAGGGATGAGCAATTTCAATACAGAAGAATTCAAGGCTTTTTTACGGGAGCAATAAATCCATTGACAAATCAGGCATTCACCTTCCACTGAGTAGCCGAAGAATCTAGGATTTCTTTACCCCAGATCGGCAGTTCGGCTTTGATTCGCTCCACCAATTCGTCGCAGGCCTGCATGGCTGCTTTTCGGTGTTTGGAGGAAGTAAAGACGAAAAGGCAGATTTCACCCACCTTGATTTCCCCGAGACTGTGGTAAATATGCATGCAAGTCAATGGATACTTCGCAAAAACAGCTTCTCGAATTTCAAAGGCCTTTTCTAGGGCCATTTCTTCGTAGCAGGTATACTCGATGGCAATTACCTTTCCGGCTGGCTTTTCATCGGCACGGATTTGACCCAAAAAAATAGAGTGTCCTCCAATGTCTGTTTTGGTGGCATGATTGGCAATGGACTGGGCAATCTTCTC
>CAMDEU010000107.1 GCA_945897085.1 Spirosoma fluviale | reverse complement strand
AAAAA
Source organism: Spirosoma fluviale (assembly GCA_945897085.1). Taxonomy (GTDB): domain Bacteria; phylum Bacteroidota; class Bacteroidia; order Cytophagales; family Cyclobacteriaceae; genus Algoriphagus. The sequence continues at coordinate 6,538 of CAMDEU010000107.1, read as the reverse complement.
AGCCTCAAAATCACTAATTTTGAGGCTTTTTTATATATTCTTACTTGAATTTATCTAGATGATCCTACCTTTTTAAATAAATACATCAGTTCTGCTCCAATTTGGTGCGAACGCTCGGTATACATTTTCTCCTCTAGGGTTGTTTCATCAAAGGCCTTTGGATCCTCAAAACGAAGGGGAAAACGCCTTTCCGCCCCAGGAATTACCGGACAGTTCTCATCGGCATGATCACAAGTCATCACTGCTGCAAAGTCTTTAGGGGCATTGATGGCATCGTCATAAAGCTTTGAAAATGCCACGATGGCGTCTTCATCATCACTGTAAAAAACAAAATAAACTGGATTATCCACTTCTTTTTGTGTCACCTTAAATCCATCACGCTGGATAGCCGCCACGGCACGGGGATTGAAGGCGGTTACCTCTACTCCACCTGAATAGCAGTTGGCTTCTATTCCATAATAAGCAGCAGCGGTTTGGGCCCAAATTTGAGAAAATTGACTTCTTCGGCTATTGTGCGTACAAATAAAGTTGAGCCGAATTTCCCGCCCAGTCAATATATTCTCCTGTAGATATTTAGCCATTTCATCCAAAAGGGCCTTTCGCTCCACAGGAATCGAAGAAATAGGCAGGGAAGCAATGGTCCTCAGTAAAGGACTGTAAAAGGCATCCTTCATTCGATTAACAGCATCCGGAATTGGGTGTACATACAGGTCCCTGCGCAATACTAGAAAGCCTAATTTTTAATTTTTCCATGGGAATTCCGCAGTTGTCCTTGGCTAGGCAGTCGGTTTGGGTAGCGGTCAATAAAAAATCAGTCCCCTTAAAATCTAATCCATAGCGACCAATGGTATCCACCTGGTATTCTACCTCCACCTCTAGATCAGGGATCGATAGGAGGCGCTCTGCTAAACCAATAATGTTTAACAACTTGGAAGCAGCTAGGCGGTGATCCACATCACCTGCTTCCCACAATTGAAAGGTTACTTTGGACTCCTCACGGAGGGTGCCTCCACAATCGATGTATTTTTTATCTACTTGACCTACCTCTGTGACATGGAAATGAGCAGGAACCTGTCTTCCATCAGGTAGAATAAAATTGACCTGAGTCAAACCCTTAAGTTGGTTTTTGATTGCAGAAAGTTTCATAACAGCTAAGGTTTAAGTATAAAATACAAGTATCTATTGATCAACAACATAAAGTGTCCTCAGAATTATCAGCAAGCGGCGCAAAGAAGTCTTGGAAAAGAAGACGAACTTCTTCCCAACGCTTCCTATCCAAGCAATAATTCACTGAGGTTCCCTCAATGCTCCCGCAAATCAATCCCAGTTCCTTAAGTTTCCTCAAATGCTGAGAAATGGTGGCTTGGGCCAAGCCTAATTCCTGAACGAGTGTACCGTTGATGCAGGAAGTGGTGGCGGCTAAGTGCTGAAGAATGGCGATGCGAGCAGGATGAGCCAATGCTTTGGCAAGTACGGCCAGTTCGTTCTGCTCGACGTCAAATAATGCTGTTTTGGTAACACCCATATCAATCGTAATATTACGATAAATTTAAAAAAAGGGTTTGAATAAATTTATAAAATTTTAAAAAATCATTTGGGTGCAATCACCACCGTTCGAGTAAGCACAGGGGATACCACAAAATAGCCCAGCACCTCCCCTTTTCCGCTGACAACTCTAATGTTGGAAGTGGGATTTTGGGGAGGAGGACTAAAAAGGCCCCCATCGCTAAATAGAAGGTTTACCAGTTGGCTTAAATAGACGAAAGCATCTTTATTCAATCGATACAACTCCATCCTCACTCGGTCATTTTTCTGGAAGGCATAGCCTAATTCCAATCCTTTCTCGAAGACCTGGAGTCCAAAAGTATCGTCAAACAAGAGGTAATCTTCACGTTGGTTCTTTAAGGTATCGTTTTCAATGACACGGATTCGGTACTGGTTATTATCTAGAAAAGGGATCTTTCCATATACTTTGATGAAGTACCCCTCACCGCGAAAAGGCCGATCCTTTTCATAATTCCAAACCACAGAATCCAAGATTGGTGGAGCTAGCATAAGTCCCTCTGACTGATAGGTTTGCCCCTTCCAATTTACATTAAGTTGATAAGATTCACCTACAATGGCTCGCTCCGATGGATTAGGCCGATAGGATCGTGTAGCTTCCAAATAACGAAAAGCTATTTTTCTTCCTGTCTTCAATTCCTTAACAAAGACTTCTGCATCCCTTACCGACTCTTGGTCAAGCGAGTCGTAGTAGTTCTTGGCTAGGGAAATCTTTACTTCATTGGAGATGCCTTGGTCAGTCCAATAGCCCTCGATTACAGGAATCCTCCCTTCTTTTTGATCCAAATCTAGGAACACCTCTTCTTGGCAAGAGAATAAAAAAACAGAGATTAACAGGAGTATCCACGTTTTTTTCATCAGAATTGAACGTTGTAGGTGATGGAAGGAAGAAAGGTAAAGAGGTAAGTCATCACCACCCCTGGACGAGTAGAGACAATCTCACCGTCTTCAGGAGAATAGTTCACTTGGTTATTGTACAGAACTCTAAAGTCGTAGGAAAAAGGGTTTTTTCGGCCATAGAGGTTGTATACCCCAAAATTCCAACTCCCTTTCCACTTTCTACCACGATCGGGATTTTTCCAAGTGACAGAGGCATCGAGTCGATGGTAATCCGGAAACCTGTTTTCGTTTCGGTAATCCGAGTAAAGAGGAACTGGCTGATTATCCAATACATAGGAACCTACCGGGAAGGAAACTGCCTGTCCCGACGTATACACGAAGGTAAGCCCAGCTGACCAAGCGGTGGAAAATTGATGGTTTAGGACCAAAGAAACATCATGAGGACGATCAAAACGAGGATTATAGGCTTCGTTTCTGCTTATTCCATCAATTTGCCTCCAGGCGCGAGACCAGGTATAGCCAAGCCATCCCGTTGTTTTTCCCTTATTTTTTCGAAGCAAAAATTCCGCACCATAAGCCCAGCCGCGACCACTCAAAAGCTCAGTTTCCACCTGGTCAGAAAGTAAGATTCGGGCACCATTTCGAAGGTCAATTACATTTTGCAAGTCTTTGTAATACCCTTCAACGGATAGTTCCCATCGGTTTTGATCAAAATTATGAAATACTCCTACTGAAACTTGGTCACTTTGAATTGGTCGGATGTATTGACCTGCCAACACCCAACGATCGATCGGTAGTCCTGCAGAACTATTGGAGGCTATTTGAACGTATTGAAAATTTCTATTGTAGGAAAGCTTCAACGAAAAATCAGGGCGCAGCATGTAGCGTAGCGCGATTCTAGGTTCCAACCCCTGGTACCGCTGCATCACTTCAGCAGGGCCATAAAACAGCGAATCTGAAGGATCCGAATCTGTGGGTGCGTTTCCAGGATATTGATACACCTTTCCTTCACCCAGTTGCGCATAGACTCCCTGCCGGAGTCCCAGTTCGCCGCTAAGCTTGTCTGTAAACTCTCGGGTAAGCCCCACAAAAGCATTTCCCAGTGCCCCTTGTACGCCTGGGGTTTGTTTCCTATTGATTGGGTTATTGGGTGATGGTTTGAGGTCTGATGGTGCAAAATGATATAGCTGGCCATGAACTCCCCAAAATAAGGTGCTCTTTGAGGCTATAACTCGCGTCCAAGTGGCCTTAATCCCCGATTCAGAGAGAGAGTTGTTCCAATCAAATCCATTATCCTCATTGTCAAATTTGACTTGATAGCTGTACCTAGAATGATAGCCCTGAAGATCAAAGAAGGAACTATCAGAATTGACTCGATTCCAGTTGACTGCAGAAACCCAATTTTTCCAACCCAAGCCAAATTGACCACTAAGCCCTAAAAAATCACTTCCTTGATAGCTGCTGAAGGAAAGTTTGTCTTTTTCACTCAGAATAAAGGAAGCCTTCCCATTTAAATCGTAAAAATTGAGCTGGTTATTTTTGATATCTGGATTGGAGGAAAGTTTCAAAAAAAGATCTGCGTAGGTTCGCCTGCCACTGATCAAAAAGTTTGATTTTTCTCCTAAAAGCGGGCCTTGTAGCGTCAAGCGAGAAGAAATAGTCCCAATACCCCCTTCCCCACTTAATCGAGTAGTTTCGCCTTCCCTTAGGCTTACATCAATCAAAGCGGAGGCTCTTCCTCCATAACTTGCAGGCATATTGCCTTTGTATAAATCCACTTTTTTAATCCCATCCGGGTTAAAAACTGAGAAAATACCAAAAAAATGAGAGGCATTGTAAACAGGCGCCCCATCCACTTGAACCAAATTTTGGTCGGCCGATCCTCCCCTCACAAATAGCCCTGCTGTACCTTCCCCGGCTGATTTTACCCCAGGTAGCAATTGTAAACTTCGCAACAGATCCACCTCACCAAAAAGCGCAGGAAGTGCTTTGAGATTTTCCATGGAAAGTGATGATTTGCCCAGCTCCAAATTTTTGACCTGCTCATCTCCTCTCCGTTCCTGAATGAGCACTTCTTCCAAAGAAAAATCCTCAGGCTTTAAATAAAAGCGTTGCAGCTTGTCTAGGTCACGAACTTGTATGAGTCGAGTAGATCTCTCGTAGCCCAAATAGGACACAAACAATTGCGTAGGGATGTTGAGGACAGGTAATGAAAATCTACCATCTGAATCGGTGATGGTTCCTGAGGAGGCTTGACCTTCCCAAAAAACATTGGCACCCACAAGAGGTTCAGAAGTACTTGCATCCAACACTTGGCCTTTCAAAAGGCTTTTTTCTTGAGAAATTGCCGAGAAAGCCAAGAAAAAGCAGAAGCAGAAACCTAAAAATTTTAAAAAAGACATTCGTTGATAAATTCTTGGGATAGCCTACCTGAACGAGTTAGGAAAATTAATGTTTGTTAATTCTGACACATCTTTTTGAAAAGGAATCCCTATTTGGCCAATTTCCGTTTTCAAAGTTAGCTTTATTTCCTAATTTCAGGCCATGATTTGGGCATACCCTGACCTAAAACTTTTGCTTTTACTAGCTGGGATATTTATCCTGCTGTATTTGCTGTACCTAAGCCGATTTTGGTCCATCAACCGCCGGTTGAAGGTTGAAAAGCAGCGGCTTTTTACCAAGCTGATCATTCGATCAATCTACTTTATCTTGTTATTAATCGCCTTTGCTGGCCCTTCCATCGGAGATTCCTTCAAAGAAGTTAAAGAAGAGGGCAAGGATATTTTCATTGCCGTCGATCTCTCTCAATCGATGATTGCCACTGATATTGCTCCTACAAGGCTGCAACGGATTCAATTTGAATTAAAGGAATTACTTAAATCCTTTCCCTCCGACAGAGTTGGACTGATTATTTTTTCCACTGAATCTTTTCTTCAGTTACCCCTTACCTATGATCAAGCAGTGGCCAATCTTTACATTGATGGTCTTTCCATTGGATTAGTGCCCAACTTGGGTACCGACCTTAGTACTCCACTTCAGATGGCCTTAGAACGTTTCCAAAATGATCAGAGTCAGGAAAAAAAATCTCGTTCCGTGGTCTTGATATCTGATGGAGAACATTTTGGCGACGACTTGGATGGGATTGCAGAGGAATTGGTTGACGAAGGAATCAAAGTATTTTCTGTAGGTATAGGAACAGATAGAGGTGGTGAAATGGCTCGTGGCAATGGGCTTGTAATGGATCCTGATACAGGGAAACCAGCTTTAACCAAGTTAAATCGAGAACCTTTGCAATTTATCGCTGCAGAAACAGGAGGACAATACTTTGAAATCTCGGATCAGGCCCAAGAAATGGGAGGCCTTATTTCAGCAATTGAAACCTTGGAAGGTGGTGTCTCCACTACCCGCATGGTGGAAGCTAGTTCAAACAAGTATTTTTACTTCCTCTTGGCCGCTCTTGCACTCGCTTTGGTGGATATGATTTTACCCATTAAAACAATCAAACTCTGATGAGCTGGATCAAAGGGATCTTCCTGATTTTAGTGTTTCTGCCCGCATCTTGGACGAGGGTAAGTCGCTTGAATGCAGCAATCGATCAAGCAGCTACAAGCTATGCCGCTACAGAATATGCGCAAGCCATCAAAGATCACCGTGTACTTATAGAAGAGTTTCAACTGGTGTCCGAGTACTTAGATTTTAACTTAGGACTTAGCTACCACTACGCCTCTCAACCGGAAGAAGCCGCGGCAAACTTTGATAAGGCAAGCCAAAGTATCGATGAGCGGTTGTCCTCCTTTGCTTTTAATCAAGGTGGAGTGGTGTTGGGAAACAAACAGGACTACCAAGCTGCTTTAAGTAAATTTCAATCGGCATTGATTCAAAATCCTTTAAATGAGGAGGCTAGATACAACTACGAATTGCTTGCTCGCTGGCTGAAGCGAGATGAGGAGCGAAAGAATAAGGATGAAAATACACCTGAACCTTCAGAGTTTGCAAAACGTAAAAAAGCAGAAGCTGATCGATTGGTGGAACAATTTAAGTTTAAGGAAGCGTTAACACTTTTGGAGGCAGCTCTTGCTCAGGACGAGACGGTAGCCGCCTACCAAGAATTTATGACAAGCTTAAAAGACATAGT
>CAMDEU010000106.1 GCA_945897085.1 Spirosoma fluviale | reverse complement strand
GAAACGCTAGTAAGCAAGGTGAATACCTTCTACTTGGAGACTAAAACCAAAAAAACAGGGGAGAACCTCCGTATTTTACAAATTCAAGCGGATTCAGTTCGGACAATTCTTGATGCAAGCCTCGGCAACTTGGCTGCCGAACAAGATCGCATTCCCAATGCCAACCCTTTGCTAAGTGCTGCCACCGTTAATGGACGCCGCAAGCAGGTAGATGTTCAAACTAGTGCTGCGGTATTTCAAGAAATTGTGAAAAATCTAGAGATGGCTAAAATCAACCACCGCATCAACACTCCATTAATTCAATTAGTCGATTTTCCCAAGCTGCCCTTAAAACGAACTGAAATTCGTTTGGTGAAGGGGATGGTTAATGGGGCCATCATCTTCGGTTTCTTAGCCCTTAGCTTTCTATATCTGAGAAGAATCTACCAAAAGCATTTGCAGGAAGTCTAAACCAAAGCTTCCATGTTTGAAAAAATCAATCTGTTGATCCCTTTTGGGAATTTTATCCGGAATAAGTCCCTCCAGAACTTTCTTTTTCTGGCGCTGATCCAGTCCTCAACGGTCTTGATTTCACTTATTTCCATGCCCCTCCTGATTCAAAGTATCGGGGCGGAACAATTTGGATGGGTCAACTTATCCTTTTCCGTAATTATTGTATTCAATATTTTAGTAGGCTTTGGGTTTAACTTGAATGCTCCTCGAGAAGTGGCCCTCAATCAATCCAATAAGGAAGCACTTTCGCAGTTGGTTTCCAATGTGTTTTCAGCCAAAATCCTCCTTGCAATTTTTTCCACAATCCTCATCTTGATCGGAGCCTATGGCCTGAATCTTTTCCAAGGATACCAAACCGTTTTAGTATTATCCGTATTTCTGCTCTTTTCAGAAGCCACCTTTCCGCTCTGGTTTTTTCAAGGGATGGAAAAAATGAAGCTGATTTCCGTCGCCAATGTGTTCAGCAAATTACTTTATTTATTGGGTATTGTCCTTTTTATCCGTGATCCGGAACAGTCCAAATGGGTCAACTTCATCCTAGGAGCATCAGGATTAGGCATCAATATCCTCTTGCTGATTTACATCCATTATGCCTTGGATATCAAATTTTACAAGCCAAGATTCCTTCAACTTTTTGCCTTATTAAAAAATACAGGACTGCTTTTGCTATCCAATATTGCAACCCATTTCTCTATCAATGGGGCATTGGTTGTATTGAGTTTTTTTGCTTCCGCCACTACATTAGGCCTGTTCAGTCTTGCAGAAAGAATCTCCATGGTGCTTCGAATGTTTCCTTCTATGGTCATCCATTCTATTTTTCCCAATGCTTCAAAGTTGCTGAAAGAAGATTTAAGTGCTTTTATTAGCTACCTAAAAAAGGTTAGTTTCGCCGCTTTGGCCATTGGATTAACTGTTTCTTTGGCTGTTTTTGGGCTGGCACCGGTTATCATCCAATTATTTTCAAAAGCGGAATTTGTAGATTCCATCTCCTATTTGAGAGTTTTAGCATTTATCCCATTTTTGGCTTGCCTCAATATCATGAATGTGGTCATTTTTCTTGTCAATGGCCAAAACAACCTGATGTTCAAATCTTCCTGGATGATGGGTTTATTTATGATTTCCAATTCAATCTTTCTTACCAGCCAATATGGGGCGATTGGACTTTGCTATGCGATGTTATCTACCGAAATCGTGGTTTTTTTAATCTGCTGCATTTTAAATTGGGTGTATAATCGGCCATTGATTTTAGCTATCTTAAAAACTAGTAAAAGCAATGCAGCTTGAAAAAGACAGTGAGATGACTCAATTCAGAGAAAATTTGGGAGAAGTTAGCATGGAACCCAACAGCCCGCCCAAAGTAGCCATCATCCTCGTCAACTGGAATGGATATGACCTAACACTGGCTTGTTTGGAATCCCTAAAAGAACTGCAGTACTCCAATTTTCAAACTGTTTTGGTGGACAATGGTTCGATAGACGGTTCGGGCGAGAAACTGAAAACTGAATTTCCTGCCATTACGCTGCTTACCAGTCCTGAGAATATTGGATTTACAGGAGGCAACAACCTTGGAATACAATGGGCATTGGATCATTCTTATGATCAGATACTTTTGCTGAATAATGACACCCTTGTAGAACCTGACTTTCTGAATCCATTGGTTTCTTTTTTAGAACAAAACCCAGATTATGGCGCGGTGCAACCCAAAATCATGTTTGAAGCGGAACGGGATAAGCTATGGAATGCTGGTGGTGGATATTTCAAGGGCTTGGAAATGACTTGGTCCATCGGCATAGGGCAACTAGATGAAGGACAATTTGATCAGGAAAAAGATACACCTTGGATTACGGGATGTGCGATCCTTGTGAGGTCGGCTGCAGTTAGAAAGGCAGGAATGTTGGACAATCGGTTTTTTGCCTACTACGAAGATGTCGAGTGGTCCTTTCGAATCAAAAAATCAGGGTTCCGGCTTCGTTACCTTCCTCAATCCAAAATTTACCATGTCGCGGGAGGATCCTCCAAAAAAATCAAAACCAAAGAAGGCGTCATTCCTCCAATCCTCCACTATTACCGGACTAGAAACCACCTCTTTTTAATCCGAAGCCATTCAAATCCAGTGTCCTTTGTATTAAGTTTGTTCTACCAAACCCTAAAAAATGCTGCCTTCATTCTGTATTTGGGATTAAATGGTAGGTTCCAAAAAGTAAATGCAATTTTGAAAGGACATTATGAAGGTCTTTTTTCCAAATGAAACCCATTTAATGAAAAGTCCCAACACCCAATTATTCCCAGATATTGAAGCTTACTCCAAAGAAAGCGGGTTAAGTCCTGAAGTCCTCGAAGAGGCATTTAAGCTTGAAAATCATTACCATAAATTGTTGGTTAAGGAAGAAGATGCCAAAAAAAGAGAGGGCTTATACGATGAATTCTATTCCAACCTCCTTCAATTTTACGGCAGAACAGCAAAAGAAGATAGTTCTCTCGAAGAAAGAATAGCCACCAAAGATCCACAGGTTACACTTTTTGAAAAAGAGCTGAAAGGAAAATCCATCATCGATTTTGGTTGTGGGGAAGGATATTTTCTAATAAACATCCAAAAAAAGATTCCTTATAAAAAGCTTACTGGAGTGGATGTATTTATTCCCGAAACCCTCAAAAATCATCCGAGTATTCAGTTCATTTCCTCCGGCATCATCAATTTCAGAACCGAAGAAAAATTTGAACTGGCCTTTTCAGACAATGTAATCGAGCACCTTTCCCCCTTAGATTTGATGGACCACCTTCGCTCAGTTTATGAGAGCTTGGTGCCCGGAGGAAAATTCATCTTGGTGATGCCTAATCGACTTTTTGGACCGATGGATGTAACTCGAATTATGGACAATTCCAGCTCGGGACGGATACAAGCACAAGGGGGGCATCTCAATGAGTCCTCTTACCATGAGATGGTGGGAGCATTAACCGAAACTGGGTTTTTCAATTTTCAAACGGTACTCCCCATCCCAAAATTCAAATACAGTACGTTTAAAAACAACAGGATAAAGACGGACTGGATCATCGGCATAGAGCAAAGTAAGTTTTTATTGAATATATTCAGGGGTATAAAAGTCAAGGGAAGGTGCCCTGTGAGGTTTACAGTGACCTTGATCTGTCAAAAGCCTGAACTGCATTGATCGCTCAAACACTTTTTATTTTAACACTTTTGGGTTATGCGCTGCTGCTGCACTTCACGCTGAAGGCCATGGTCTTCAAAGGAAAGTGGGAGTACCTGGTATTTTTTTTAGCGGCCTACCTCCCCTTTCATACTACCTTCTTAAGTATTCTATTTCAGGCAACAAATTCCAACCTGCCAATAACCTTGTTCCAGGTGGCCAAGGACTTGGTGGTCATCGGATCTGTGCTGATTTTTGTACTCTACAGACGAAAGATTTTTGAGTATCCCATTCGCTTCCAAACAGTGGAATGGCTCTTATTGGCATTTATTGGGTTGGCATTTATTTTTCTTTTATTACCCATAGGAGAGCCCAGTTTTTTGGAAAAAGCCCTTTACTTCAAAAACATCCTCATTCCTGGCCTGGTGTTTTTCGTGGGTAGAAATACCAATTTTGAAGATTTTGAAGTCAAAAGATTGTTTCAGGTCATTTTTGTGATTACGATTTCTGCATTCGTTGTCAATGTCTTTGAAGCATTTATCGGTTTCCATTTACAAGCCTTTACGGGGTATGCCCTTTTCAATTATGGCATTTACGATATGGAGCCTTCTGGCAATTTTGGGTTATCCTGGACATTCGAAACCCAAGCCATGACCAAGAGACTGGCCTCGTTTTTTGCAGATCCTTTGGAGTTGGCCAGTTCCGTGCTTTTAGGTTTTGCCGCAGGGCTAATCTGGTTTTTGACGTCCAAAAGAGAAGAAGGTTTTCCATTTATTGTGGTCATGCTCTGCTCCATGGGAAGTTTGTTTTTCTCAAGTTCAAGAGCCGCATTTGGAGCTTTTTTTATCATGTTGTTTTTTATTGCAGTGATTTTTAAGCTTTATCGGTTGATCTTATTTGGTTTCGGTCTAGTCACTGCATTTGTCATCTTCGTCGTGTTTTTTGCCTCTGAAGACTTCTATTATTTCGTAATCGATACCCTAACCTTCCAAAATGCCTCAAGCGTAGGCCATGTTTTGGAATGGATAACTGCCATTGAATCCATGATCGAAAATCCCTTGGGCGTCGGGTTGGCGATGAGTGGCAATTCCGGTAGTGTCACCGACGAAGCAAGGATCGGAGGGGAAAACCAATTCCTAATCTATGGGGTGCAACTGGGATTTTTAGGGATGTTTTTATACATCCTTCTTTTAGGGTTTTCCATAAGCCGGTCTATTCGGGTTTTCAGGCTAACTGAAAACGTCATGACGGCACGAATTGCATTTACAGCTGCGACTGTAAAAACAGGACTCTTATTGCCCCTTTTCACGTCCAACGCAGAGCTGTTTGCCTACGTAAGTTGGATCACTTGGTGGATGGTAGGGTATGCCATGAACGAATACTCCAAAATCAAAAATGAAGAAGCATAGGCCAAAAGTAGTGGTGGATGTATTTTACCTGTATGTGGCACAAACAGGGATCAAGACCTATATAGTTACCCTCTGCGATGAGATTCTCAAAAAAAACAACAGCGATTTTGAGTATATCATCAGCCCCAATTATCAGAAAGTAAAGCAAAATCAGTTCTTTCGAGGAAAAACAGCAAAGTGGAAAAACATCCTTTTTCAGCTGCTCTATTTCTTCAGAAAACAGGTGGTATTGCCGATACTCTCTTTTTACCACCAAGCGTCGATCGTCTTCAGTCCTGACATTTTAAGTCCGATTTTCGCTAAGGGAAAAAAAGTTTCCGTTGTCCATGACACCTGTTTTTGGGATACTCCTGAACATTACCAAAGTCTTTGGTTGAAGTATTACCTCTATTTTTTAGAAAAAGGATTGCAAAAAAATGGGAAAATCATCACAATAACCCAGTTTTCTAAACTGCGGTTACAAGAATTGCCTCCTTTTAAATCTATTCCAATAAAGGTGGTTTATCAGGCTTCTGGGCTTTCGGAAAGCTTAGCCTTATCGGATTTGAAATCGAATCCACAAGCAGCCTATTTTCTTCATGTCGGGGTATTGGAGAAAAGAAAAAACCTGAGTTTACTAATCCAGGCATTTGATAAACTTACAAAAATGGAAGGCTATGAAAGCCATCGTTTGGTGTTGGTCGGACAAAGAGGCCCTAGAGAAACTTTAGATGATTACGATCATTTGGTTGAATTGGTCACCACCTTAGGATTGACTGATAAAGTCGATTTCACGGGATATGTAAGCCAAGAGCAATTGGCGTCTTATTTCCAGCATGCCTTGGGCTATGTTTTCCCTTCCACAAATGAAGGGTTTGGATTGCCGGTATTGGAAGCATTCTCTTTTAGGCTGCCCGTCATCATTTCGCGTCAGGGGGCTTTGATGGAAGTGGCGGGTGATGCTGCTTTGATTTTGGAAAAAAATGAGGAGGAATCACTAATTCAGTCCATGAAACTTTTGGTAGATGATCCTGATCTAAGAAAGGAATTGGAAGAAAAAGGGAGAATCAGGTTGCAGGAATTTTCGGCGGAGAAGTTTTTCCTATCTTTAGAACAAGCCTTTAAAGAAATTTTGAAGGGGTGATTTTATCAATTCCTACATCATCTTACAACATGTAGAGACAAAGATTGGGATTAGAATCTTCTAACAAGTATTGGAGCAACTAGGGAGGTGGAGATGACGGAAGAAAAAGAATTATCGACTATTTTTCTAAGGATCGTTACCTTAAAAATTCTGAAGAGATCGGAGTAGACTTTATCAAAAAATGAGTGAATAAATGGTAAGCAAGCCGTCACCTATTGATATAAAAGTAGCCATAATGGGCGCCAAAGGCTACCCCTATGTCTATGGGGGCTACGATACCCTGGTAAAAGAATTAGGTGAACGTCTGGTGGAGAAGGGAGTTTCTGTGCGGGTCTACAACCACCGATCCTTGTTCTCCACACGCCCCCGATTTGTC
>CAMDEU010000105.1 GCA_945897085.1 Spirosoma fluviale | reverse complement strand
TTAAGCTTTTACCTTGATCAAATTCAAGGCACTTCCAGCTTTAAACCATTCGATTTGACCTTGATTGTAGGTATGGTTGGCCACTACCCTATCATGAGTTCCATCCACATGATGGAAGACCACCTCCAAAGGCTTGCCTGGAGCGAAGCTGGTTAAACCGACAATATCGATCAGATCGTTTTCTTGAATCAAGTCGTAGTCAGCAGGATTCGCAAAAGTCAAAGCAAGCATTCCCTGCTTCTTCAAGTTGGTCTCGTGAATTCGAGCAAAGGACTTCACCAAGATCGCACGAACGCCTAGGAATCGAGGTTCCATCGCTGCATGCTCTCGAGAAGAACCTTCCCCGTAGTTTTCATCCCCTACCACAATCGATCCAATTCCTGCTGCCTTGTAGGCACGCTGCGTAGCAGGTACCTCACCATATGCGCCAGTCAATTGGTTTTTCACCGAGTTGGTTGCTTCATTATACGCATTGACCGCTCCGATAAGCATGTTGTTCGAGATATTATCTAAATGGCCTCGGTACTTCAACCATGGGCCCGCCATTGAAATGTGGTCCGTAGTACATTTTCCTTTGGCTTTGATCAACAATTTCAATCCTTTCAAGTCTACACCCTCCCAAGCAGTAAATGAATCCAAAAGCTGCAATCGATCAGAGGTAATTGACACCAATACCTGTACCGAAGATCCATCAGCAGCGGGAGCCTGGTAGCCCGCATCTTGAACAGCAAAACCTTTGGTTGGCAATTCCAATCCTCTTGGTTCCTCCAAGCGAACTTGATTACCTTCAGAGTTGGTCAACGTGTCAGTAAGGGGGTTAAAAGTCAGGTCCCCAGCAATCGCTAGCGCCGTTACAATCTCCGGAGAGGCTACAAAGGCGTGCGTGTTCGGATTTCCATCTGCACGCTTCGCAAAATTCCGATTGAAAGAAGTAATGATGGAGTTCTTCTCTTGTTTTTCAGCTCCATGTCTTGCCCACTGTCCGATGCAGGGTCCGCAGGCATTCGCAAGCACTACACCACCCATCTTATCGAAGGTATCCAAAAAACCATCTCGGGCAACCGTAAAGCGAACTTGCTCAGATCCAGGAGTGATGGTGTACTCGGATCTGGCTACCAATTTTTTGTCTACTGCCTGCTGCGCCAAGGAAGCGGCTCTAGAAATATCTTCGTAGGAGGAGTTGGTACAGGAACCGATCAATCCTACATCCAATTTTGCTGGCCATCCATTTTCTCTAACAGCTGCAGCGAATTTAGAAATAGGCCAAGCCAAATCTGGTGTAAATGGACCATTTACGTGCGGCTCCAACTCAGAAAGATTGATTTCAATCACTTGATCGAAGTACAACTCTGGTTGCGCATAAACTTCTGGATCCCCAGTTAGGTGTTCTGCGATGCCATTGGCCAACGCCGCGATATCAGAACGGCCTGTTCCAGAAAGGTAGGCGGCAGATTTTTCGTCGTAACCAAAGATAGAAGTCGTCGCACCGATCTCGGCACCCATGTTACAAATGGTTCCTTTTCCTGTAGCGGAAAGGGAACGCGCTCCTTCACCAAAATATTCAACAATAGCGCCAGTACCACCTTTCACGGTAAGGATTCCAGCAACTTTCAATATCACGTCTTTTGCAGCCGTCCAACCGGACAGTTTGCCAGTCAACTTCACGCCGATCAATTTTGGAAACTTCAGTTCCCATGGCAATCCAGCCATCACATCACAGGCATCTGCCCCACCTACACCAATCGCAATCATTCCAAGACCACCTGCATTCGGGGTATGGGAATCGGTTCCAATCATCATTCCACCTGGAAAAGCATAGTTTTCCAAGACTACCTGGTGGATAATTCCAGCACCTGGCTTCCAAAAACCAATGCCATACTTATTAGAAACAGAGGCAAGGAAATCATAGACCTCTTTGTTTTTATCTTTTGCTTTGCTCAAGTCTTTATCTGCTCCAATTTCCGCTTGGATCAAGTGATCGCAGTGAACGGTAGAAGGTACAGCAACTTGGGAACGACCGGCCTGCATAAATTGCAACAAGGCCATCTGTGCGGTAGCATCTTGCATCGCTACGCGATCCGGTTGAAAATCTACATAGGAGGTTCCTCTTTTAAAAGCCTGACTAGCAGCCCCTTCACTTAAGTGGGCGTAAAGAATTTTTTCAGTCAATGTAAGTGGTTTGCCCACCACCTTACGTGCCGCTGTGATGCGACCAGGTGTTTGTGCATAGACCTCTTTGATCATTTCGATATCAAAAGCCATCGTTTTGTATAGTTTATAAAGTAAATGGTTCAAATTTCCGACTGCAAATATAGGAAAAAGCAACCAAAAAGGTAAAGAACCTTCCGCTATAAGGCTTGCTTCTATTGAAAATAGAACACTAAATTAGCCTAGACCAGAACTCATCTGTAAAAATTGAATCGAAAAAAAACTAGAGATTACCTCAGCGTTTACTCGCCTAGTGTACCGAGGAATTGTAATGTATCTACCCCATCTGCATAGTCCCAAGGAAGCGGGCATTGCGTTTGACCAAAGGGAATAATTCCAGGAAAATCAAACAGTGAATTCCCTACCACACATTGAATCTTGAAATTTAGTTCTTGCAATTTAGTTTTTAGCTCTTGCTCATCGGAATAGATTTCATAAAAAAGAACAGCAATTGGCGATACCAAGTCACTTGACTCCTTGACTAGTAGAAAACCATTGTCCAAATGTGGCGTACGGTTGACCAAATAAATGGATTTATTGTACTCGTAATTGTTGAAGTACTTGTGATGATTGGCCACCGAAGCAAAGGATTCGAGTGCATCGAGCAAGTCCGTTAGCTGACCTTGATTTTTGACAAAAATTTTGGAGACATTTCTACAACCAAGGCCGAAGTAATCAAAAATATCGCTACCTAAGGCCTCTAGATCCGCTTTGGACTCATCCCCTCGAAGAATAGCCACAGAACTTCGATTTGCTCGAATCAAGTTCGGATACTTTCCAAAATAGAAGTTGAAATAACGAGCCGAGTTGTCGCTGCCCGTGGCGATATAGGCCTGCTTGTTTTTCAACATCTCTTCGACTTGAATTCGATCCGTAAAACGAGGTTCTATCCTTTTCAATTCCTTAATCAACCAAAATGGCAGCGCAGAATCTTGAGAGCTTAATTTGATACATGCCGAATGTCCGGCAATTAAAACCGAAAGAATGTCGTGAAAGCCTACTGCTGGAATATTCCCTGAAAGCATCAATCCTACCTGCTTCGGATTAATTGGCTCCGAAAGTGCGTAAGGAGCAACCCATTTCTCCAAGGCTTGAGCATCTAGCAAGACTCGAATACCTTCCAATGCATGCTCCAAAGAGCGATGTGTAAACCAAGGATTCTGATTTTCTGCTTGTTGAAAAAGAGAAATTTTTTCATCCTCCGAAATATTGGAAAGATCAATTCCTAGTTGAACAAATGCTGAAATTCGATCAGAAAGTGTGAAATCTGAGTTCATTTGACAAAGGTATCCAAAAAAAAGCCCTTGGAATAAATTTAAATTAATTAGTGTGACAACTTTTTTATTGCGAAGGTGTTTAGGAGATTGTACCTTTGCATTCAAATTTGAATCCCTATGGCAATAATGATAACAGACGAATGCATCAATTGTGGTGCATGCGAACCTGAATGTCCAAATACGGCAATTTATGAAGGAGGAGTAGAATGGACATGGGGTGGAGGCACTACCTTAAAAGAAGTTTCTCTCCCAGATGGAAGTGCTGTAGCTAGTACGGCAAAGCAAACTCCCGTATCGGATGAGTTTTATTACATTGTGTCTGAGAAGTGCACCGAGTGTAACGGCTTTCATGAGGAGCCCCAGTGTGCTGCAGTATGTCCAGTAGACTGCTGCATAGATGATCCTGACCATCGTGAAAGTGAAGAAATTTTGCTTGCTAGAAAAGCATTCTTACACGGCGATTGATTAATTATGACAACTGAATTGGGGCTGTTTCTGAAAAGGGACAGCCTTTTTTTATGAAGTTCAAGGACTAATAAGCCTAGATTTGATTTTTAGGTTTCTTTGATCGCATTTTTAGCGAGCTATCCTGCTAAAAGTCAAACAATACTTTACTGCACCTCAGAATATTGGAACTGTTTTTAGCGCATTCAATTGTTTAACCCCTTGGGGTTTATTTCGGATTTAGGACAACTTGTACTCTAAAATTAACAGGTTTTCAAAAAAAAGCAGGGAATGATTTTGAAATCTAGGATGCTTTTCGCTTATCTTAGATTCTTTATTTTAAACGTTCAAACCATTAATCCCTAAAACAGTGGAAGATCACCGAGGATACGATAAAGAGGAAATTTTCTCCAAGAAAGTAAAGGCAGGAAAACGAACCTATTTTTTTGATGTCAAGTCAACCCGTGGCAACGATTATTTCCTTACCATCACAGAAAGTAAGCGAAGAATAGACGGAGACAACTTCAGCTACGAAAAACACAAAATCTTTTTGTACAAGGAAGATTTCTTCAAATTTGTAAATGCATTGAATGAGGCAGTTGATCATGTGAAAACCGATTTGCTTCCTGACTTCGATTTTGAGCAATTTGAAAAAGAAGATTCAGAACCCGAGATCAACAATGACCTTCGTTGGGATTAATTCAATGAATCAGCATTAGGGATACACATCCTATTCCAATATATTTGAGGAGGCTAATGCCTCCTTTTATTTTTACATCCATGCAGCGGTTTTTCATCTACCTGATTCTCTCCTTTATCACCTTCCTGGTGTTTGGTTGGTATTTTTCGGCTATTTCCCTGTATTTGGTTACCTCTTTAATCTTTGCTGCATTACTTCGGCCACTTACCAATCGGATCAATGAGGTCCATGTCCTAGGGCAGCATGTCCCGCGTGGAATTGCAATCCTAGCATCGTATGCTGCCGTAGTTTCTTTTGTGTTTCTGCTCGGTCTACTCTTCTTTCCTTTAATCAACCGCCAAGTCATTCTGTTGAGCGATTTGGATTTGGAAAGTATTTACCTTCAGCTTGAAGTTCCCCTTGAGAAGCTCGAGCGGTTCTTGATGAAGTACCAACTTATTGAAAACAAACGTGGCATACTCCTAGAAGAACTGCGCCTTTCCGTTCAAGAAGCGCTCCAGAAATTTGATATTGGTGGATTTATTACGGGTGCAATCTCTGTTACCAGTAGTATATTCATAGGGACAATGGCAGTAGCTTTTATCACTTTTTTCCTACTTCTTGAAAATGGACTTCTTCGTAGAAACCTGTTAAATCTCATTCCAAACGCCTATTTCGAATTATCAGTAGCCACATTTACCAAAGTAGAAAAATTACTTTCCAATTACCTTTTTGGATTACTACTTCAGGTATTGGCTATTTTTCTCCTCGCTGCTTCCGGCCTTAGCCTTGCAGGAGTAGAATATGCATTGACCATTGCGCTGTTTGCGGCTATTGCCAACCTTATACCCTACGCGGGGCCAATTTTGGGAACAGTTTTTGGCATGGTGGTGGGGGTTTCTACGGGAGATTTTTCGACAGACAGTGACTACAGCTTTTTGCTTTTTAAAATCCTTTCTGTGTTTGCAGTGGTTCAAATCACAGACAATGTCCTGTTGCAGCCGCTAATTTTTTCCAAATCGGTAAAAGCACATCCCCTTGAAATATTTGTTATTATCTTTGCAGGAGCAAAAATCGCAGGAATCCTAGGGATGATTTTTGCCATACCCGTATACACCATTTTCAGAGTATCGATCTTGGAATTTTACAGTGGGTACAAGGCCTACAAAATATTTAAAATTAAAGCAACGAATTAATGGCATTACAATGTGGCATAGTAGGTCTCCCCAATGTGGGCAAATCTACCTTGTTTAACGCGCTATCAAGCGCCAAAGCTGAAGCAGCTAACTTTCCTTTTTGTACCATCGAACCCAATGTAGGCGTGGTATCAGTTCCTGATGCTAGACTTCAAGAACTGGAAGAACTTGTAAACCCACAACGGGTAGTGCCGACCATTATCGAGTTTGTGGATATCGCAGGATTGGTGAAAGGTGCTTCCAAGGGAGAAGGCTTAGGCAATAAATTTCTTGCCAATATCCGGGAAGTGGATGCCATCATCCATGTGGTCCGCTGCTTTGAAGACGACAACATCGTTCACGTCGCTGGCGGCGTAGATCCACTGTTTGACAAGGAAGTCATCGACACAGAACTCCAGCTTAAGGATCTTGAATCGGTGGAGAAAAAGATTCAGCGTATCGAAAAAATGGCCAAGTCCGGAGATGCCAAAGCCAAAAGAGAATTGGAAACTTTACTCCAATTTAAGGATGGACTCGATGCAGGACTCAATGCACGTGCGATTGAAGTGGAAAAAGATGATTTAGAAGCAGTACGAGATCTACATCTACTCACCATAAAGCCCGTCTTGTATGTGGCCAATGTAGATGAATCAAGTATTCATACCGGCAATGCCTTTGTAGATCGCCTTCGCGCTAAGGTAAAGGAGGAACATGCGGAAGTTATCGTGCTCTGTGCAGCCATCGAATCCCAAATTGCGGAATTTGAAGATCCTGAAGAAAAAGACATGTTCCTAGATGAATATGGACTCAAAGAAAGTGGATTGAACCGTTTGATCTACGGAGCCTAT
>CAMDEU010000104.1 GCA_945897085.1 Spirosoma fluviale | reverse complement strand
AATAAAAGACTTCCATCTTCTTCCAGGAAAGGTTCATTCGAAGCATTCACGGCGATGGTGTCCGTAGACTTTTTTTGTTGGGAAAAAGCTACCTTAAATTCCAAACCTGTTTGTTGCCTTAGCCTTGGCAGGTGCCCTTTAATTTCAGCTTCAAATCCTTCTTGATGTTCGGGAGAAACCGTAAAGTGAATTTGAACTTCTTTATTTTTTCCTACACCATACTGTGTCCCTTCAACCAAATGCTCCTCAGCAGGACATCTATTTTCATCCGCATATGCATGAAACTTCAAAAGACCTTTGGGCAAGTTTCCATAGCCTAATCCTGAGTCAGTTAGTAAGCTGGCTACTAGCTTTTTATACTCTTTTTTTTCAAGAAGGCTTCCTATGGATTCACCTTGCTGTTGAAGCAGCGCATCCAAGTCTTGGTAAAAAGCAAATTGATGAAGTTGAGAAATAAATTTTTGGGTAAACTCATCTAGTTGATCTCCTGCTGTGTCTAAAAAAGAAAAAAGATCTTTAAACATTCTACTGGCTGCACCGGAGGCAGGTACAAATTTGACAAGTGCTAATTCGGAGGCTCTTTTTTCAAAATAGCTTTGATAATCCTTCACTTGGCTTTCCGACCACACCTGTATCCCTCGAGCTGGAGTAGCTGGAGCCACCAAGCTCAAAAAAGGAAAACCCTGCTTAAAGCTTTCTAACTGCGATTTAACAATTTCAACTTTCTTGTCTAAGGCGGTTATTTTATGAGAGAGGGTAGCGTCCATTTTTAGTCTAGGTTTGCGTCTTTAATCTGAATATAAGGTTGAAAAAGTAAAGCCTCAATTAATTTTACCTTTTTATCCAAGTAATTTTTGGGCACTAAATGAGTTGGAAATTGATGGGATCCCCCGTCTTTTTTTGAGCCAAACGATTTTGGGCCTCTTCCGTGAGCTGTAGGATTCGGGGATAACCGCCAGTGACTCCAGCATCACGCATCAAGACAATGATTTTTCCTCCGGGTGTCAATTGTACCGTTCCTGGAAAAACTGGGTTAGTAGGAAGATCTTCCAATTCATTCACTACCAATTCGTCCAGTTGTATTCCCATTCGATTGCTCAATTTGGAAATATGAAAGGGTTGATTCAGGAGTTGGCTATGTTGTGCCGGTGATAAAAGCTCCCAATCAGGGCCCGGATAAGCCTGAATCTCTTCAGGTTCAAACCAGTTTGTAGTCCATTTTGGTTTTGCTTTGAGGACAGTTTTAGGTTGATTTGAAATATAATATAGGGTTTCCCCCGTAGATCGTTTCGCAGGAGTCGTTATCGACACAAAATCACTTCCTGATCCAAGGTATTTTTCAACCTGAAACCCACCTTCAATGCATAAATACAATCGGGCTCCGGCTCGAAATTTACCTATCTCGAGGATATCTTCAGAACCCATAGCAATGATTGAAGGATTTGAAATGGGTGCTTGGTTTACAGTTACAAAGGCAACTGCACCTGCCAATGAAACGAGACAGGGCTCCTCAAACTTAATTCTGAGACCAGGTTGCGCCATTTCCAATGCTACTACTTGTTGCGGATTTTGAAGAAGGTGATTGGCCCAATGGTAGCCATGCAAATCCATGGCCCCTGATCTCGGTATGCCATAGTTAGCTCCCAAAACTCGTCCTTCATCCTGTAAGGAGGTTCCAGGGGGACAACGTAAAAGTTGTGCTTTTCCTAGCTTTAGGTTCATTGTAGAAAAATTTTGGTATCCTCATCCGTCCAATTTTCTAATTGAGTGGGATTGATGAGTATAAACTGGATTTGCTCTCCGGGTTTTGCCCACACCGGTGGATCTTGCTTCCTATCAAAAAAGGGGAGAGGGCTTCTTCCAATTATATGCCATCCGCCAGGACTTTGTATAGGATATATTCCAGTTTGCTTACCACCTATGGCTACAGACCCTGGAGGAACTGCTGGAGAGGGGATACTTTTTCTAGGCAAATGAAGTTTCGGCGAAAGGCCGTTCAAATAAAAAAAACCAGGTAGAAAGCCAAAAAAATGAATGCGATAGCGGGGTTGGGTGTGCAATTGAATGACTTCCTCGGTACTTAGGCTTTTGGACCGAGCAAAACTTTCTAGATCCTGTCCAAATTTGGGACTGTAGCATACAGGAACTTGCCATATTTTTTCGGGAAGAGGCTCAGGAATTAAGTTTAGTGTTCCTGACAGCTGTATAAACTCCTGTTGAGAAGTTGAATTTTTCCAAACCAAACTTAGTCGAGTGAAACCTTGACGAACTTCGAGTAGTGTAGTTGAAAAGTTGGTTTGAATATAGGTCAAATATGCAAATTGAATTGAAAGCAATTCATCTGTCGGGTCAGTATTCCACACCAATTCGCCTAGGGTTGGGCTGATAAGTTGATAGGTAGGTTTCATGACCAATACCGTTTTCTAAGGGTAGGCAAAAAATCTAGTATGTTTGGGTTATCTCCATGGAAGCATAGCGTATCTGCTACAATGGGTAGATATTCACCTTTTTGGCTCATTAATTTCCCTTCAAAAATTAACCGATTCACTTGGGAATCAACCGATTCTAAGGTTTTGAGTAAGGATCCTTCCTGACTTCGAGGACTTAATTGGTAATTGGACGTATAGGATCTATCTGCAAACACCTCTAACCGAATGGGAATACCTTTTAGCTGCGCGTGAAGCTCTAGTTGTGAATGTGGGGGGACAAGAAGCGGAATGGTTGGGTATACTGCCGCTAGAAAACTAGTAAGAAGACTTGCAAGCACAGGATCTGTGGCAGCGTCATTGTATAATGCTCCATGGAATTTGATATGATCCATGGGCACCTTATGGGCCCATGCACATTCCACAAACCATCCGATTTGATGTCCAATTTGTTCTAATAAATCTTCTGTAGGTATATTTTGGGTTACCCGTCCAAAATTTATCCGATCCGGATAGGAGGGATGTGCTCCTACTTTTTTATTGAATTTTTTTGAAAGATTAAGTGAGTTGTCCAAACTCTCTTGAGTGCCATAATGTCCTCCACAGGCAAGACTAGCAACATCGATAAACGGAAAAATTTCTTCCTCCCAAGTAACACCCTCTCCAAGATCACAATTGATTTGAGGAAGAAAAATAGGTTTTTTAAGTTGTTCGTAGTGAGACATCTATCTGGGAGCTCAGAACAATTAAATTAATATTTCGACTACTTTTCCCAATTCGGGATCTACCACTACTCGGATTGTCCCCATATTGTCTTTGGTTTGAAAGACGACTAGGTAATTTCCATTGGTCCAAGCGCTTACTTCAGCCTTTTGCCAATCTCCCAGTACTGATGCTTTTTGTGTAGGACTCAAGGCAGTATAGGCAATGTTTCTGTAAACGTCCAAGGGATCTTCTGGAGATTCAACGGTACAAGCTAGGACGAGAATTCCTAAAAGTGCAAAAAGAAGAAGTTTGAATTTCATGGCTAATCAGGTTTACTTCTCAAATTTGAAAAAAATTCCTTTCTTGACAAGTAGAAAAGAAAATTAGCTAGTAAGATGTCCTTGAGTTCAAAACTTCCGCAGGTCGGTACGACTATATTTACGATAATGTCTCGAATGGCACAGGAAGAGAATGCGATAAATTTGGCGCAAGGATTTCCTGGCTTTGGATCCGATCCTGTTTTATTGGAGTTGGTGGCCAAGTATACTCGAGGAGGATTCAATCAATATGCGCCTATGTCGGGGGTTTCTGAACTCAAACAGGCTTTAGCTACAAAAACTCAACGTACGCAAGGTTATTTTCCAGATCCTGAATTGGAAGTGACCATAGTTTCTGGAGCTACAGAAGCTCTTTTTGCAGCATTTACGGCGGTAGTTCGTCCTGGAGATGAAGTGATTGTTTTGGAACCAGCCTACGATAGCTATGTGCCGGCAATTAGCTTGAATGGAGGTATTCCAATATTCGTTCCCTTGCAATCATCAGATTTTTCGGTGGATTGGGAGCTAGTTGGTTCAAAAATAACTTCAAAAACCCGAGCGATTGTGGTCAATAGTCCCCATAATCCTAGTGGATATGTTTGGACCAAGGAGGATGTAAATCAATTGGCTTCTTTGGTATCGGAAACTGGCCTTTTCGTAATCAGTGATGAAGTATACGAACATATTCTTTTTGATGGTAGAACCCATATTTCCTTGGGCTCTAATGCTATTTTACGTGAGCGAACTTTTGTATGTGGATCTTTTGGCAAAACTTTCCATGTCACAGGTTGGAAAATAGGGTATTGCATTGCCCCGAAAGTGTTAAGTACTGAATTCCGAAAAATACACCAATACCTAACTTTTAGTACGGTGACACCTCTCCAATATGCCCTTGCTGAATACCTAGAAGACGCCGAAAAATATCTTGGATTGCCGGCTTTTTACCAGAATAAACGAGATCTATTTTTGAAGGGACTGGTACTAACCCCATTACAGTTCCAACCTAGTCAAGGAAGCTTTTTCCAGTTAGCTACATATGGACATCTCAGCAAAAAATCCGACTTGCTGATCGCAGAACAGATGACTTGCCAACTTAAGGTGGCTTGCATTCCAGTGTCTGTGTTTTACGCTGAGGGTACAGATAATCAAGTCCTTCGCTTTTGCTTTGCCAAAAATGAAGTAGAGTTGGAAGAAGCATTGCGTCGAATACAAAAAATCGCAATGCTTTTTGATTAGAATAAAAACAATTAAACTATTGAATATTAAATTGTTGTATATTATAGTATAAATAATCACTTCAATTTTTTAAATCTTATGAAAACCTGGATTCTTTTCTTGTCATTTATTGCTTTTGCGGGTATTGCTTCTGCACAAGAATCTGGTTTTGAGCAGTGGAAAATCAAGAGAACAGCCGAGTTGACAGGTGAAGATGGATGGCTCAATTTGGTGGGATTGATTTGGATGGAGGTAGATTCCCCCTATTTAGTAGAGGTGAATGCGACTACCCTTAGCTTTGCGGAAAAGGCTGGTTCATCTGCACTTGGAAAATTTGAATTTGGACCTGATTCGGTCTGGTTTGTGGCTTCTGACTTAGTGCTAAATGAAGCAAGGAATGAACCTAAACAATTAAGGAAGCTTGTTTTTCCTACCGAGTACGGAACAGGTGGTTTATATTATAAAAATTGGAAGTGGTCCATTATTAAACGCGGTGGAGAATATGCCCTCCGCCTAAGGGATTTAAATCATCTTAGAATTCAAGAGTTTACAGCTACTCCAACATTTGACTACAATTCAGCCTTTCGTTTTCCGGCAAAATTGATCCCTAGATTTAATCAAACATTGGACATCCCCAATGTGTTGGGACAGCTGATTTCCTGGAAAGTGATCGGTATACTGCAGTTTGAATACGGAGGCCAAGATTTTGAGCTTCTTGTATTGGATGAGCTAGGAAAGTTGTTTGTTTTGTTTTCAGATTCGACGAGTGCCCTCGATACCTATCCCACGGGCCGCTACCTCTATGTGGATCCTCCTGCAGCGAAAGGAATGACTTATTTGGATTTCAATTTTGGGTACAATCCCCCTTGCGCCTATACAGCATTTGCAACTTGCCCTATTCCTCCCAAATCCAACCGACTTCCATTCCCAGTTTTGGCAGGTGAAAAAATGCCAGAGGGACATAAATAAAAAAAGGGGAGAGATCCCCTTTTTTTAGCCTAATGCTTTTCTAGCGTATTCCAGACATTTTTGAACTTCTTTCACCGGATCAGAATCTTGAGGAATTTGGTATTCCAACTCAATGGTAGCTGGAAAGGAATATTTATTTTTCTTCATCAGCTGCAAAACATCCCCAATAGGGGTGTCACCCGTACCCCAAGTAACGTTTCCTTTGCCATTTGCTGGAGTTTTACGATCCTTGGTATGCATACTGAAAATTCTAGAATGATGTTTCTCAATGAGAGGGATCAAATCCGTATGGCCTGCAGCAATGTAATGTCCTGCGTCAAGGTTTAAGCCATTTTTTGAGCTTTGTCCAAGAGCAGTATCCCAAAAAGTAAAGGTCTCTTGTTCATGTCCGTGGTAGCCTACTGCCATTTGTTCTTTTTCTCCAAGTTTGCCCAAGCGCATCGTCTGCTCATCATTCGATGGATGTTCTAAAGTTATATGGCTTGCACCTAAAGCTTTGGCTGCACGCATACCATAGGCAACTTCTAGGTCAGAGTTATTTGCTCCAAAGGCATTGGGCTTGAACGCATAAATGCTTACACCCGCATCTTTATACATTTTACCAAATTGTTCAAACTTCTTCATGTCTGCATTGGCGCGCCAATCCGCAATAGTTTTGTTGAAGGCTGTACTTTGGGCTTGAAGATCTGTGAGTTCCTTTTTTTCGTCCTCGGTAAGCGTTTCTCCTCGACGTTGTTTTCCTCCCAATTGGAAAACCCGGGTACGGTTAAAGGAAGTTGTAGGCATGCCAGCAAAACTTTCTGCAGGATCACCCATCAATTCGATGGAGGAAATACCTGAATCCAGCACATATTTAAGCGTTGCTTCTGCACTTTGGTCTGCCATGGATCGAAAGGAGTAGGTGATGCAACCAACCTGAACTCCATTGATCCGAGAATTTGGTTTGCTTAAGGATTGAATGAATGCTGGAGCACCTTGGAGCCAAGTTGGGGCGGTGAGGACACCGGCCAATCCTAGGGCTGATTTTTGGATAAACTCGCGACGATTTTTCATGGGTAGCATATGGGCTAGTAATCCTTTAAATTAAAAATTTAAGCTTAATGCTTTGAAAGTTTGTGACTAAC
>CAMDEU010000103.1 GCA_945897085.1 Spirosoma fluviale | reverse complement strand
TCTGGGTAGGTGGTGGCCACCGGGTAGACTATGCCAACAATGCACAGGTGGGCGTACTGCTAGGCAAGCTTCGCTTCGGCTACGTGTACGAGTGGCCGATGCTCAAAAGCTACCTGCTTCCCAACCAAACGCATGAGTTTATGGTAAGCATGCGATTGTTTGGAGGAAACGCAACTATTTGGTAAAGAATTGTACAAGGTACCAGGTACAAAGTACCAAGAAGGGATTCGTATTTAGACCTGAATTCTGCTTCCTGAGTCTTGGTACATGGTACTTGGTACTTCGTATTGATTCTGATTGATTCATAATATGATTCATTCTTTTTTATTACACACATAAAAAAATATATTTGAACTGATTTATGCACTTGGTAAGCCGACGAGGGAAAAATCAAAAAAGAGAGGGGTGCTCAACCGTGATGAATACCCTCCTAAAACTTGATAACATGCTTCTGTGTAGGATGCTTGGTTTCTCTTCCATTCCGCTCATTTAAAATAGTTCAAACCAAATGGTTTTTGACCTTTTATCCTTCTTCGTAGGATTTCTATTGCTAGTGCTTTCATTTATCGTTTTGATCAACCACAAAAAAGATAAAAAGCTGAATCTTTTTTTCTTGATCGTTATAGCCGTAGCAGGCCTTCAACGTTTTTTGCATGGATTGGAAGTTTTTGGACTCGTTGGCTCGTTTTTTAATCCCTTTCAGGGAAATTTAATTTTCCCGTTTTTTAAGTTTACGGGGCTCTTTTTGTTTTTTGAAAACCTACTTATAAAATCTACCTCTTATAAAAGAATTATACTTCATTTTTTATTCCCTTTACTATTTGCCTTCATAAGCACTGCGTTCAATCCAAGTTTGGGGGTCATTCAAGTAGTTTTTCTTCTATTTACGACGGTATACCTGGTGTTTACCATACAGCTGGTTTGGAAGTATGTATATAGTAGAAAAAGTATTAAGGAAACCCTGCATTTTCAATCCATAAAATTTTGGGTATACGCATTATTAGCGTTTTTTATTCTCTTTTTCTTATTGTCAAACTACCTTTTGCTCACCAGCACTGGGGAAACCATGGACCACAAATTCCCCCGATTTTATGCAGCATCTTCCGTGTTGTGGTTTTTGTTTGTCGTCTACATTTTAAAAAACCCACTCCTGCTACACGGAGAACGGCTTCTTCTTCAAAAACTCAATAGCTTCAAAAAGGAGGAGGTGGCGGTTTGGAAATTCAATAAGAAGGAGCCAACCGATTTGGAAGATCTTGAAGTGGAGAAAAAAGTAAGGGAAAAAGTGGATGAAATTATCTTCGCCATCAAAAAAAATGAGAAGGAGTTACTGGACAATTTTGTCCTGTTGCCATCACTAAAGGAGTTTGCTTTTCGACTGAATTATCCTCAAAGTCATATTAAATACGTTTTTAAGTATTATGCCTATTGTTCCTTCAATGAGTATCAGAATATTTTGAAAATTAAATACGCCCAGAAGTTGATTAAATCAGGCTATTTAGACACGCATACCATTGATTCCTTGTCTTTGGGTTGCCTTTTCACCCATAGAAGCACTTTTTACAAAACGTTTAAAAAGCTGACGGGATATACGCCTACGGAATATCAACTTGCATTGAAAGACTGAACTGTTTTGAAATAGCTGTTTTGAAATAGCTGTTTTGAAATACCCGCCGCGTTGCCTGCCCGCCGCGGTGGGCTCCGTGAAATAGGATAGAATACGTATTTGAAACTATTTCTCCGAGCCTGCCTGTCCGCCGCGGCGGGCTCGGTTTATTTCTAGTGTATTTCCATTGTATTTCCTTAAATGAAATAGGAATCGAAACAATTATTTCACCGAGCGTGCCCGCCCGCCGTGGAGGGCTCGGTTTATTTCAATTTTATTTCCACTGTATTTCATTTTAATACCATTACTAATCCGTACAAAGTTCAATCCGGAAAAAGTGTCTTATCCAATCCCGGAACGATTCTTAGGGCGTTTTTGTAATACACTTTTTTCAAGACTTCGTCTGAAAGGCCCAGCCCATACATGCTCCAAAAAGCATGGTACTTTTTGTAATAAGGAAAATATTCGTCCTCGGTTTCTAGTACGCGGAAATAGGTGTAAAACTCCTCCTTGTTGTAGGCATCTTTGCCAAATAGAATTCGATCCTGGTACTTGGTGAAAAATTCCTTGGCCCGTCGAGGCTGTCTTCCAAGCTCGGCGATAATGGCGCCAATTTCATAGT
This sequence comes from Spirosoma fluviale, assembly GCA_945897085.1. Lineage (GTDB taxonomy): Bacteria > Bacteroidota > Bacteroidia > Cytophagales > Cyclobacteriaceae > Algoriphagus. The sequence goes on along the minus strand of CAMDEU010000103.1, from coordinate 4,699 downwards.
TGACATTGGGATATCGATCCAAATGCGCCCCTGCAGCATCCAGGTCATTGGCCATCCAGCCCATGTGCGCATTGACAAAGGTGGTCTTGGGATGCTTTGCAAATACACGGTGCTGCTCAGCAATAATCTGCTCAAAAGGCGCTGGATCGGTAGCGGATCGGCGTCGAGTAGGGTGAAGCTTCAGCTCCAACCAGCGCTCGTTGTTGGCATCCATCTCCTGCCAAAATTGGGAGGGATCTGCAGCATGGATGAGTACAGGAATACCCAATTCCCCTGCCTTGGCCCAAACGGGATCTAGGTCAGGATGGTCTATGGGAATGCGCTTGCCCGAATTGTCCTTGGAGTTCAAACCCAAACTCTTGTAAATCTTCAATCCCACGGCACCTGCAGCCACGTCTTCCGCCAGCTCCTTTACTGCCAAGGCGGTCCATTCTGGAGTTCCAAAACCATTGAAATTCAAGTTGGTAAACACCATGAATCTGCCGGGGGCATGGGTTTTAAATTCCTGAATCATGCCCTTGATGTATTCCTGCTGTGTATTGCTATTGCCCTGCCCAAAGCCTCGACCACTCAGGTTGATCATAATGCCCATATTCAGTTCATTCATTTCCCCCTGTAGCTGAGCGATTTTTTCCTTTGTGATTCCTCCCTGATGGCTGTGGATGTCTATAAAAGGGAATTTGGAGCGCTGAACAGGATGCTGAGGCACCTTGAGCGTGGAAGGAGGATTGTAGGACTCAAAACTCATGTCTTGAGCGACAAGAGCACCTCCGCTCATCAGCAAAGCGAAAAGAAAAAGGCCTATTTTTTTCATAAATTCTAAGAATAGCATCAGGAATAGAAAAGAAAATCCCAGCACTAGGCTGGGATTTGGAGTTTAACGGGCAGTTCCTCCGTCAATCACTTGACCAAAGAAAATGGAATTCATAAACAGCTTGTTGGTACCAAACCAGAAGGCACGGAAGTTAGGGTTGTCTGCAAAGCCTATAATTCGACCTCTTCCTTGTCCGGATACACGGATCACTGCGCTCTCCTGTACCCCAGGCAGATTGCTGGGATGCAGGTAGCCCGAAGCCAAAGGATCTTTAGTATAGACTAGCGGGTTGGCGTAGGGATTGGTAGAGGGCTCTAGGAAGAAATTGTCATTTCTGAAGGTGAAGAGCTCTTTGCTCACATAGCCATAGCCGATCGGATGGCTGGTGTCCAAGGTCGATTTGAAGATGGCTCCGAAAGTTTGCTTGGCTCCGGTAGCATTTTCAAAGTCTGCATAGTTTTTCTGCAAGCCTTTTTCTGCGTTATCCACTTTTCTGAAAGTAAAGTCACCGATTTCATTTTGTTCCAGCCAACGAAGCGCTCCACCTTTGGCCACCAAGGTATTGCCCTTGCTCACCCAAGTTTTGATGGCGGCTGCGCCAGATTGGCCCAGCTGTCCGTAGCTGCCGTCTGCCATCAGGATGACGGAATAGCGATCCAAGTTGGTACTTGAAACTGACCCAATTGGCAATAAGGTGACCGGCATCTGCATGCGCTGGTCCAGCAGGTGCCAGATCTCTCCGGCTTCCCCACTATCCACGCCCCCATCGACTAAAAGAGCGATGGTAGGCGTATTCAAGGGCAGCATAAAGGTAGAACCTAGGTTGGCGCCCTGGGTGTATCCTGTAGTCAGTGCATGAATATCTACATGTGCAAATCGGGCCACTTCCTCTAGCTTTTTGAAGAAGGCTTGAGTGTCAAGGCCACTTTCGCCTTTGTCAATCAGCACCGTGCCTCTGCCAAAGGCTTTCCCTTCAGCAGTGGAGAATTCTTTGGTGGCTACCCTTACCAAAAATCCAGCTTTCAGCAACTGATAGGCCGCTTTGGGAGCATAGTAATCGGTCCATTCCATCGCATATTGGTAGGCACCGGCAGTGCCGATCACCTTGCCTGGAGCTTGTGCAAAACTGGACTTATCCACAGGGCTGACGTTGGCCAGGTTGACGATGCGGCTATTCAACGCCATAAAGTCTACTCCAAAAGCCATCGGGTAGGTCCAAGCAGAGATGTCGTAAAATAAGCTGTCTTGGAAGGTGGTTCGCGTTTCAAACATCGCCTTTATCAATCGGTATTGCGGCTGATCTGCAGGGACGATGTAAGAGTTTCCTTTTTTGAATTGCTTGCCATTGATGACCAAGTCTTCCTTTAGGGAAAAGAGTTTGATGTCGTGCTGAAGAATCAAGTCTGCCAAGTGGTAGCTCCGCGCATCCTCTTCCTTGGCACCAAAGATGTAGGCCTTGTTGATGTCTGCATCGGTTTCCTTTTTGATGTCGTTGTAGAAATCCTTCATCCACTGGTTGAGTTCCACACGCATCTCTTTGGTGGCCTGGTAGGAGGATAGGTTGGCGGTAAACTGGTTGCGAATCGTAAACGGAAAGCTGAGCATGCCATTGTCCGTTTCTTGGAGATGCCCTCTTGAGCTAGCCTGCTCAAATAAGATGCCGACAGATCCTTGTACATCCGGATAGGTAGACCCTTTGCCGTAGTAGAAGTCATCGTAATTCTCTTGGTTGTAGTACAAGGAGCCGATTTTATCCAAGGCCTTCGCATGGTAGGTACCGATTTTCTCGGTCAACTCGAAATTCTTGGTTGGCGTAAGTGGATGCACCCGTGAAGGGACACCAGGCTGAAAAAAGAAGGTGCTGTTGGAGCCCATCTCGTGGAAGTCCAAGTGCACGTTCGGCAACCAGCTTTGAAAGACACGTACGCGATTTCTGGATTCAGGATGCTGCACAGGCAGCCAGTCTCGGTTGAGGTCAAACCAGTAGTGGTTGGTGCGTCCTCGAGGCCAGGCCTCGTTGAGTTCGCGCTGCGCTGGGTCACCGTTCATGACGTATGCCTTGTGGGAGTTGACCCAGGAAGCAAAGCGGTTGAGTCCATCCGGGTTGATGGCTGGATCCAGTAAGAGGACCATGTCCTTGAGGTCTGCTTCGATTTCATTGGCGGCAGCAAAGTGATAGGCTGCAAGGAGTGCTGCATTGGCTCCACTTGGTTCATTTCCATGGACGGAGTAGCCCATAAAAAGGACCGCTGGCATGTTGGCAATGTTTACCGTGGCGGCAGGGTCCCGAAGTTTGGCACGCTCTGCCTTGATTTGGTCCAGTTTGGCCAGGTTGGCAGGAGCACTTATGGTCAATAGGGTTTGTGGGCGCTTTTCGTAGGAGCGACCTGTTTCCTCAAATTTAACTCGATCTGAAGCGGCAGCGACGGCTTTCATGTACATGACCAGCTGGTCGTGGGTCACATGCCATTCGCCTACTTCATAGCCCAGTACCTGTTTGGGAGTAGGAACTTTCGGGTTGTAGATATAGCCTTTGGGCAGGTAGTAGCTTAGGTCTTGTGCAAAGCCAAATTGACTGATTAGTGCTAGCAATAGCACAGCGATGATATTTTTCATACTTCAGGTGTAAATCTTTCCCTAAAGTCCTTATTCCTGAGATTAAAAAAAACATTTTGGGACTGATGGTTAAAAAAAACCGCCAATAGCACTAATCAATGAAAAGTCGAAATGGAAAATTCAGTTCGAAAAAATGGCTTTTAGCGCCCCTTTCAACTCTGGAAATTCAAATTCAAAACCTGCTTTTTGAATCTTTTGGCTAGATACCCGATTTCCCCCTAGCACCATGGCGGCCATTTCTCCCAAGACCAACTTCAGTGCAAATCCAGGCACCCCGATTCCCAAGTAGGTCTTACCCTTGGCAGCAGCGGCTTCCTTGGTTAGTTGCTGGTTGGTGGCGGGATGAGGTCCCACGGCATTGTAGATTCCTTGTAGGGTGGTTTTCTCCAAGGCAAATACAAACATCCTCGCGAGGTCCTCAATATGAATCCAGCTCATCCACTGGTCGCCCGAACCCAGAGGTGCGGCCACGGGGGGCTTCAACATCTCCCCTAGCGCCCCACCATTGGCGTCCAAGACGATTCCCACCCGTAAAAGGATGCAGCGAACAGGAAGCTGCTCGATTTTTTTGACTTCTTTTTCCCAGGCTACTACCACCTCTGCCAAAAAATCATCCCCAGGGAGACTTGTCTCCTCCATCAAGTTGGTACCGGTATTAAACCCATAGTAGCCGACGGCAGAGGCAGATATAAAGGTATTCGGCTTCTTTTCAGCTTGCTGTATAGCGGTATACAAGAGCTGAGTGCTCTGTGTTCTGGATTCTAAAATTCTCTTTTTTCGGTCTGCCGTCCAGCGCTTTTCTGCTACCCCTTCACCCGCCAAGTGCACCACTGCATCTGCCCATTCAAGGGCTTTCGGATCGAGTTCCTTTTTCTCAACGTCCCAGAGAAAATAGGTCTGCAGCTGTGGTTTTCTGCTAAGCCAAGCCACGGTATAGCCTTTGCTTTCCAGCAAGGAGGTAAGTTGCTTCCCCACCAGTCCTGAGCCTCCAGTGATAAGGATATTTTTCATAGAAGGGTGATGGGTGTTTATAGCACAACCCATTTAGTGGAAATATGGTTGTGTCTGGAAGGATTAAAATTTCAATTTAGCTCCCCAAGGTAGGGGTCAATCCAAGTAGTACACCCGCTTGACGCGCGTACTAATATTCGTAAGCAGCTCGTAGGGGATGGTTCCAATACGATCAGCAAGCTCCTTCAAGGAAATCTGTTCTCCATACACGATGGCTTCGTCTCCTGCCTTGGCTTCGGGAATAGCACTGACATCCAC
>CAMDEU010000102.1 GCA_945897085.1 Spirosoma fluviale | reverse complement strand
GCAGGGGTCCCACCTCTTCCCATCCCGAACAGAGAAGTTAAGCCCTGCAGCGCCGATGGTACTGGGGTTACACCCGGGAGAGTAGGTCGCCGCCACATTATTGAAGCCCTTCGATTCGATTCGAAGGGCTTTTTTGTTGTACCATGTACAATGTACGAAGTACAAAGTACCAAGTACAAAGTATGGATTCGTTTTCTGACCCAAATCGTACTTTTTGAGGGATCTTGCCTGCCTGCCGCAGGCGGGGTACATGGTACTTTGTACATTGTACTTGGTACCTAGTACATGAAGTCTTGTTTCTCGTCTCTGAAGCTACTTGGTACATTGCCTGCCCACCGCAGGCAGGCTTCTCCTCAATCTTGGTACATGGTACTACTTCGTACAATTCTTGCTACTTCCAGTTGTTTTTTTTCGAATAATTCATAACTTTTTAAGAGGTTTAAAGGTTTTTATAAAACATGAAAAAAATCGGATTCTTTAGTGCACTGATTCTACCTACACTACTCTTTTTGGGAATGCAGTGGGGTGGCCCCTTCCAATGGATGATTCATGTTTTTGTTTTCTTGCTTGTTCCCCTAATGGATTATGTGATTCAAAAGGATAAAGCCAATATTCCAGCAGCTGAAGTTAGCGAAGCCACGAAGGCTCAATTTTACAAGCTGATTACCTTTGTCTGGGTTTATGTACAATTGGCAGTACTGATCTGGGGTTTTTATTGGGTGAGTACCCAGGAATTATCTTTGATTTCTTGGATAGCCTTTACCTCTGGTATGGCCTTGGTAACAGGTGGAATCGGCATTACTGTGGCACATGAGCTGGGTCATCGAACCGAAAAAACAGAACAGGTCTATTCCAAAATCCTGCTGATGACGGTGTGCTACATGCACTTTTTTATTGAACACAATCGCGGACACCATGTTCGCGTAGCTACTCCCGAGGATCCTGCCACAAGCAGAAAAGGCGAAAATTTCTATGGATTTTGGTGGCGGTCTGTAACGCAAGGATACCTTAGCTCCTGGCATTTAGAGGTAGAAAGACTGAAAAAGAAGGGCCAAGGCTTTTGGTCACTTTCCAATCAAATGATCTGGTTTCAATTCCTTCCGTTTGTATTTGCCGCCTTCTTTTTTGGCCTATTTTCCTACCTTGGAGGAAGACTCGTTTGGGAAGTGCCAGTCTTCTTTTTTATCCAAAGCATCCTCGGATTCTCCCTCTTGGAGTTAGTCAATTACTTAGAACATTATGGGATGCAACGAAAGCGATTGCCTTCAGGGCAGTATGAAAAAGTGACGCCCCTTCATTCTTGGAACGCTTCCCAGTTGGTTAGTAATTTCCTCCTTTTTCAATTACAGCGCCATTCCGATCACCATGCATCCGCCCACAAGAGGTACCAGGTATTGGACCACAACGAGGCAAGCCCACAATTGCCAGCTGGATATTCAGCCATGATAATCTTGGCTTGTATTCCTCCGCTTTGGTTTGCTGTGATGGATCCTCGACTATCGGAGTGGCAAAAAGAGCGAAAACTTGATTTAGTCGAGTAAGAAGTTGTTGAAGAAACTACTCCTTAGGGCCATCCAAATCACAAAAAATAAAATTCCCCAGAATAAGTAAATTCTATAAAAATCAGTTGTTTCCTTATACCGATTTTCAAGGATTTCTGTTTTTTCGAGGGTGTCAATTTGTTCGAAGATTTGATTCAAGGCCTTTCCATCCGAGGCTCTAAAAAATTGCCCACCCCCAATGGTGGAAATCTCTCGTAGGGTGGTTTCATCTAAGTAACTTTCTACCATCTGTGGCCTGCCGAAAAAATCAGTTCCATAGGGTACCATTCCATCTTTTCCCACGGCTATGCTATAAATTTTTATACCAAATGCTGTTGCCAGTTGAGCAGCAAAAATAGGATCAACATTGCCTGCATTGCTTTCTCCATCGGACAAAAGAATCATCACCTTAGAAGGAGATTCGCTGTCCTTCATGCGGTTGGTGCCTGCAGCAATAGCCGAACCAATGGCAGTCCCCTTGGCTTCAATCATGGAGAAATTGATCTCTTCAATCAAGCTAGTTAGCAATTGGTAATCGTTGGTCAATGGGGAAAGCGAATAGGCCTCACCTGAGAAGACAACCATCCCAATTCGATCTCCAAATCGCCCATTAATGAATTCTACAGCTGTTTTTTTGGCTACCTCCAGGCGATTGGGAGTAAAATCTTGTAAGTCCATGGATTCTGAAATGTCCATGACTAACAAAATATCAATCCCCTCAGTGTATTGTTCTACGCGCTCATTGTTTCGTTGCGGCCTGGCCAATGCAAGCACTACAAATATTAGAAATAGAAAGAAAAAGCCAGTTGGTACCAGTCGGAGATAGGTCCATGGGTTAGCTTTAGTTACACTCTTCGGTAAGGATAGCTCGAGGACTGGTTTTTTGAGGAATTTGATAAACTTCCGAATTAATACCAATAAAGGGATCAACCACAGTAAATTCAGTAGCAATGGGTTTTCCCATTCATAGGATTGAAACGTCTCTGGCAAAAACCAAGACCAAGAAAAAAACTCAACGAGTGACTCTCTCATGGGTGATTTGGTTTAAGGTAGCTTGGTAATTTGTTCGTGCAACTTCTAAAAGGTAAGTGGTCGCAGCATTTGTATCTCCCTCTCCGCCGGCATAAATAATCATATCAATGCTTCGAAGGGCTTTAAATACCTCCTTGTCTTCTAAGGCAGCAGCAATTTCACTAGAAGTCCATTCTTGGATAGGTTGGGAGCGCAAATGTTCCAGGTACCCTTTCCAAAGGCCAATCGCCTCATCAGCAAGAGTTTGATTCGGGTTTTGCTGCAGTTGCTCAGCTAGTTTTTTCCATTTTCGCTCAAACTGAATCCACCGAAGTTTTTCTCTATTTTTTCGGAAGAGGCGTTTGATTCGTTCTGCAAAAACAAAGAAAAGAATTCCTACGCCTAGCAGTATGCCCCCAATAACAGCACTAAAAACAAACCAATTGAAGGGTTTATCCAAGGGTTGGTACACATTATTTTCTTTGAATTGCAATTGCTCTGGTATGGAATCTAGGTTGAGCTTCAACTTTAACTCTGCCTCGTTCGTAAAGTAGGTGATGCTATCGTATCGCGCTAATTCAAAAACAGGTAGGGATAAATAGGAGGAGGGCTCAAGTGAAAAATTGGACAGGAAGTACATTGCACTGTCTTGAGTGACACCGGCTGTGGTAATAGAAACAAAAGTTTTCTTCTCTAGAAAGACAAACGGAGAGAAATCGAAGGTAGAGTCGGGGAAGATTAGCTGCGCTGATTGAGGGTAACTTGCTTTCAATACAAATCCTACTCGCTCACCTAGCTGGGCAGAATCCTTTGTAAAATACCCGCTCACCTGCACTTTTTGTGCTAAAAGCTGTAGGGGTGTGCTAAGAAGGAAAAGTAAAAGAATGCCTCTACCCACGCTTCATTCGTTTATTTCGGTACTTGAATAAGTCAATCAAAGGAATGACAATATCTTGTCTAGAATCTATAGCCAAGTAATTGATTTGATTTTTCTTACAAATCTCTTTCAATTGTTCACGTTCACTGGTGAAGGTATCTGCAATTTTCTTGGAAAAGCTGCCAAAAGCAGTATTTACCCAAGTGGTCCTTCCCCTTTCCTTATCAAATATGGGTACAATCCCTAAGGTTGGGAGAGCAGCTTCCCGTGGGTCGGTCAGTTGGATCGCTACCAGATCGTGACGCTCAGCAAGTGCTCTAAAGGACCGTTCGTAATCCTGATCGATGAAGTCAGAAATAATGATGATAATGCTTCTCTTTTTTATAAGATTCAATGCAAAGGTGAAAAGCCCATTCAAATTGGTTTTTAAACTCTTGTTTTCATGGTCAAAAATTCCCCGAATAATTTTTACTCCCTGCTTATTTCCTTTGGAGGGTAAAATCAATTTTTCTTGTTGGTCGGAATAAGAGATCAATCCCACCTGACTTCCATCATAGACTGCCGCAAGTGTAAGCACTCCAGCGATCAATTTTCCTTGGTCTATTTTTTTTAAACCCTGCTGCCCAATATCCTGGCTTCCCGAAATGTCCAATAAAAAATAAACGGACTGGTCTTTTTCCTCTTTAAAGGTCTTGACAAAGGTTCCATGCCCCTTGGCGGAGACTTTCCATTCGATGGTTCGTACATCGTCCCCATACTGATAGGGCCTTAAATCATCAAACTCTAAGCCGGATCCCTTGAAAAGCGATTGGTATTCTCCTTGAAGGTGGTTATTAGCCACTTTCCGGATCATAATCTCATATTTTCTAAGTTTGCTAAATAGCTGATCCATGCGAAGGATTTGAATTAGCTAAGTTAAAGTCTTGAACCGAAAATTAAAATTTGAGAGGACCTACCACAGTGGATTTTATCCGTTAAAAAAACCTAATTTTAACCTGTGGTTTATCGACTTGTCCTTTGCCTTTTCCTTGCTCTATGCCTCTCTTGTACGAGCAATTCTTCCCCTCAAGGGATTCTGGATGAGAATTTGATGATATCAATCCTTGTAGAAATACAGCTTACTGAGGGAAAAGTCAGCTCCTTGCCTGTTACTTATGACTCTTCACAGGTATTATATTCCTTGATGGAAAAAGATATTTTTTCAAAATATGGGGTGACTGATTCTGTTTTTATAGAAAGTATGGAGTATTACCTAGAAGATGCCGAAAAGATGGACCGCATCTATGCGCGTGTCATTGACTCCCTGGTAATACTCGAAACTAATCCCAAGCCAAAGGAGTAAATCTGATGCTGTACCCGGCCAACCTTGAACAAAAAATAAATTTTGTAAAGATTAAAGAGCTTCTCAAGTTGGAGTGTACTTCTTCATTGGGGCAAAGCTATGTAGATAGTATTTCCTTTTCTGCAGATTTTACCTTGGTACAGCGTCTTTTGGACCAAACAGAGGAATTTCGTCTGCTTCTCAATGCTGGAGAGTCCTTTCCCTCATCCCACTTTACTAATCTGAACCCCTACTTAGAAAAAGCTAAGTTGGAGGGTGCTTTTTTGGATCAAGAAGAATTTCAAGAGGTCAAACTTGCCCTCCAAACTCTCAAATATTGCATTACTTTTTTTCAAAAGTTCGGTGACCCTTATCCGACTCTTAAGGCTTTATTGGGTCTTTTGATTGACCTGGATCTCAAACTGCTCCAAGTGATCGATCTGGTGCTAGATGAGAAAGGTAAACTCAGAAGCAATGCTTCCAAGGAGTTGCAATTGATTCGTACCCAGATTCTATATGAAGAGAGCCGTCTAAGGAAGGTGATGGAACGAATTTTCAAAGATGCACGAGCCAAAGGACTAATGCCCGAGGATGCAGCAATGACCATTCGCGGAGGAAGAATGGTGATTCCCATAGCTGCTGAAAATAAGCGCAAACTTCGTGGCTTTATTCATGATGAGTCCGCCACTGGGCAGACAGTATTTATGGAGCCAGAGGAGGCTCTTGATATTAACAATGAAATTCGCGATTTGGAGTACATGGAAAAACGCGAAATCATTCGGATCCTTACTCGACTGACCGACCAACTTCGGCCCAACATCCCCGCACTTCGAAAAGCAACTAACTTCCTGGGAGTAGTAGATTTTGTTCGAGCAAAGGCTCGATTTGCCATTAAAACGGATAGCCATAAACCCATTCTGACCCAAGAAAGAACGCTCTCCTGGTCGCAAGCGCGGCATCCTATCCTCGAAATTTCCTTAAAAGCCCAGGGAAAACAGGTAGTCCCGTTAACGATTAATCTTGATGGCCAACAGCGACTTCTACTTATTTCTGGGCCCAATGCAGGAGGTAAATCCGTTGCGCTTAAAACAGTAGCCCTCTTGCAATATATGCTTCAATGTGGACTCTTACTACCCGTTCATCCTGATTCGAAGAGTTCTTTATTCGATCATTTTTTTATTGATATCGGTGATGAGCAAAGCTTGGAGAATGACCTAAGTACCTACTCCTCACACCTGATGAGTATGAAGCATTTCACCCAGTTCGCCACTAAGAAAACGATTCTTTTCATCGATGAATTTGGAACGGGGACCGAACCACAGTTTGGGGGTGCGATTGCAGAATCCATCCTTCTTACTTTAGCCAAGCTGGGTGCATATGGGGTAATTACTACCCACTACGGCAACCTAAAGCAGTTGGCAGATAAGCAGCAGGGCTTAGTGAATGGTGCCATGCGCTACGATGTTCAAAAATTTGAACCACTTTACCAATTAGAAATTGGGAAGCCAGGTTCTTCTTTCGCTTTGGAAATAGCTTCAAAAATCGGACTTTCCAAAGAGATTGTAGCCTATGCAAAGCAGCAAATTGGAGAAGAGCGGGTTCGCTACGATCGACTATTGACCCAATTGGAAAATGAAAAAAACCATTACGAACTCCTCTTAAAGGAGGTTAAAGAAAAGGATAGGGTACTTGAGCTGACCTTGAAGGAGTACGGACAGCTGAAAGAAACTTTGGAGCAAACCAAAAAACAATACATCCAAGAAGCTAAGTTGGAAGCAAAGTCGATCTTGGATCAAGCGAATAAAAAGATAGAGTCAGTAATTCGAGAGATTAAGGAGGGAAAGGCTGAGAAGGAGGTAACCAAATTACTCAGGAAGGAGCTTGATGTCTTTAAGGAGGAAGTTAAACCTGAAAAAACCACGATCAAGGAGCCTAGCATTCAAGTGGTAGGGGGTCAAATTCAGGTAGGTGACTGGGTTCGGCTGAAGGATAATTCGGCCATTGCAGAGGTGATCGCTATAAAAAATAAAGATGTTGAACTTCTGATTGGAGACTTAAAGTCTAATGTGAAACTTTCCCGACTAGAGAAAATCGCGAGAGCAGAAGTGAAGAAGGAATTAAAGTCTATTGAAAAAAGGGGGAGCTACCAAACGACCACCAAGATGATGGATTTTTCCTCTAACCTGGATTTGAGGGGAAAAAGGGGAGA
>CAMDEU010000101.1 GCA_945897085.1 Spirosoma fluviale | reverse complement strand
GAATTATTTTTAAGGTCGATATTATTCGAAATAGGGAAGTAGCCGTCTTTATCCACGTAGTACCCATAAATTTTACCCAATGGCAATACAATGAAAAAGCTACCGTCTGTGGGATCACTTTTGGACTGGCCTACACTTTTTCCTGTTTGTAGGTCTTCCCATCTTATTTCTGCGGAGACGGGTTGGTTATTTCTATCCAATAAACTTCCGGATATGGTGGCTACATAATCGGGGCGTAGGTGTTTGGGAAGGTTGAGCCAAAAAACATCATCATTACTCGATTCATCCCTGTCTTTTGAAAAGTAGGCTTTATCCCCATCCGTAGAGATTCTGTAGCCCCAATCGGTTCCAGGAGTGTTGATTTCCTTCCCCATATTTACTGGCTCACTCCAGCAATCCCAGCAGGAATCATCTAATCGAGTGGATTTGAAAACATCCAATTCACCAAGGCCTCCATGCCCGCTTGAACTGAAATAAAGCGTCTTCATGTCCGGGTGAAGGAATGGGCTTCGGTCTGTGTAAATGGAATTGATGGTCTTTCCTAAGTTGATGGGCTCACCCCATTCTCCCCACTCATTTTTTAGGCTTACATAGATATCCGATGGGTAATTATTATCCCCATGATAGTTTTTGGGCCTTTCTTTCCAATAATAGTCCAGATTCCCCTCTCTGATAGAGCTAAATAAAAGCGCATTTCCGTCGCTACTCACCATTGCATCCGCTTGCCAACTACCAGCATTAATGCCTGGAGGTAGCTCGGAGGGGTTACCCCAACCATACTCGGATTTTTCAGAGACTAATAATTTACCATTTCTGAATAGCATAAGTGAGGTTCCATCGGTGGAGACACTCACTGGGGCATCATTTGAAGAATTATCGGATAATTCTCTTAAAACCTGTGCTGAGGATCGGGTCTTCAATCGGGCAAAATAGATATCTTCCGAGCTATTGCCATCTGGTCTATTCCTCCCGCAGAAATAAATAAACTTTTCATCAGCCGAAATTACTGGCGTATATTCTCCCCCCTCTTTAGTATTGATTTCTGGGCCAAAGGCTTGAATTCTGATTGTAGGATCCCATTTTGCGGTTAGTGTAGAGATTAACTCATCGATTTTCTTATTCTTTTCTCCAAAGAAGGGCTTGTATGCATTGACTTTAGTAAGTGCTCCTTGCCAGTTTTTTTTGTCGATATCTAGCGAGATCATTCGTTGAAGGGCTACCAAGGCTCTTTCATTTGGTGCTGCTTGTCGGATGTATCGGTCGTAATCGGTTTCTTTTTCGGAGGAGTAGTTTAACTGTAATCCCAACCCATCTCCTAATTCAGCCAATGCATAATCTCTGTTTTTTACTTCCTCTAGGGAGGGGTCATCAAATTCTTCATAGAATTTATCCAGCGTAATTTTTTCACCATCAACTGTAATTAAACCGTGCAAGTAGACCAGTGCAGTTTTTTTCTTGCCACCGGAGTATTTTTTTGCCACATACTTTAAGGCAGTTAAATCTTGCGTTTGTTCACCATAGCGGAAAATACTGTCCTTGGCATTTTCAATCCAGGGGTTTGAGTCGAAATTTTCGATAAAACCGCGGTAACTTTCCCAGTCTCCAACTGTGGTGTTTTCAAGAAATTGCCGCTCCTGGTACAACTTTTTACTGTCTGTAAACTGCTTGCTTTTAGGGTATTTGTCCATAAATGCTTTGTAGCTTTTCGACGAATTCTCTTTTTGGGCTATTGCAAAGGCTAGTGCATGAATTCGAGTCCAGGCCTCCTCTACTTCAGTAGCTGCAGGGTAGGTGGAGATAAATTTTTCATACTCCTTGATGGTATTAGTCTCTTTTGCAAGTCCAAAGGCCAAGGCATTTCGATTGGCAGTGGCAAGCTTAACTTGCTGCGCATTTGGGTAGGTGCTGATAAAATTCTGATAGGAGGAAACCGTATTTAGCGTGGAAGCTATTTTAAAGGCTGCGCTATTCCTGTTTGCTATAGCTTCATTCGTATAGTTTTGTGGGCTTGTTTTGTAGTATTCTAAAAACTTGTCGTACCCTTCTACTGTATTGATGGTGTTTGCATCCCTGAGAGCTTCCTGGCAAACCGTATTGCTGACTGCATCAAAAAAGTCTTGGTTTAGCGGAATTTTGATTAAATCCTTGAGTTCCTTTTCATCTGTAAGATTTGCGTAGAAATAAATCGCATTGGAGATGTACTCGTAGGCTTTTGGGGCGTTGTAATTTGGGTAGCCTCTATTTATGTGTAGAAGCGCCATGGTGTAATGAGCAGCGATATCTGTTGGATTTTTCTCTAAATCCTTGGTTAGATTTTTTTCTGCTTTTTCAAAATCACCTTTATCGATGTGTTTTTGATCCTTGGTTTGTGCTAGAGAAAAAGTGGATAAACTAAAGGAGAATGCGACTAGCAAAGCAATTTTTTTCATAGTATAATGGGTAGCTAAAGGCTGTTTACCAATTAAAAACTTACCAAATGGATATTCAATAATGAAAAGCATAGAAATCAAAAAAAATTAAAAATCAAGGAGTTGTGTTAAACAAACAATTCAAATTTATTGATTTGAAACCAAAACTCCAAAAACTCGAGTACCCACTCCGATTTAGATTTGATCAAATTAAAAAAGATTTTGGCCTTAAATAATTTTCAAGGCTTTCAATAAAAAAAATCTAATTTTAATAAAACAATCCTTTCAAAATAGGAGTCAATACCTAAAGTTTACTGATGCATTCTAAACACGGTTTGTATTTGTTTTAAGCTGGATTGTTTTGATAAAAACCTGAATAGTAAATGAGAAAAATTATTTTTTTCACTGGCATTTTTACTTGTCTCTTGCTTCAATCAGGCTGTGTGTGGTTTGCTGAAGAAGAGTTTATTGATGACGGGAAAAATATCCGCTTTGTATTTGATGCCGGACTAAACGAGGATTCCCGGTTTAAGCTTCCGAAAGATGTAAATGGCTTTTACTACATGACGCTGACCAAGCCAGGGCAAAATATACAGCGGATTTCTGCGCGGTTACTCGATGGGGGTAAAATAGTAGATACAAAATGCTGCGGACCTCGGCAAAAAGTAGAATGGAATAGTAACCTGTACTGGTGGCTTTTGGCAGGAGATACGGTCGCAAATATTACCAAAACCTATTTCAATACCTTTACTGGAGAGCTCCAATACTCCAATCTGCCTCCATTAATCAATTGGAAGGACGAACTGGTACCCACGGTCAATTCCTCCTCCTACACAGATGAGTTTACTGGACGCTCCAGTACGGTGATTGCGCCCATAGGAAAGATGAAGGGGGATACGCTCACGGTCTATGCACGGTATTACCACTCCATTGCGAGTTATACTGCAAGTTCGAGTTTTTATACCCCGGTAGGTTCCTTGGTAATTGTGGACTCAGTAAAAATTGTACTGAGGTAAGACAAATCCCATTTTCTCCGAAGGAGCTTCCTTTTTTTGATTGGAATCCACTGCTTTTCTCGGGTGAACTGCCTACCGATGCGTTAAAAAATCCACCTCAATACTTCTGTAGACTCCAGAATCCAGCCTTTTTTTCAAACGCGGGTAATCATCCTCCCAAAAAGGAGAATCGTAATTTAACTCCGCGACGTTTTTTTCTAATTCAATTTTGGCTACATAAGCATTCGTAAGCTGTCGATACTTTGTGTGCGTAGTTTGGTATGCTCTACGGAAATCTGGAGAATTTTTAAGGTAGTTGTAGGTGGTTGGTGCGTAGTTTTTTGCGTACAGCAAATACTCCTTGATAAAAAAGTCGAATTCAAAAAAAGCGGTCATCTCACTGGCGCTGTGCATAACCCATCGATCCAGGTAGTCTGAGCCAAAAACTTCCTTGTATACTGGAAGCATGTCGTACTGATACTTTGACCCTAAGTAATATGCATTCAACTCATCCAATAATCCAATGACTCCATCTGCTTGCGTGGAGCTAGTTCCTTCAATGTAGGTGTCGTAACGAAAAGTTTGTAGGTCGTAGGAGATGGTCTCTGAAAGTTCGTTGGAAGGAAAAATGTACTCTTCCTCAATTTCTATCCAGTATTCTTCTCCAGGAGCATGGTAAAAACCTTGCTGAATATCTTCAAACTCAATCGTTTTGGTGCAATTGCAGCTCATCAGCTCTGCATAATGCAAGAGCCCTCCGTAGGCATGCCCAATTTCGTGCACATTAGTGGACATGCTGATAAGGGCGCTTTCATAGTCAGAAGCCTCCAAATAGTGCAGGGCATCTGTAGACTTGCTGGTAGAAATCTCGCTGCCTCCCCGCTCAATAACCAATCGGCTTGGAAGCTTGTCGTAGGCTTTCAATAAATTCAGAGAAGAGGGGGAATGACTTTGCATTCGGTCCAAAATCCAGGCTTGAGCCTTCTGTTGACCCAAGAGCGAAACTGGCACTAGGCTAAGTAGGATTCCGATGACAAGCATTATTTTTCTCATGCGTAGTGGGTAAAAGTAAGTTGTTCGGGAATCGAAATATTTTCAGCTGGGTTTTTCAAGGCGGCTGTTTACCAATTTTTAAGGTGTTGTCCCGAATGCTTGGTTAAGGTAAGAAAATTTTAAAGGTGGAGAATTGAACCTTGATTTAAGGATGAGGGTAGTTGATTTGGAATACACCAAACTTGGGTTAGTTTTGTGTAGGACTCACCCTCCTTCTTGCCCACTTCCCTTTTCCTCTTTATGAGACTATTGCACACGCTTAGCCTTGTTTTGTTTTTTGTTTGCAGTTCCTGCGCACAGGAGGAGCCAGCCCTTCGCGCGGCTGTACCATCGGGAGAGTATACCCCTCAAGTTTCGCAAGGATATACCATTCAACATAGCTTCTACACCCTTTCCTACTCCAGTACACACCGGCAAGCTGAGTATTCTTACTACTACCTTAGCCCAGAGAGCATTCTTGGGGGTCAGGCGCGCACGGACGATTTTCGAGTAGATCCGAAGGTAAAAGCTAACCCAGTGAAGAGCACGGATTACCAAGGTTCGGGCTACGATCGGGGGCATCTTTGTCCAGCCGCGGACATGGCCTTAAACTTGACGGCGATGTCCGAGACCTTTTTTATGTCCAACATGTCGCCCATGACCCCGTCTTTCAATCGAGGCATTTGGTCCAAGTTGGAAGATTGGGTGCGAGATGCGGCCTTACAAGAAGGAGGTTTGTTTGTAGTTACGGGACCTGTGCTTTCCAAATCCTGCGGATCCATCAATTCGTCCATCACCATCCCTTGTTCCTACTACAAGATTGTATTTAAAGGAGGGGCTACTCCCAAAGTTTTGGGATTTCTTCTTTCCAATGCAGGGGCATCGGGTTCAGTTCAGCAATTTGTAATCACCATCGATGCCCTCGAGCAGCAAACGGGCATCGATTTTTTCCCTCAACTCGAGGATGCCCTCGAACAAAGCCTGGAAAGTAAGGTAAGTTTGAGTGGATGGAGGTTTTAAGTTAAACTTCTGCTTAAGGCTATATTTGCAATGTGTACTTCGCTTCTATACCACCACCTTCCCATCCTCCATCTCAATCGTGCGATCGGTGGCTTTGGCAAACTCCTGGTCGTGGGTCACTATCAGTAGGGTCTGACCTAGCTCTTGAACTCATAGGCAATAAGGGCGAGCCTTTTTCGAACTTTTTTCCCAACTGGTAGTTTCATTCACATGAAAACAATTATTTGGATTGCTGGCAGCGTAATCATTCTGGGGGGAGTGATTTCTTTTTTCTCATTTCGGTTTAAAGGTATCGAGACCCCGAACTATAAAGTAATTAAAACCTTAGGTGAAGTGGAAATCAGGGAGTATCCCCAAATGATTTTGGCACAGACTAAATTGGGGGGCAAGCGTTACGAATCCAATGGGAACAACGGCTTTGGGGTCGTGGCTAACTATATTTTTGGTGGAAACCAACAGCAGCAGAAGATTGCCATGACTGCACCAGTGATCATGAATATGTCCGACACGGAAGCATCTATGTCTTTTGTGATGCCCAGCCAGTACCAGTTGTCGGACCTTCCATCTCCCAATTCCAATGCAGTTTCTTTAGTAAAACAAGATACAATGACGCTGGCGGTTTTGCGTTTCGGGGGATTCAGTTCCGACGAAAAAATTGCAAAATATGCCCAAATCTTAACCCAAGTTCTGAAAGAAAATAACATCCAAACAAAAGGATCACTTTTGTACATGGGCTACAATGCCCCTTGGGATGTGATCAACCGCCGAAATGAGGTGGCTTTTCAAATCGATTGATTGGTAGGCTAACTCTATTTTTTAGAATTTTTTTTAACGCTTATTAAAGAGTTCAATTACATCCAGTACCCTCCAACTTGTATCGTCCCCAATCTGATTGAGGGTAGATGCCCTATTTTTATTTCCATAGTATTAGTGTTTAACTTTTATAAAAGGAATAGTTACAGGGAGAGTCATCCGATTCAGCGTGTATTAAGCATTTGAGAATAGAAAATGGGCGACTGTTGAATGAAATGTGCTGCCCTGCAGATTGGGATTTGTCAGGGAGCTATACGAAATTGTCTACTAAACATTATATCAATTTCATTTGCTTCAGAATTGGAAGTAGGAGTGTTGCCAAACAATATGAAATTGATGTAAATTGAATGGATAATTAAAAAAAAATGAAAAAGATAGTTACAATTTTTTCAATCTTTCTTTTGATAGTTATTGTTTCCTGCGGTGGAACGTCAACTGAGGTGCAAGCATTCATTTCACTATTGAATAAAAAAGAGACTTCAGGCGAAGCAAACAAAAATTCAACCAATTTAGCAAACGACAGCATTCCCTTGATAGTCATGGGGTCCTTCCTCAGTTTAAGTGAAGATATAAGTCTAGACAGTTTAAAAATCAAATTGGAAAACGGTTCAATTTCTTGTACAAAAGACATTTCTAAATTACTCCAGCAAAAATTAAAATTGAGTACAGAACCAAAATCAATTCAGCTGGGAAAGTTCAATTTTAAAAGCAGTAAAGATTTGGTGATCACAACATTAGATTCGGTAAATCAACAATTTTTAGCAAAAAAAGTAAACTCAATTAATTTTTTTAAAGAGCCAAAAAAATATCCTTTATGGTTGAAACACGATTCAGATTTCGATTTCCAAAAAGAAATAACAACCTACACACATACTGGTGTTACGGCCATCACACGTAGTACAGGATCTATTCTAAATGCGAAAG
>CAMDEU010000100.1 GCA_945897085.1 Spirosoma fluviale | reverse complement strand
GCGGTCGTTGGACAGCAGCCATTCGGTGGAGCAAGGGCTTCCGGCACCAACGACAAAGCGGGCTCCATGATCAACTTGCTCCGTTGGGTATCTCCTCGTACGATCAAAGAAACTTTGGTTTCCCCAACAGACTACCGCTATCCATTCTTGGAAAAAAACCTTTGAGGTTTACCAAAACCTCGAAGGTTTAAAATCTCATCTGTATGTAGGTTTACCAAAACATCGAAGGTTTCAAAGTTCTATTTTTAAATAATTAAACCTTCGAGGTCCAAAAAAGACCTCAAAGGTTAGGTTTCATCTTTTTAAACTCATTTTTTATGTATGACCCATTAATCCCTGGAAAATTTTTCCACATCTATTCGCGAACAATTGGTAATGAACTCCTTTTCAGAAATGAGAGAAATTACGCCTACTTTCTAAGAAGGTACTCTGATTTTTGCTCCAAGCATTTTGCTACTTTTTGCTATTGCTTACTTCCGAACCATTTTCATTTTTTAGTTCAAGTAAGGGAGTCAACAAATGAGGCTGCTGCTCTTTCTGCATTTTCTAATTTCTTGAATTCCTATTCAAAATCGTACAACAAGGCCTTTGAAAGACATGGAGGACTATTTCAAAGAAAATTCAAAAGAAAACAAATCGATACAGACAGCTACTTAACTGAGGTCATCAAGTACATTCATCGAAATCCACAACGGCATGGACTAATTCAAGATTTTAAAAAATGGGAATATTCGTCCTATGGAAAATTCATTTTAAAAAATGAAAATCAACTTGAAATCGATTGGGTATTAGACTGGTTTGGAGGTATCGATGAGTTTGAAAAAAATCACCTCAAGGAAGAAGATAATCAATTTGATTTTAGAGAACTTGAGAGTTAATAGAGGTTATTTTTTCGCAAAAATAAAACCTTCGAGGTCAAAAAAAGACCTCAAAGGTTAGGTCCAACCTTTGAGGTTTACCAAAACCTCGAAGGTTTCAATCTATCTTCTTTGAGGAGTTAAATCCTTCGAGGTCAAAAAAAGACCTCAAAGGATAAATTAAAAACCTTCGAGGTCCAAAAAAGACCTCAAAGGTTAGGTCCAACCTTTGAGGTTTACCAAAACCTCGAAGGTTTAAAATCTCATCTGTAGGTTTACCAAAACCTCGAAGGTTTCAATCTATCTTCTTTGAGGAGTTAAATCCTTCGAGGTCTGAAAAAGACCTCAAAGGATAAATTAAAAACCTTCGAGGTCTGAAAAAGACCTCAAAGGTTAGGTATACATCGCTCCATTGACATGGAGTACTTGTCCTGAGATATAACTACTCATTTCCGAGCCGAGAAACACACAGGCATCGGCAATTTCTTGAGGTTGCCCACCACGCTTCATCGGGATTGCATCTCTCCAGCCTTGAACCGTTTTCTCATCCAATACTTCTGTCATCTCGGTTTCGATAAACCCTGGTGCCACTGCATTGCAGCGGATATTGCGGGAACCCAATTCCAAAGCCACCGATTTGGTGAATCCGATGATACCTGCCTTGGAAGCGGCATAGTTTGCTTGCCCCGCATTTCCCTTCACACCCACTACTGAGGTCATGTTGATGATGGATCCAGACTTGGCTTTCATCATCACTCGGGTTGCTGCTTTTACAGTATTGAAACAAGACTTCAAATTAATGTTCATGATCTCATCCCATGATTCTTCAGTCATTCGCATCAACAGATTGTCTCGGGTAATACCGGCATTGTTGACTAAGATATCTAAACCTCCAAAATCAGCCACCACGTCATTGACTAATTCCTCTGCCGCCTTGAAGTCGGATGCATCTGAGCGATAGCCTTTGGCACGGATCCCGTGTGCGGCCAATTCCGCCTCTAGCGCAAGTCCTTTTTCAACACTTGAAAGATAGGTAAAGGCCACCTGCGCTCCTTCTTGAGCAAATTTGGTAGCAATGGCTCTACCAATCCCCTTGGAAGCTCCTGTAACTAAGGCAATTTTTCCTGTAAGTAATCCCATGAATACAGTCATTTTTGATTTTGCCAAAAATAGAAATTTCTCTCGGGATTTAGACCTTGGATTTTTTCAGTTCTAAAACAAGTCGAAAAAACAGGGGTTTTGGGTCTTATTTTTTCAATTTTCCCTAGAAAAAGGAGCAAAAAAATAGGAACTCAAAATTAAATAAGCCCACACTAAGGCATTCAGCATGAAACTTTTCCCCAGAGAAATCTAGGTCCAAAACAGATTTTTTTCTGAAGTCAAAAGACCTATTTTTGCGGAGTTATTTTGATATCAAATCCATTAAACTATGTCTTCGACAAAATTTGACTTGATTGTACTGGGTAGCGGACCGGGAGGATACGTTTCGGCCATTCGTGCTTCCCAACTGGGACTTAAAACTGCCATTGTAGAAGCAGAGGAATTGGGCGGAATCTGCCTCAACTGGGGTTGTATCCCTACCAAAGCCTTGTTGAAAAGTGCACAGGTATTTGAGTACATCAGCCATGCCAGCGACTATGGAATCCAAGTAAGTGGTGCGGAAGCAGACTTTGCAGCGATGGTAAAGCGCAGCCGTGGGGTGGCAGACGGCATGAGCAAGGGTGTGCAATTTTTGATGAAGAAAAATAAAATCGATATCCTCTCTGGCTGGGGAAAAATTCAGCCTGGCAAAAAGGTAGAAGTATCCGATACGAATGGAATAAAGACGGTATATGCTGCCGACCATATCATCATCGCAACCGGTTCCCGTGCCCGAGAGCTCCCTACCTTGAAGATAGACAACGAGAAAGTGATTGGCTACCGAAAAGCAATGACCCTCGAGAAGCAACCCAAAAGTATGGTAGTAGTAGGTTCAGGTGCGATCGGAGTGGAATTCGCTTATTTCTACAACTCCATTGGCACTAAGGTAACTATCGTGGAATTTATGGACCGAATCGTACCTGTAGAGGACGAAGAGGTATCCAAAGCACTTGAAAAAATCTATAAAAAATCAGGAATCACCATCATGACCTCCTCCGAGGTGACGAAAGTGGACACCAAAGGAACAGGTTGTAAGGTAACCGTCAAAACAGCTAAGGGCGAGGAAGTACTTGACTGTGAGGTGGTTCTCTCTGCCGCTGGAGTAGTTTCCAACTTGGAAAATATCGGCCTAGAAGAAGTAGGCATTTTGGTAGATAAAGGAAAAATCCAAGTAAATGACTACTACCAAACCAACATGCCTGGCTATTATGCCATAGGAGATGTGGTACTCGGGCCAGCGCTAGCACACGTAGCTTCGGCAGAAGGGATTATTTGCGTAGAAAAAATTGCGGGTCATCACCCTGAGCCTCTGGATTATGGAAACATTCCCGGTTGCACTTACTGCTCTCCAGAAATAGCTTCCGTAGGCATGACCGAAGCCAAGGCGAAAGCTGCAGGGCATGAAGTTCGCATCGGCAAGTTTCCTTTTTCTGCATCCGGAAAAGCCTCCGCTGCAGGCGCAAAGGATGGTTTTGTAAAGCTAGTATTCGATAAAAAATACGGAGAGCTCCTCGGTGCCCACCTTATCGGTGCCAATGTTACCGAGATGATTGCCGAGATCGTTGCGATCCGTAAGCTAGAGATTACTGGTCACGAACTTATCAAAACCGTACATCCGCACCCGACCATGTCCGAAGCGATCATGGAAGCTGCCGCTGCAGCCTACGACGAGGTGATCCACTTGTAAGAATTCTTATTTCTTTAGCCCGCTCCAAAACTGCCTTATTTTATTCGTAGGCATCTTGGGGCGGGCTTTTTCATTTCTTTTTCTCAACTTACAACCTAGAATTGCCTGCTTACCTATGGAACTTGAACTCTCCACCCCTGCACTCCTTTTTTCGGCCATCACCTTGTTGATGCTGGCCTATACTAACCGGTTTTTGGCCATCGCTACCCTGATTCGAGGACTTCACAAAAACTACCTCATAGACCCAGATCAGGAGATTATTGTGGAACAGATTCACAACCTTAGACGCAGACTTAACCTAATCAAAAACATGCAACTCTTTGGAGTATTTAGTTTTTTACTCTGCGTAATCTGCATGTTTTTACTATTCAAGGGATTCACAGAGGAGGCCAACTGGGTATTTGTCAGCAGCATTCTCTCCTTATTGATCTCATTGGGCATCTCCTTGGTAGAAATTCAAATTTCCACCAAGGCCCTAAATTTAGAACTCTCAGATATGGAAGGAGTTTTCCAAAAAAGAAAAAACTAGCCTAGACCTATTCTTCAAAAAAGACGAAACAAATTGATGCAACTCCTTGATTTACGAAGCGACACCCTCACTCAGCCTACTGCGGGGATGAAAGAAGCCATGTTTGCCGCCCCGCTCGGCGACGATGTATTTGGCGAAGATCCCACAGTCAACGCCCTGGAAACTAAGATTGCAACCCTTTTTGGGATGGAAGCAGCCTTATTTTGCCCCTCTGGCACGATGACCAACCAAATTGCCATCCGATTGCATACAGGCCCACAAAAAGAGGTGATCTGCCATCAGTATTCCCACATTTACCTCTACGAGGGTGGGGGAATCATGGCCAATTCCATGGCTTCAGTAAAGCTGTTGACAGGTGATTTGGGAAAAATCAACGCTTCGCAGGTGGCCGAATCCATCAACCCAGACGATGTACATGCACCCGAAACCACTTTAGTTTCTCTTGAAAATACGATGAACAAGGGAGGCGGAAGTATCTACACCCTCGACGAAATCAAGCCCATCCATGCGCTCTGCAAAGAAAAAGGCATTAAGCTCCACCTCGATGGTGCCCGGTTGTTCAATGCCTTAGTCGAAACCGGAGAAAGTCCTGCCGACTGGGGCGCACATTTTGACACCATTTCCATCTGCCTCAGCAAGGGCTTGGGCTGCCCGATTGGTTCGGTGCTGCTCGGCACAAAGCCCGACATCAAGCGGGCCAAGAAGGTTCGAAAAGGGTTTGGCGGCGGCATGCGCCAAGCAGGATTTCTGGCTGCAGCGGGAATCTATGCCCTCGATCACCAAGTGGAGCGTTTGAAAGAAGACCACCATCGAGCGCGGGTACTTGGTCAGTTCCTGATACAGGCTCCTCATGTGGCAGAAGTGCTCCCTGTGGCCACCAATATTGTGATTGCGCGCCTAGAGGGCTTGACTCCCGAGGTATTCCTTCAACAGTTAAGCAGCAAAGGAATCAAGGGGGTGAAATTTGGGAAAGACCTCGTTCGCTTCGTCACCCACCTGGACTTTGGAGACGATCACCTGGAGGAGTTTGGAAAACGGGTAGGTAAGAATTAGATTGATTTCTAGTATTTATTATGGGGTACAATGTACCAGGTACAAAGCACCAAGTATGAATTCGCAAAAGAATCCTCTTGATAATTGATACTCTTCAAATGAGGAATGCTGAACTCCGATTGAAGAATAAAGAAGAAACATACAAATACCCGAATACCCTACTTTGTACTAGTACAGCCCTCTTGGTACATTGTACTTGGTACTTGGTACAACATTAATCGCTTCAAAAAAAATGAACCCCACCCCCCTAGCCGAACGTATGCGTCCCTCCAGACTGGAAGACTTGATCGGCCAGGAGCATTTATCTTCACCCTCCTCTTTTCTGCACAAAGCGATCAAATCGGGAAATGTGCCCTCCCTCATCCTTTGGGGCCCTCCGGGGGTAGGAAAAACCACGATTGCCAACATCATTGCCAATGAGATCAAGGCACCCTTCTTTCCCTTGTCTGCTATCAACTCTGGAGTAAAAGACATCCGAGAGATCATCGACAAGGCCAAGTTTCAGACGGGCGTCGTACTTTTTATAGACGAGATCCACCGCTTCAACAAATCCCAGCAGGATGCGCTTTTGGGCGCTGTAGAGAAGGGCGTCATCCGACTCATCGGCGCCACTACCGAGAATCCTTCCTTTGAAGTCAATTCAGCACTCCTCTCCCGCTGCCAGGTATTCACCTTAAATCCTTTGGGCAAAGCCGATCTACTTGAGATGATGCATCAGGCCTTGGAAAGAGATGCTGACTTGAAAAAAATTCAAGTAGAGCTACAGGAAACAGATGCCTTACTGCGAATTTCGGGAGGAGATGGACGGAAGCTACTCAATCTCCTGGAAATCGTCATCGATGGAATCCAGGAAAATCCTTGTGTAATTACCGACGAGAAGGTCATGCAGATCGCACAACAGAAAGTAGCCCTCTATGACAAATCAGGAGAGCAGCACTATGACATCATCTCGGCATTCATCAAATCCATCCGGGGATCAGACCCCAACGCCGCCGTATATTGGTTGGCTCGGATGATTGAGGGAGGAGAAGATGTCAAATTTATTGCCCGTAGGCTCGTCATATTGGCTTCGGAAGATATTGGAAACTCCAACCCAAATGCCTTGCTTTTGGCCACCAGCTCTTTTGAGGCGGTGAAGATCATTGGCTATCCCGAAGCCCGGATTATTCTTTCCCAATGCGTGACCTACTTGGCCAGTTCCCCCAAAAGCAATGCTTCATATTTAGCCATCAACCAAGCCCAGGCACTGGTCAAAGAAACAGGAAATCTGTCCGTTCCCTTCCCCTTACGCAATGCGCCAACGAAGCTGATGAAGGACCTCAATTATGGAAAGGGCTATCAGTATGCTCATGATTTTCCAGGAAATTTTGTGAACCAGGAATTTCTACCCGAGGAGATCAAAAATACCACCCTCTACCAACCAGGCGACAACGTTCGGGAACAGGAACTGCAAACCTTCCTTTCTAAAAGGTGGAAAGGGAAGTATGGATATTGATGGCTTGGAAGTCCTGAAAAGGGAGAGGAAATGTAAACCCAAAACATGCTGGCTAGCTTATTTTTATTTAGAAAACTGACTATTTCCATCCTCAACGCATTCATCCAAGTCTGAAAAGAGATAAAAAAAACTCAAATCCAGCGAATTTGTATCAAATCGATAAAAATAGGCAAGCAATTTTAAGGACATGGATCGTGACAAAGATTTTTTTGCTACCTTGATTTTATTATTAAACCAAAGTGATTTCCTCCAATGGCAGAAGTAAAGAGTGCCCCAAAACCTGAAAGTAAAAAAGCCACTCCCGCCCCAAAGCAAGAGGCGAAAAGTGATGTTGGGGAACTAGAGTATTCCGACAATCGATCCAGTACCGCACAGCTGGTTAGCTTGCAGGCAACCGCAGACGGCAATAGCAACCGAAGCAACACCACACAACTGCAAGCCAAGGCATCTAGTGTTACAGGAGCTTCCAGAGTAGCCCAACTGAAAGC